>CAADGB010000138.1 GCA_900696455.1 uncultured delta proteobacterium
AACTTGAAAATGCCTTTCAACCCCAGTTTCGTCAAGCCCGATCCACTCCACGCACTTCCAAGCACTTACAACGAAGGGACAGGATCCTAGGTCGCAATAACCTGAGATCATTCACGATTCAGGAGGCGTTGCGTTTCGGGTGCTCCTCGACGACCGATCGTTCCTCCGCGAGCGAAGATCGAGGGCTCGGCGACGGATCCGTTCTTGGTTCCGAGCAGTTAGGAGGTCGCCGAGCCGAAACGCAACGGCCCCAAAAAGCTGTCTGGATCCGCGTACCTGGGACCCCGGATCCTGTCCCCTCAGCAGAGGCCAGCGAATCGGGTGCAGGTGCCAGCGGACCAGGCGAGGCAGGTGCGGTGCAGGCCGTCGGATGGATCGAAGGTGCAGGCGGAGGCTGGGGTGCACGGAGCGCCGGGCGCGACGGCGCAGGTGCCCTCGACGATCTGGTCGCAGCGGCGGTAGGCGCGGCTGGCGGGATGATAGAGGCAGGCGTCGGCCGGGGCGCAGCGCGCGCCGAAGTGGAAGCAGGCGCCCGCGCCCGACGACAGGCAGGTGAAGTAGGCGCCGGCGCCGGCGTGGAAGACGCACCCGGCGGTCGGGCAGGTGACGCCGGTGACCGGCAGGCCGGGGCCGCCGGTGGCCGCGCGCCCGCCGGCCGTGGCGTCGGCGGGGCGCGACGTCGTGCCGGCGCCGCCGTCACCGCCGGTGCGCGCGCCGCCCGTGACGCCGCCGGTCGTGCCGCCGCGCGCCGCGCCAGCGCCGCCGCCACAGCTCGCCCCGAGCGCGAGCGCCACGGCGAGGGCGAGAGCGATCGAGGCGATCCGGGACACGGCGCGCGCTGCCATCGGGCGAAGGCTACCGCGGCCGCCGCGGCCATGCCACCGCCGCCGCCGCGCCGCCGCGCCGCCGCGCCGCCGCCGCCGCGCGCTGCTACCATCCGTCGGCGCACCATGTTCTCGACGCGCCCGCCGCCGTTCTCGCTGCCGCCGCCGTGCGAGGCCGCGCTGCGCGCCGCCTACGCTCGCCCGGTCCGCGCGTACCACACCGCCGAGCACGTCGGCGAGGTGGTCGCCGCGTACGAGCGCGTCGCCGACGGCCCAGGCTGGGCGCACCCGCGCGAGGTCTACTGGGCGGTGCTGTGCCACGACGCGATCTACGAGGCCGGCCGGCCCGACAACGAGGCGCGCAGCGCCGCCCTCGCCCGCCGCCTGGCCGCCCACTGGCTGCGCGCCGCCGACCTCGACCTCGATCGCGTCGAGGCGCTCATCCTGCTCACCGCCCGCCACGGCACCCTCGCCGACGAGACGCTCGGCGCCGACGCCGCCCACTTCGTCGACTGCGACATGGCGATCCTGGGCGCGCCGCCGGCGCGCTTCGACGCCTACGACGACGCCATCGCCGTCGAGTACGCGGTGGTGCCGCCAGCCGCCTATCAGGCCGGGCGCCGCCGCTTCCTGGCCGCGCTCCTGGCCAGCCCCCGCATCTTCCACTCCGACTTCTTCCACGATCGGCTCGACGCCGCCGCCCGCGCCAACCTCGCCCGCGCCCTCGCCCGCTTGCCCTGACACCCCGGACCGCGCCCTCGCCCGCTTGCCCTGACACCCGGACCGCGCCCTCGCCCGTTTGCCCTGACACCCGGACCACGCCCTCGCCCGCTTGCCCTGACCCGGACCGCGCCCGCGCCCGCGCCAGCCACCGCTCGCCCGCCCCCATCGGGTCGTCATCTGTCGCGCCGCGCCGCCCCCGACTTTCCCCCGCAGCCCGGCGCCCGGTCGCGGTAGGGTCGGCCCGATGAGGGTATCCGCCGTCTCCCTGCCCGCCGTCTCCCTGTCCACCGTCGCCCGGCCCTGGCCCCGGTCCGCCTCCGCCGCGCTGGCGCTCGCGCTCGCCGGGCTCGCCGCCTGCGGCGGCGACGACACCGCGCCCTTCCCGGTCGAGGACCACTGCAACCCGCTCGGCTTCGACGCCTGCATGGCGCCCTGGCCGTCGAGCGTGTTCGAGGTCGCCGACAGCACCACGCCGACCGGCCGCCAGCTCGCCATCCCCGCCGGCGCGCTGCTCACCAGCGTCAGCGGCACCCCGGTCGACCCGGCCGGCTGGAACCGCGCCGACGGCTTCTCGGCGTCGACGCCGATCGTCGTGGCCTTCCCCTCCGGCATCGACGGCTCGAACCTGGTCAACCAGACCCGCTTCGGCGACTCGCTCGGCGCCGCCGCCACCACGGTCGTCCTCGACATGACGACGATGGAGCGCGTCGCGCACATGGCCGAGCTGGACATGACCGCCGGCGTCGTGCCCGATCGTCAGGCCCTCATCATCCGCCCGGCGGCGCGCCTCGCGCCCGGCCACCGCTACGCCGTCGCCATCCGCAAGGCGATCAAGGCCCGCGACGGCGGCGACCTGCCGATCTCGCCCGGCTTCCAGGCCATCGTCGACGGCACCACCACCACGCCCCCGCTGCTCGAGGCGGCGCGGCCGCGTCTGGTCGAGGCCCTCGACGCCCTCGCCGCCGCCGGCTTCCCCCGCACCGATCTCGCGCTGGCCTGGGACTTCACCGTCGCCTCCGACGACTTCGTGCACCGGGCGCCGAAGAGCGCGCGCGATCAGACCCTGGCCGCCCTCGACGCCACCCCCACCACGTACACGATCGTCAGCGACGCCCCGGTCGGCGACGGCCAGCAGATCCGGCGCCGCGTCGACGGCACGTTCAAGGCGCCGCTGTTCCTGACCCAGAACGGCGCCTACGCCCCTGGCACCGTGCTCGATCTCGACGCCAGCGGCCTGCCGGTGATGCACGGCATGTACGACATCCCGTTCACCGCGATCGTGCCGACGTGCGCGTACACCGCGAGCGAGCGGGTGGGCCTCATGATCTACGGCCACGGCCTCAACGGCTCGGGCGAGCAGGCGGCCTCCGGCGCGATCCGCGACACCGCCGCCGCCGCCTGCGTGATCACGGTCGGCACCGACATGCGCGGCATGAGCTCGCGCGACGTCGGCAACATCGCGCGCGCCCTCACCGACCTCAACAACGCCTCCGAGATCTTCGACGTGCTGATCCAGGGCCTGGCCAACCACGTCGCGCTCGCCCGCGCGCTGGAGACCACCATGGCCACCCAGCTCTTCGTGTGCCGCGCCGAGGACGCCACCGCGACCGGATGCACCCAGGGCGCGATGCTGGGCGATCCGGCCAAGCTCTACTACTACGGGCTGTCGCAGGGCCACATCTTCGGCACCACCTTCGTCGCCTACACCCCCAACCTGCGCCGCGGCGTGGTCGGCGTCGGCGGCGGCAACTACTCGATCATGCTCGAGCGCTCGAGCAACTGGCCCACCTACCGGCAGATCTTGCACGGCGCCTACCCCGACGACCTCGACGTGGTCCTCGCCATCGCCCTGTTCCAGCAGCGCTGGGATCACAGCGAGACCGCCGGCGTCTCGTCGGTCGTCCTCGACGGCACCGCGCTGGGCGTGACGTCGCGCCAGCTCCTCCTGCACATGGCCATCGGCGACGACCAGGTGCCCAACCTGGCCACCGAGTGGCAGGCCCGCACCATGGGGATCCCGGTGCTCGAGCCCAGCCCCTACGTCCCGTACGGCATGGCCGGCATGACCGGGCCCATCGCCGGCGGCTCGGCCCTGGTGATCATGGACGGCGGGGCGCCGGCCCCGCCGCTGACCAACGAGCCCTCGCCCGACACCGGGATGCACAGCCTGACCCGCAACCAGCCGGCGTCCCGCCGTCAGATCGCGCACTTCTTCGCCACCGGCGAGGTGCGCAACGAGTGCGACGGCGCGTGCTTCTGCGCCGCGGGCAAGTGCGACTGACGCCCGCCTGATCGCGCGCGACCTGCGACCACCGGCCGCGCCCTCCCCCGGGCGCGGCCGTTCCTTTTGCGGTTGCGGTCCCGCTCGGACAGGCTTACCGTTTGGATCACAGCGACGATTGAAGCTCTCGCCCGGTCAACACACCAGCGCAGGAGGTTCGACGCAGCGAGAGCGACGGGAAGAACACATCCCAGGCTCGATGGTCAGTCCGGCACGTCCCCGGCGCTTGCACCAGAGATCCCGGACCCTCCAGGGGTCGGAATCACGTCAACGGGTCGTGTCCCAGAGCGCGACGATCAGGTTGTGAGCCTGATCGCCCGCGGGCGTGCAGGGCTGATCGACACGCGCAGGTTGAGTGTCACAGGGACGCAGTCACGAGTCACGAGTCACGAGTCACGAGTCACGAGATACGAGTCACCGGTCACGAACAACATGCGCTGTGCCGAGGAGATGGCGGGCTGATCCCCCGCCTTCTCGCTTTTCGGCGCGCGCCCGCCGCCGGCCGCGCGGGCAGGCGGCGCCGTCAGCCCCGGGCCACGACCGCCGCGTGACGCGGACCGCGGACGCCGTCAGGCCTGCGCCGCCGGCTGCGGCCTCGACGCCCGGACCTTCTGGATGTCGGCCATCATCGAGAAGATGAGGCGCGGGTCGGTGAAGACGTTGAGCTTGGGGGCCAGCGCCTTGGCGTAGCGGTCGAAGTACAGGAGCTGCTTGGTGATGAGGATGAACTCCTTCGGCATCTTGACGCGGTGGCGCGTGGCCACGCGCTGGATGCCGGGGAGGAAGTCGGCGTAGTTGACCTCGCCGAACGACAGCTTGAGCAGCGGCGAGTAGGTCTCGGCGAGATCCTTGACGAACGCCTCCATCTCGAGCTTGTCGCCGCCGGCGCCGCCCATCTCGATCATGACCGCGGCCAGCTTGCGGTAGTCGCCGGTCGAGAACGCGATGATGTAGTCGGTGACCAGGTAGCGCTGGCGATCGTCGAAGCGACCGACGATGCCGAAGTCGAGGAAGCCGATGTCACCGTCGTCGAGCAGCATCAGGTTGCCGGCGTGGACGTCGCCGTGGAAGAAGCCGTAGAAGACGACGCACTGGAACCAGGCGCGCAGGCCGGCGACCAGCTTGCCCTCGCCGTCGACGCCGCGCTCGCGGATGACGTCGTACTGGTCGACGCGCACGCCGCTGAACCGCTCCATCACCAGCACCCGGCGCGTGGTCAGGTCGTCGTGCGGCACCGGCGCCCGGATGTTGCGGTGGCCGAGCTCGCGCATGATCTCGTTGAAGCGATCGAGGTTGGCCGCCTCCTTGCGGAAGTCGAGCTCCTCGGCGAGGGTGGCGGCGAAGTCCTCGATCACGCCGACCGGGTTGGCGAGCGCGGCGTCGCGCAGCACCTTGGACAGGACCAGCGCCATGAAGCGCATGATCTTCATGTCGGCCCGGGTGCGGCGGTCGATGCCGGGGCGCTGCACCTTGACGACGACCGGCGTGCCGTCGTCGAGCTCGGCGGTGTGGACCTGGGCGATCGAGGCCGAGGCCAGCGGCCGCGGCTCGAGGCGCACGATGCGTCCCGCCCGCTCGCGGCCCAGATCCTCGGCCAGGATCTGCTCGACCTGCTCGAACGGGAACGGCCGCACCCGATCGAGGACCTTGGCGAACTCCTTGACGTAGCGATCGGGGAAGAGGCCGGCCGACGACGCGATGATCTGACCGAACTTGATGAAGGTCGGCCCCATGTCCTCGCAGAACCGGCGCAGGAGCACCGGTCGCTCGAGGCGGCGGTAGGGCTTGCCGGCGACCTTGTACCCGATCCAGCGCAGGCGCGTGACGTCGAGCAGCCACAGCCCGAGGTACTTGCCGGCGGTCAGCGTGAACGCCCACATCCGGCGCGGAACCGGCAGCGCGATCGACAGGAGGAGGAGCGCGGCCAGCGCGGCCAGGACGTACCAGAGCATGCCGCCGCGCATCGTACACGAGCCACCCGGCCGTGGCCCGCTATACTGTGCGCCGCCCATGGTTCGCCTCCTGCCGTGCTGCGCCCTCGCCGCGCTCGCCGCGCTCGCCGCCGCCTGCACCGACTTCGCCACCCCCGCCGAGCTGACCAAGCCGACCATCCTGGCGGTGGTCGCCGACCCGCCGGTGGTGCGACCGGGCGAGGCCGCGACCCTGACCACGATCGTGGTCGACGCCGACGGCGTGCTCGCCGGCCTGCCGACCCGCCACGCCCTGATCGAGACCTACCCCGGCGTCGCCCCGATGGGCGCCCTCGCCGACGACGGCGGGACCGTGCGCTACCTCGCCCCCGACCCGGTGCCGACGCTGCCGCAGGGCGCGCCGCCCCTCGACAGCGTCCAGGTCGAGGTCGACACCGCCGATGGCACGCTGCTCGCGCTCAAGGTCATGGCGGTGCTGCCCACCAACGCCGCCAACCCGACCCTGGCCCGCCTCACCGTCGGCGACGCCGACGCCCTGGCCGGACCGGTCACCCTGCCCCGCGGCGCCACCGTCACCCTCGAGGTCGCGACCGAGCCGGCCGCCGGCGACGACGCCCGCTACGCCTGGTACGCGTCGGCGGGCGCGATCGAGTACTACCAGTCGACGCCCACCGAGCTCGTGGTCCGCGACCAGCCGGGGCCGGCGATGATCTACGTGGTGGTGCGCGACGGCCAGGGCGGCGTGGCCTGGCGCGCGGTCGCGGTCGAGGTGCAGTGACGGCGAGCGGCGGCGGCGACCTGCGCGCCGGGCCGTACACGGTGCGCGGCCTGTCGCTGGGCGGCGTCTTCACCTCGGTCCACGTCCCCGAGCTCGACGTGCTGTTCGACTGCGGCGTGGCCCTGCGCACCGCCGCCGGGGTCGGCACCCTGTGCCTGTCCCACGCCCACGCCGATCACGTCGGGGCCCTCAACGCGCTGCTCGGCATCCGCGGGCTGCAGGGGGTGAAGACGCCGCTGCGGGTGCTGATGCCGGCCGAGATCGTCGACACCTTGCTCGCGGCGCTGCGGGCGATGACCGAGCTCCAGCGCTGGCCCCTCGACATCTACCCGGTGGGCCTGTCGCCCGGCGACGTCGTCCCGCTGCGCGGCGATCTGTGGGTGCGCGCGGTCAAGACCTTCCACCCGGTGCCGTCCCTCGCCTTCCAGGTGGTGCGGCGGGTGCAGAAGCTCCGGCCCGAGCACGCCGGCTTGCCCGGCCCCGAGATCGCGGCGCGCCGCAGGGCCGGCGCCGGCGCCGAGCTGTTCGACACCGTCGAGCACCCCGAGCTGGCCTACGTCACCGACACCCTCATCCAGGCCGTCGAGCACGCGCCGGAGCTGCTCGCGAGCCAGGTGCTGGTGATGGAGGCGACCTTCCTCGACGGCCGCAAGCCGATCGAGGCCGCGCGCGCCGGCTGCCACGTCCACCTCGACGAGGTGATCGCGCGCGCCGACCTGTTCGCGATGCCCCACCTCGTGCTCATGCACGTGTCGCAGCTCTACCAGCCGGCCGAGGTCGCGCCGCTGCTCGACGCCCGGCTGCCGCCCGAGCTGCGCGCCCGCACCCAGGCGCTGGTGCCGGCCGGCGCCTGGCCGGCGTGAGCCTCCACCGACCGCGGTCGGTGCGCTGGCGAGCACCGAACGGTCGGTGCGCTAGGGCGCGTCCTCGATGCACACCGGCACGTCGACGGCGCCGGCGGCGCCGCCGGCGGCGAGCGCGAAGCGCAGCTCCCAGCGCCCGGGGTGGAGGAAGTTGATCTGGCCGAGGGTGTACTCGCCCGCGGTACCGGTGGCGGTGGCGGTGGGCAGCAGCGGGCTGCCGTGGCCGCCGGGCGGGTACCAGGTCTGGGTGCCGGTGAAGTCGACGCCGTCGGTGAGCGTGCCGTCCTTGCGGATCCGCACCACCAGCTCGTTGTTGGCGTCGACGAACGGGCTGGGCGTCGCCGAGACCAGCGCGATCGTGAAGCCCTCGCTCGCCGTCACCATCGTGCCCGGCGTCAGCGGGTTCTCGTCGCCGGTGCAGACCAGGCAGGCGGGATCGTGGCTGTGACCGCCGCAGGCGTCGTCGTGGCCGCAGCTCGCGGTGGAGGCGGCGACGGCGACGGCGACGGCGAGCGCGGGGACGGCGAGGGCGGCCTGGACGACGTGGCGCATGGGGCTCCGGACGGTGGGAGGGCGTGGCTCAGAAGCGGTGGGCGACCTCGAGGGTGGCGCGGGCGACGAACGGATCGCCGTACGCGGGCACCGCGAGCTGGACGGAGTAGGCCTGGCGCCCGCGGCCGAGCTCGGCCAGGGCGTAGGCGAGGACGCGGGCGGCGCCGCCGTCCGACAGCGGCGCGGCGTAGGTGGCCCCGGCGCCGGCGCGCAGCCCGGGCGCGACCTCGGCGCTGGCGCTGGCGTCGACGGCGAGCTCCTCGGGGTTCATCGGATCGACCAGCGGCCACATCGCCGCCAGGTGCTGGTGGGCGGCGTGCTCGGCGCCGTCGCCCAGCGCCCGCGCCCACACCACCGCGCCGTCGAGCCGGGCCGCGCCCGCGCGCACGCGGGTCCAGGCGCCGGCCGCGACCATGACGTGGCCCATGCCCCGTCCGGCGTCGCTCGAGCCGGTGGGCAGGGACGCCGAGCCCATCACGCCGGCGCGCCACGGGCCGCGGCCCGGGACGACGTCGGCGGCGACCGCGGTCAGCACGTCGCCGAGACCGAGACCCTCGTCGGCGACGCGGAACGCGGGCACGCTCACCCGACCGCTCACGCGGCGCCAGCCGCCGCGCACGCCCAGCGCGACGCCCTGGTAGTCGCGGCCGACCCCGCCGACCGAGCCCGAGCCGGCGACCATGGTGGTGGCGCCCGCCACCCACCACCGCCGGGGCGCGGGCCGCGGCGGGCCGGGGTGGCCGTGGTGCGCGTGGTCGTGGTGCGCGTGGTGGTCCTGGTGCGCGTGCGCGTCGTCGCCCTCGCCGGCCGGCGCGTCGGGCATGCCGACGTGGCAGTGCTGGGCGCGGGCGGGCGCGGGCGCGGCCACGACCAGGACCCCGGCGACGAGGGCGCCGGCGACGGCCGCGAGCCGCGCGCGTCGCACTAGAGGCCCCCGGTGTACTGGGCCTGGCCGTAGAGGTCGAGGTTGACCTCGATCGTGTTCGAGCCGGTGCCGTTGACGAGCAGGAGCCAGTAGTCGCCCGGGTTGCCCTCGATCACGTAGTCGATCGCGGCGACGGCGTTGCCCTCCTCGAGGATCTGGGTGCCGCCGCTGTCGTGGGTGTGGACGTTCCAGGCCAGGGTCGCGGCGCTGGCGGTGGCGCGGACGTGGACCTTGTCGCCGGCGGCGACCAGCGCCACCTCACCCTCACGCGACGCGCCGGCGCCGAGGGTGACGGTGCGGGTGACGGTCTCGCGAGGCGTGGCCGCGGCGTCGCCACCGCCGCCGTCCCCGCCGCCGCCATCGCCGCTGGCCGCGGCGTCGGGGTGGTCGTGATCGTCATCGTGGCCGCCGCACGCGGCCAGGGACGTGGCGACCAGGACGGCGAGCGCGAGGGCGGCGGTGCTGCGCATCTCCTCTCCGTCTCGCACCCGGATCCGGGAGCGTCAAGGTCGCGCCCCTGCGCAAGAACATCGCACCCGTGGCCAGCTAGCTGGAATCACACACGCGGGGCTCGCTGGCACCCGCTGCCAGGTGGGTCGGCGGCGCGGCGCCGAGGTCGCACGCCGCGCGCGCGCACGAGCCGGGGCTCGATCAGCGCGTGCGAAGGAATCACACGCGCGGCTCGATCGGGCGGTCCCGGCGAGGACGCCGGTGCCGACCCGAGTCGGCGCAGCTCGCCTCGGCTGCGCGGCGGCTCAGCGCGTGAACGGCGACAGCGCCGCCGGCGCGGCGGCGGCCAGGCCGACCAGCACGATCAGCTCGACCACGGCGGCGATGGCGGCCAGGCTCTCGCCGCCGAGCTCGCGATCGAAGGTCTGCACGCCCAGGCCCAGGCCGACCGCGGTCGCCGCCACGACCAGGGCGAGGGCGAGCCCGACCCAGCCGGCGACCAGGATCGCCAGCACGACCACCGCCGCGCTGGCGACGCCGAGCTCGAGCCAGCCCATCGCGCCGACCACGAACGTGCGCCCGCGGCCGGCCGCGCCGACGTCGCCCAGGCGCTGCAGCCCCACCGCGGCCCAGCGGCCGGCGGCGGCGCCCAGGACCAGGGCGCCCAGCCACATCCGGGGCGCCAGCGACCACAGCGCGACGATCCGCGCCAGCACGCCGGCGCCGACGACCAGCGACGCCCAGCGCACCCCCAGCCAGCGCTCGCTGGCGGCGTGCAGCCCGCGCTCGACGACCGCGGCGCCGAGCACGATCGCCACCAGCACCGCGAACAGCCCGCCCACGGCGGGCGCCGCGCCCAGCGCCGCGATCAGCCGCGCCACCAGCCACGCCGCGGCGCCGATCGCGACCCCGGTGGCGACCACCAGCGCGCCCGGCCACGGCGCGTCGCGGCCGTCGCCCTCCGGCACGATCGTCACCCGGCCGACCTGGCTCCAGGCGTCGCGCAGCAGGCTCCGGGGCGTCGCGCTCATGACGGCCCGATCATACCCCCTCGCGAACGCGATGGCGCGAGCGGCCTCGGCCCGGCGCGACGTTCCCCCTTGCCGGCCGCCGCCGTCGCCGCCACGATCGGCTCGTGCCCGACCGCCAGCCGTACCGCCCGCGCGTCGAGGTCCGCCCGCGCTTCCGCTGCCTGGTGTGCCGGCGCTTCGTCGCCGGCAGCGACCACGGCGCCTGCCCGCGCTGCGGCTGGGAGCCGCCGTCCGTGACGCCGCGCCGCCCGCGCGCCGGCGTGCCGCGGCTGGCGCTCCTGCTCGGCGTGCTCGCGCTCCTGGTCGCCCTCCTCGGCTGGACGTCGGCCGCGCCGTGACCGGCGGGCGGCCCGGGACCGCAGCGACGAGCGCCGTGCGCCCAGGGTGACCAGCAGGTGCAGCTCGGTGCTCGCTAGGGACGCTCGCACCGCGACGAGTCGGTGGCCGGCGACTCGCCGCCGAACTGCCCCGCCATGAGCTTGAGGTGCGCGGTACAGCACGGGCTCTGCCACCACGCGCGCTCGAAGCCGCGCTGATCGAGGCACGCGAGCTCCTCCCGTGTCAGCGACGGGCACACCTTCCGCAGGTTGGCCTGGACCGCCAGGCCGTAGCGGTTGCCTCCCATCCCGCGCAGGTGCTTGTCCCACAGCGCGTCGCACGTCCTGGCGTCTCCCCCGCCACCGCACGCGACCAGCCCCACCGTCATCATCACCGCTGCGACCGAGATCCGGCTCATGGCGCCCCCCTGTTCGGACCTCCCGACCGTACCATGGCGAACCGGCGTCACGCCTGGTGCGCGGGAGCGGTTGGGGTACATTGCGTCGGTGAGCGAGTGGACTCCCGATTCGTGGCTGGCCCGGGCCGCGCAGCAGCAGGTGCAGTATCCCGACCCGGCGGCGCTCGACCGCGTGGTCGCCGAGATGCGGCGGCTGCCGCCGCTGGTCACGTCGTGGGAGGTCGAGAGCCTGCGCGACCAGCTCGCGCGCGCCGCCCGCGGCGAGGCCTTCCTGCTCCAGGGCGGCGACTGCGCCGAGAGCTTCGACGACTGCCGTCCCGACGCCATCGCCGCCAAGCTCAAGATCCTGATGCAGATGAGCCTGGTGCTGGTGCACGGCACGCGGCGCCCGGTCATCCGCGTCGGTCGCCTCGCCGGGCAGTACGCCAAGCCGCGCTCCACCGACACCGAGACCAAGGGCGGCGTCACCCTGCCCTCGTACCGCGGGGACATCGTCAACCGCGAGGGCTTCACCGAGGAGGACCGCACGCCCGATCCGGTGCTCATGCTGCGCGGCTACGAGCGCGCCGCCCTCACCCTCAACTTCGTGCGGGCGCTGGCCGACGGCGGCTTCGCCGACCTCCACCACCCCGAGTACTGGGACATCTCGTTCGCCGACGGCGCCCGCCACGCCGCCGAGTACCGCCACATCGTCGACCAGATCCGCGACTCGATCTCGTTCGTGTCGGCGATCACCGGCGTCGACAGCGCGCCGCTGCGTCGCGTCGACTTCTTCACCTCGCACGAAGGCCTGGCGCTGCTCTACGAGGCGGCGCAGACCCGCACCGTGCCGCGCCGCGCCGGCCACTACAACCTTTCGACCCACATGCCGTGGATCGGCATGCGCACCGCGCAGCTCGACGGCGCCCACGTCGAGTTCCACCGCGGCATCCGCACCCCGCTCGGCATCAAGATCGGCCCGGCGATGACGCCGGAGTGGCTGCGCGACCTCCTCGACGCCCTCGACCCCGACCGCGAGCCGGGCCGCATCACGCTCATCCACCGCATGGGCGCGGGCAAGGTCGCTCGTCACCTGCCGCCGCTGGTCCAGGCCGTGATCGCCAGCGGCCGCCGGCCGCTGTGGGTGTGCGATCCGATGCACGGCAACACCGAGTCGACGCCGCAGGGCTACAAGACCCGCCGCTTCGACAAGATCCTGGCCGAGCTCGAGGAGAGCTTCGCGGTCCACGGCGAGCTCGGCACCGTGCTGGGCGGCGTCCACTTCGAGATGACCGGCGAGGACGTCACCGAGTGCGTCGGCGGCGCCCGCGGCCTGGTCGAGAGCGATCTCGAGCGCGCCTACCGCACCCGGGTCGATCCCCGCCTCAACTACGAGCAGGCGCTCGAGCTCGCGCTCCTGGTCGCTCGCCACCTCAGGCGCGGCTCGTGAAGGCGTGGCTGCGCCTGCACGGCGAGGCCTGGCTGGCGCCGTTCGCGCTGGCCGGCCTGTACGCGGCGCTGGTCCTCAACTCGGCGGCCGGCCGCACCGCGCAGGTCGTGGCGGCGATGTTCTTCGTCGCGCTCATCCTCCTGTGGTTCGGCGTCCGCCGCCTGCGCGTGCATGCTGCCGCCAGCCGGCTGGCGGCGATCGGCCAGCCCGACGAGCTGCTCGCCCTGGTCGAGCGCGAGCTGCCGCGCCGGCTGACCGCCGGCACCCGGGCCCCGCTCCACGTCTTCGCCGCCATGGCCCACAACCTGCGCGGCGCCCCCGCGGCGGCGCGGCGCGCCCTCGACGCCGCCGGCATCGTCCCCGGCGGCAAGGCGCTGCGGAGCTGGCAGTTCCTGTGGGCGACCGCCGACGTCCACGCCCGCTGCACCACCGGCGACCTCGCCGGCGCCCGCACCACCTTCGCCCGCGCCATCGAGCCCATGAACCGCGTCGGCAGCGGCGGCGTCGAGCTGATGGCCATGGAGGCGCTGGCCCGCATCCGGCTGGCCGAGGGCGAGCCCGCCACCGCCCGCGAGCTGGTGGCGCCGATGGTCAAGGACGTGCGCCTCGGGCCGGCCGCGCGCGGCCAGCTCCACGCGCTGCTCGCCCAGATCGCCGCCGCCGCCGGCGACGAGGCCGAGGCCGCCGATCACGCCGCCCGGGCGCGCGCGCTGGCGCCGCGGTGCGCGCTGGTCGCGAGCGCGCCGTGACCGCGTGGCTGGTGCTGGGCGCCGGCTACACCGGCGCCCGCGTCGCCTCCCTCCTCCACCAGCGCGGCGACGCGGTGACCGTGACCCGGCGCCGCGGCGACGACGCCGCCGAGGTCGCCGCCGCCACCGGCGCTCGCGCCCTCGCCCTCGAGCTCGCGGCGATCGACGACGACCGGCTCGCCGCCGCGCTCGCCGGGCACGAGGTCGTCGTCGTCACCGCGCCGCCGCCGGCGCCCGACGGCGCCGTCGAGGCCCGGCTCGCCGCCGCGGCGGCGCGGGCCGGCGCGCGGCGCCTGGTCTACGTGTCGTCGACCGGGGTCTACGCGCCGGCGGGCGGGGCGTGGGTCGACGAGGACTACCCCACCCGGCCCGTCACCGCGGCGGGCCGCGCCCGCCTCGCCGCCGAGCGCGCGCTCGCCGCCGGCCGCGTCCCGTGCGTCCACCTGCGGGCGGCCGGCATCCACGGCCCGGGCCGCGGCGTGATCGCGCGCCTGCGCGCCGGGACCTACCGCCTGATCGGCCCCGGCGACACCCACGTCAGCCGGGTGCACGTCGACGATCTGGCGGCCGCGATCGTGCTCGCCGGGGACGCCGCCGCGCCCGCGCCGGTCTACAACGTGGCCGACGACGACCCGTGCACCTCGCGCGAGCTGGCCACCGCCGCCGCCGCCGCGCTCGGGCTGCCGCCGCCGCCGAGCGTGCCGCTCGACCTCGTCGATCCGGAGGTCGCGGGCATGTTCACCGCCGATCGCCGCATCGACAACCGCCGCCTCAAGCGCGACCTCGGGTGGGAGCCGCGGTTCCCGTCGTGGCGCACCGTGCTGGCCGGCGAGACCACCTGGGCGTGACGCGCGCGGCCCGGCACGATGCCAGGCCCGCGCGGTCGAGCTCCCCGAACCCCGGTCATGGTCCGTCCTCTCCCCGGCCGATCGGCGGTCCGTCGTGGGGTTGGATCGGGAGTGACCGATTTCCGGTTGTGGGGATCCTCCCGCCGGGGCTAAGGTGATCTAGTAGCTCGCCTTCTCCCCCCCGGGCGACCATGTCCGACACGTCCGAACCTCGATCCCCAGGTCGTCCCGAGCTGGTCGGCGAGACCTTGCCGTTCGCCGCCGATGGCAAGGGCGGCGGCCAGGTCTCGCGCGAGATCGTGGTCACGGGCTCGGGGGCCGCGATCGGCCTCCCGCCGGGCACCCGGGTCGGCGACTGGTGCATCGACGGCAAGATCGGCCAGGGCGGCATGGGCACGGTCCACGCCGCGACCCACCCCGTGATCGGCAAGCGCGCCGCGATCAAGGTCGTCAACGCCGAGCTGTGCCGCTCGCCGGGCACCGCCGAGCGCTTCGTGCAGGAGGCGCGGGTCGTCAACCAGATCTGCCACCCCAGCATCGTCGACATCTTCGATCTGGGGCAGCTCCCCGACGGCCGGCCGTTCCTGGTCATGGAGCTGCTGCGCGGGCAGACCCTGGCCGCGCGCCTCGAGCAGGGGCGGATGGGCGCGCTCGACGGCATCGAGGTGCTGCTCCAGATCGCCGACGCCATGGCCGCCGCCCACGCCCACGGCGTCGTCCACCGCGACCTCAAGCCGGAGAACGTCTACCTGACCGAGGGGCCCGGCGGCGCCACGGTGGTCAAGATCGTCGACTGGGGGATCGCCAAGCTGCGCGACGTCGGGTCGCAGGCGGTCGCGCTGACCACCAGCGGCATGATCCTCGGCACGCCGCAGTACGTGTCGCCGGAGCAGGCCCGCGGCAAGGGCATCGACGGCCGCACCGACATCTACGCCCTCGGGGTGATCGCGTACGAGATCTTCCTGGAGGCGCCGCCGTTCGTCGCCGACAGCGTCGCCGACATGGTCGCGATGCACCTGCGCGAGCCGCCGCCGCCGCCGGCCGACGTCTGGCCCGACATCCCGCCGGCGCTCGACCGGCTCTTGCTGGCGATGCTGGCCAAGGACGCCGCCGATCGGCCCTCGGTCGCCGACATCATGACCACGCTGCGCGAGGTCCGCGCCGAGCTCGAGGCCCGCGCCACCCGCAGCTCCGGCCGCCGGCTCGCCGCCGGCAGCACGCCGCCGCCGGTCAACCCGCGCGCGCCCACCGACGCGGCGCCGGGCCCGGACGCGCTCGACGCGATCGCCGCGGCCGACTCGGCCCGCTTCGAGTCGAGCGGCCCGGTCGCCCTGCGCGCGGTCGCGGTCGGCGACGCCGACGCCGTGGTGCCCGCGAGCGCGCCGTCGCGCCGCGGCTGGTGGCTGGCGCTGGCGGTGGTGGTCGCCGGCGTCGCCGCGATCGTCACTCTCGGCGGCGGCGTCGGGTCCTCCCGCCCGTCGCCGGCGGCCGTCGCCGAGCCGGCCACGCCGGTGAC
>CAADGB010000139.1 GCA_900696455.1 uncultured delta proteobacterium
CTGGCTCGTCGTGCCGCTCGCGCTCGCCGCCGCCGCCGCCGCCGGCGCGCTGCCCCTGGCGCTGGCCTGGGTGTGGCTGGGCGCGCTCGCCGGCGCCGGCCTGAGCGCGCTCACCCGCGAGCCGCCGTGGCGCGCGACGCGGCGGTGGGCGCTCGCGGTGGCCGGCGTCCTGGTGGTGGCCGCGATCGCGGTCGCCCTCGCCCGCAACCCCATCGCCGCCGCCGTCGACCGGGCCGGCCTCGACGGCCCGGCGCTGGTCGAGCCGGCGCTGGTCCACGCCGGCGTCGCGGCCGCGTTCGCCGTGGTCGCGATCGCCCTCACGATCGCCGCCGCCTATCGCCGCCAGCCGGCGCTGGCCGCGCTGGCCGCGCTGGTGGCGCTGGTCGAGGTCGCGCTGGCCGGCCGCGCCGCGGTGCCGCGGATCGCCCGGCCCGATCGTCCCGGGCTGGTGGCGCCGCTCGCCGCCGAGGTCCCGACCCGGGTCCTCCGCCACCCGCGACCGACCCGCCTCACCGACGATCTGGCGCGGGCCGCCGGCGCCAGCGCCGCTCGCCACGGCGTCGCCGCGGTCCCCGGCCGCGATCCGGCCCGCCTCGCCGCCGAGGATCGCCTGGTCACCGCCACCGCCGCCTCGGCCGCGCGCCTCCTCGATCGCTACGCCATCGACCGCGCGATCGTCCCGGCCTCGATCGTCACCGCCGCCGGCCTGCGCGCGCTCGCGCGCCACGGCGATCACGCCCTCGTCGCCAGCGACGCCCGCCGTCCGCCGGCGTTCTGGGTGTCGCGGTGGCGCCACGTCCCCGACGACGTGGCCGTCGCCGCGCTGGTGCCGCCGCCGGGACGACCGGCCGAGCCCGCGGGGACGGTGCTGCTCGCGGGCGCCGGTCCTCCCGGCGGCGGCGACGAGCTGGCGGCGCCGCGGCCCTGCCGGCTCGAGCGCGCGGGCGTCCACCGGGTCGTGCTCGGCTGCGAGGTCACCGCGCCCGGCCGCGCCGTCCTGCTCGACGCCTGGGCCCCGGGCTGGTCGGCGACCGTCGACGGCCGACCCGCCCGGGTCGAGCGCGCCGATCTCATCACCCGCGCCGTACCGGTCGCGGCCGGCGACCGGACGATCGTCCTGAGCTACCGCCCGCCCGGCCTCGCCCTCGGCGCCGCCATCACGCTGCTGGCCCTGATCAACGCCGCCCTCCTGGCGTGGCTCACGCGCCGCGGCGGCCGCTGGACCTGAGCTCTTCACCGACCGCGGTCGGAGATGGCGGGAAACGAACGGCGAGCTGCATCTCTCCGGTCGGCCTGAGCCGCCCGAGCGTCAGCGAGGGCGTGTCGAAGGCCGACAAGCCGGGGCCATCGCGCGAGTGATGTCGGGCGCTTGCCGGCGCCGTTCGTTGGGAGCTGACGAGAGCGGCTCACGCCGCGACCGCCGCGAGCGCCGCGACCGCCACCGTCACGCGACGAGCGCGACCAGGAGCGCCGCCGCGATCGCGGCCAGCCCGAGCACGATCGGCAGCGCGCCCCGCTCGCGCGCGGTCGCGAGCGCCACCGGCTCGATCGGCCCCCACTGCCGGGGCGTCGCCGGCGCCAGCGCGGACACCTCCAGGCCCCCGCGATCGCCGACCGGCGGCGCGATCGAGCCGCGCGCCAGGCGGAGCGGACGCGCCGGACGCGCCGGGGGCGCCGGGGAGGCCAGGGGCAGCGGCTCGCGGTCGGGACGCGGGGCGATCATCCCACCACGCTACGCGGACCCGGACGCCGGTCCAAGAAACCGGCGCTCGCGCGGACCCGACCCGACCCGGCCGCGACCGCGGCCGGCATCACGGCAGGAGCGCGGTGCCGACCGCGCCGGGCTCGGCGAGCTCGCGCCGCAGCTCGCCGGCGGCGACCTGGCCGACGATGTGGATGGCGCCGACCCGGCCGTCGGCCAGGGCCGCCATCGACTCCTCGAGCTTGGGGATCATGCCGCCGGTGACCGTGCCGTCGGCGATCGCGGCCCGCGCCTCGGCCACCGTCAGCCGGCGCAGGCGCGACGACGGATCGGCGACCTCGCGCAGCACGCCCGGCGCCGAGGTCACCAGCACCAGCGCGCTGGCCTCGACCGCGCTGGCGAGCTGGTTGGCGACGATGTCGGCGTTGACGTTGAGCACCTGGCCGTCGTCGGTGGCGGCCAGGCAGGCCACCACCGGCACGTAGCCGGCGAAGGTCAGGAGGTCGAGCAGCTCGCGGTTGAAGCCGGTGACGTCGCCGACCAGGCCGAAGTCGATGGGGTCGGGCCCGCCGCCGGAGACCACCCGCGGCGGCCGCTTGACCCCGCGCACCGCGCCGCTCGACGCGCCGTGCAGCCCCACCGGCCGGGCGCCGGCGGCCGCGAGCTGACCGCACAGCTCGACGTTGACCTTGCCGGCCACCGCCATCTTCATGACGTCGAGGGTGGCGGCGTCGGTGATGCGGCGCCCGCCGACGATGCGCGGCTCGAGGCCGAGCGCCTGCTGCAGCGCGGTGGCCTGCGGCCCGCCGCCGTGGACCACCATGACCCCGGCGCCGGCGGCGACCAGGGCGGCGACGTCGGCGGCGACCGCCGCGCCCACCGCCGTGCCCACGACCTCGCCGCCCAGCTTGATCACGACCGGCGCCCGCGCCACCAGCGTGGCGGCCCGGCTCATGGCCAGCCCCCGGGATCCTGCAGCGCCAGCCGCTCGTCGAGGTCGAGGGCCAGGTTCATGTTCTGGATGGCCTGACCGGCGCCGCCCTTGATCAGGTTGTCGAGCGCGCTGAACAGCACGACCGTCCGCTTTCCGGACACGTCGCCGCCGACGGCGAAGCCGACCTCGGCGTAGTTGGAGCCGGCGACCGCCGCCACCTCGGGCAGGCGGGTGGTGGGGCGGCGCACGAACGGCTCGCCGCGGTAGGCCTCGTCGTAGAGCGCCGCCAGGCGCGTCGCGTCGACGGCGTCGGCCGCCAGCTCGAGGTAGATCGTGGCGAAGATCCCCCGCGACAGCGGCGCCGACACCGGCGTGAAGCGCAGGCCGAGGTCGGGGGCGCCGGCCGCCGCCAGGGTCTCGAGGATCTCGGGCGTGTGCTGGTGGACCAGCGGCTTGTAGGTCTTGAGGTTGACCGCCCGCACCGGGTGGTGCGTGCCCTCCTGCGGCGCCGCCCCCGAGCCCGACGAGCCGGTGATGCCGACGACGTGGGCGGTGGCCCCGGCCAGGAGCCCGGCCCGGGCCAGGGGCAGGAGCGCGAGCTCGATCGTGGTGGCGAAGCAGCCGGGCGAGGCCACCCGGCTGGCCCCGCGCAGGCGGGCGCGGTTGAGCTCGGGCAGGCCGTAGACGAAGCTGCCGAGCAGCCCGGGCACCGGGTGGGCGGCGCCGTAGAACGCCTGGTAGGCGGCGGCGTCGGTCAGCCGGAAGTCGCCCGACATGTCGACGATCTTGACCCCGAGCTCGAGCAGCTCCGGCACCTTGGCCGCGGTGACCTTGTGAGGCAGCGCCAGGAGCGCCACGTCGCAGCCGCGCGCCGCGTCGCGAGGCGCCAGATCCTCGAACACCAGGTCGGTGAGCCCGGTGAGGTGAGGGTGGGCGTGCCACACCGGCTTGCCGACGTGGTCGATCGAGGCGACCCGCACGATCTCGACCTCGGGGTGGAAGAGCAACCGCCGCAGCATCTCGCCGGCGCCGTAGCCGCTGCCGCCGATGATGGCGGCCTTGTACCTGCGTCCGCTCATGCCGTCCTCGCTCCGCTCATTGGAGTCCTCGCGATCTGAGGTAGGGTTCGCGCGATGGATGACTCGAAGGTCGATCGTGCGCTCGCGGCGGCCGACCGCCGCGCGCCTGAGCTTTTACCAGCGCTGCGCCGCTGGGTCGAGGTCAACTCCTACACCGGTAACGTCGACGGCTGTAACCGCGTCGCCGACCTGCTCGCCGCCGACCTCGCGCTGCCCGGGCTCGCCCTCACCCGCGTCGCCGGCGGCGGCGTCGGCGATCACCTGATCTGGCGCACCCCGGCCTGGGACGCCGCCCCCGACCGCCGGCTGCTCCTGATCGGCCACCACGACACGGTCTTCCCGCCCGGGACCTTCGAGGCGTGGGAGGAGACCGGCGACCGCCTGCGCGGCCCCGGCGTCCTCGACATGAAGGGCGGCCTGGCCACGATCCGCACCGCGCTGGCCGCCCTCGCCGACACCGGGCTGCTCGCCGAGCTGCCCCTGGCCCTGGCCTCGGTCGCCGACGAGGAGACCGGCTCGTCCGACTCCCGGACGATGCTCGAGGACCTGGCCCGCGGCGCCCGCGCCGCCCTGGTCTTCGAGAGCGGCCGCGCCAGCGACGCCATCGTCACCCGCCGCAAGGGCACCGGCAAGGTCACGGTCCGGGTCACCGGCAAGGCCGCCCACGCCGGCAACGACCTGGCCGACGGCGTCAACGCGGTGTGGGCGCTGGCCCGCTTCATCGACGGCGCCCAGCGCCTCACCGACTGGGATCGCGGCGTCACCGTCAACGTCGGCCTGGTCGAGGGCGGGTCGAGCGCCAACACCGTGCCCGAGCGCGCCTGGTGCCAGCTCGACTTCCGCTACGTGCGCGGGCTCGACGGCACCGCGCTCATGGCCGCGCTCGATCACCTGGCGCGCGACCTCGCCGCCGCCACCGGCGCCCGCTTCGTGCTCGAGGGCGGCGTGCGCCGGCCGCCGCTCGAGCGCACCGAGGCCTCGCTGGCGCTGCTCCACCGCTACCAGGCCTGCGCCGTGGCCGAGGGCCTCGCCGGCGGCGAGGCGCCGCTGCAGGGCGGCGGCTCCGACGCCAACACGGTGAGCGCGGTCGGCGTGCCCGCGATCGACGCCCTGGGTCCGCGCGGCAAGGGCTTCCACACCCACGACGAGTACATCGAGCTGCCGACCCTGGCCCAGCGCACGCGCGCCCTGGTCCGCTTCCTCTGCGGCTGGGCGGACGCCTGACGCTCGGTCGGTCCCGGCGAGGCCGCCGGCGCCGACCTGCGTCAGCAGGACCCGGCTCGCGGCGCGCGCCTCGGCGCGTCAGGCCACGGCGCGCCGGCGCGGCCGCAGGCGACGGACCAGCGCCAGGAGCGCGAGCGCGGCGGCGCCACCCAGACCGCCACCGCCGGCGTCGCAGCCGGTGCGAGGCCAGCACAGCCCGGTCTTGCAGTCGAAGCCGTCGGGGCAGCTCGAGCCGGCCCGCAGGCAGCTCTCGGCGCACAGCGCCTGCTCGCCGTCGGTCGCGCACTGCCCGGTGGCGCACTCGTCGTTGCTCGCGCAGGCGCTGCCGATCCCGCCCGGCGCGTAGGGCGCCGGCAGGCAGGTGTCGCCGTTGCCGCAGTAGCCCTCGCCACACTCGGCGTCGCTGGCGCAGCTCGGGGCGCAGTCGGGATCGGGGGCGAGCCCGGCCGTGCCGCAGATCGCGTCGCACGCGCCGTCGGCGCGGCACAGGAGCTCGGGGGCGTGGGCCTGCAGGAAGTCGCGGGTGACGATGGCGTCGGTGCGCATGTGGGCGCCGAGCACGGTGCAGTCGCGATCGCCGAAGGAGGTGACGCCGACGACCTTGACCACGCCGTCGACCTCGGCCAGGGCCGGCCCGCCGCTGTCGCCGGAGCAGATGCCGGGGCCGCTGCGCTGATCGAAGCACAGGAACAGGGCGTTGTTGACGCCGAACCCGGCGCAGCTCACCGAGGACTTGGGCGCGGTGTAGAGCAGCCGGCCGACGCTGCCGCTGGCGGTCTCGCCGTAGCCGACCATCGTCACCGCGACCCCGGTCTGGGCTCCCGCCGGCGTCAGGTTGAGGGGCGTGGGCGCGCGATCGGTCACCGCCTGGGCCAGGAAGATGAGCCCGACGTCGGGATCTCCGGGCTCGGCGAACGCGGTGATGACGACGGTGTCGCGCGCGGCGATGACGCGGCCGCCGCTGCGGGTGGCGTCGATCGTGTCGAGCACCACCTCGGTGCGGGCCGTGACCTGGGCCTGGCTCGACAGTCCCAGGGTCGCCGGGTGGATGCAGTGGGCCGCGGTCAGGACGATGTCGGGCGCGACCAGCGTGCCGGTGCACAGCCCGTTGTTGCGGATGGCGACCACGGTCGGGAACTGGCCGACGGTCGCGGTGTTGCCGTTGATGATCGGCTGCCGCGCCGAGGCCAGCTCCGGGCCGTCGCCGTCGCCGGCGAGCTGGCAGGCGCCGAGGGCAGGGACGGCCAGCGCGAGCGCCAGCGAGCACCGGGGGACGAGCGAGGCCGGCTTCATGTCGGCACTCTGGCCCCGTCCGGCGGTCGAGGACAGCGGCGGCCGCCCGCAGCGCGTCACCGGTCGATGCCCGGCGGCATCAGCAGGTGCGACCGCGCCGGCCGGGGTGCGATCGATCATCGCACCCCACCGGGCGCCCGGTCGCCCGTCCTGCAGACCTTGCGTGGCGCGCGATCGTTCTGCGCACCTGCGACGAGCGACGCGCCGACACCGCGACCGGCGACCGGCGACGCCGCGCGCCGCCCCGCGCGGTCAGTACCGCCGGATCATCGCCCGCTCGACGTCCGCCGCCGTCACCGGATCCTCGCCCGGCTGCAGCAGCAGGCGCTCGACCACGTTGCGCAGCTCGCGCACGTTGCCCGGCCACTCGTGCGCCGCGAGGCGGGCGGCGGCG
This sequence comes from uncultured delta proteobacterium, assembly GCA_900696455.1. GTDB lineage: Bacteria > Myxococcota_A > Polyangia > Haliangiales > Haliangiaceae > UBA2376. Next base: position 6,627 of record CAADGB010000139.1, read on the forward strand.
TCGGCGGCGAACCCGGTCCGGCGCTGGCTGGCGTCGGCGGCCAGGCGGTACAGCATCTTCTCGGCGATCGTCACCAGATCGGCGCGGCGCTCGCGCAGCGGCGGCACCACCACCGAGGCCTGGGCCAGCCGCTCGTACAGGTCGGGGCGCACCGCGCTCACCTGCACCATGCTCGCGACGTCGTGGCACGACCCGGCGATCACCCGCGCGTCGGCGGGGACCAGCGAGCCGTCGCGGCGCTTGACCGCGCGCTTCTCGATGGCGTGCATCAGCCGCTTCTGGCAGCGCGGCGGCAGCGCCGCCAGCTCGTCGAAGAAGATCGTGCCGCCGTGGGCGGCCTCGAGCTTCCCGGGCCGGCGCTCGCCGCTGGGCTCCTCGTGCCCGAACACGTCGGCCTCGAGCCAGGCCTCCGACATCGCCACGCAGTGCACGACCACGAACGGCCCGGTGCGGCGCGAGCTCCGGTCGTGGAGGGCGGCGGCCACCCGCTGCTTGCCCACGCCGGGCTCGCCCAGGAGCAGGGCGTAGGGGCGGGCCGCGGCCCACGCGATCCAGTCCCGCAGCCGGGCCGCCACCGCGCTGTCGCCATCGATCTCGCCGTCGTCGTGGAGGTCGGCGAGGGCGCGCTCGCGCCGGCCGCGCTCCGACTCCGCGGTCATCGCCGCCGCCAGCACCTGCGAGGCCGCGGCCACCAGCTCGACGGCGCCGCGATCCCAGGCCATGCCCGCCGGGCGGTCGACCACCAGCACCCCCTCGCCGTGGACCGGCGACAGCATGATCTCGCGCTCGTTGCCGCGGATGGCCATCGCCCGGCCGCCGCGCGCCACCTTCTCCAGCCGCGCGCGATCGACCGGCACCGTGCCCTGGGTGCCGCCGCGGCCGGCGCGCAGACGGGCGCCGCCGTCGACGCCGATGATCTGCACGCGCTCGGCCGAGACCGCGCCGCCGAGGTGGCCGCACGCCGCGCTGACGCCGTCGGGCCCGAACACCGACGACGCCATGCGCGCCATCGCGGTCAGGTAGCCGGCGACCTCGATCACCCCGCTGCCGCTGCCCACCGGTCGCGCCGTGCGCTCGGTGTCGACCTCGTGCGAGATCACCCCCTCGTCGGCGACGCACACCACGTCGCCCTCCCCCACCACCTCGAGCACGGAGTTGCCGATCTCGATGCGGTCGCCGGGCGACAGCGTCCGCATGTCCACCGGATCGCCGTTGACCCGGGTCCGGTTGGTGCTGCCCATGTCGATGACCAGGGGCCGCCCGTCGCGCACGCCGATGCGGAACTGCTGCCGGCTCACCGCCGCGTCCTCGAGCCGCATCGCGCAGCCCTCGCCGCGACCGACCAGGCCGCCCTCGGGCGGGATCGAGAACTCACGACCGCGATCGGGACCGGAGACCACCATCAGACGGGCGCGCACGGCCTCATCCTACACCCGAGCCCCCGGCCGGGGCGGGCGGCCCGCCGACACCGCCTGGCAGGCCGGACCGTTGCCCGCCCGGCCGAGGTCGGCCACCCTCGCCCCATGCCCGCCTCCGCTCCCGCCCCCGCCGACCTCGGCGGCCGCACCTTCGTCGTCACCGGCGCCAACACCGGCATCGGCAAGGAGACCGCGCGCGACCTGGCCGCGCGCGGCGCCCACGTCGTCCTCGCCTGCCGCTCCGAGGCCAAGACCCGCCCGGTCATGGACGAGCTGGCCGCCGCCAGCCCCGGCGCCCGCCTCGACTTCGTCGCCCTCGATCTGGGCGACCTCGACTCGGTGCGGGCGTGCGCCGCCGCGCTGCTCGCCCGCGATCAGCCCATCCACGTCCTCGTGAACAACGCCGGCCTGGCCGGGGTCCGCGGCCAGACCAAGGACGGGTTCGAGCTCGCCTTCGGGACCAACCACCTCGGGCACTACCTCCTGACCCGCCTCCTGCTCGAGCGCGTCCGCGGCAGCGCCGCCCCCGGCGTCCCCGCCCGCATCGTCAACGTGTCGAGCGACTCGCACTACAGCGCGCCGGGCATCGACTGGGACGCCGTCCGCCAGCCCAGCCGCACCACCACCGGGCTGCACGAGTACGAGGTGTCGAAGCTGGCCAACGTGCTGTTCACCCGCGAGCTGGCGCGCCGCCTGCCGCCGGCCGAGGTCACGACCTACGCGCTCCACCCGGGCGTGGTGGCCAGCGACATCTGGCAGCGACGCGTGCCGCGCTTCGTCTCGTTCATCCCGCGGCTGTTCATGAAGAACACGCGCGACGGCGCGGCGACGACGCTCCACTGCGCGACCTCCCCCGAGGTCGCCACCCACACCGGCCGCTACTACGCCGACCGCAAGGAGAAGCGGCCGAGCCGGGTCGCCGGCGACGACGCCCTCGCCGCCGAGCTGTGGGACCGCAGCGCGGCGTGGGTGGGGCTCGAGCCGTGAGGTCGCGGCCCGCGCCATGACCGCGCGCGTCGCCCTCGTCGCCGGCCTGCGCACGCCGTTCGCCCGCCGCGGCGGCGGCCTGGCGGCGCGCACCGCGCTCGAGCTGGGGGTGGCCTGCGTCCGCGAGCTGCTCGACCGGAGCGGCCTCGCCCGGGAGATCGAGCGGGTGGTGTTCGGCCAGGTCGTGCCGTCGCTCCACGCCCCCAACGTCGCCCGCGAGCTGGTGCTGGACGCCGGGCTGGCGCCGACCGTCGACGCCCACAGCGTGTCGCGCGCCTGCACCACCAGCTACGTCGCCACCATCGAGCTCGCCCGCGCCATCGCCGCCGGCGACATCACCGCCGGGGTGTGCGGCGGCACCGACTCGGTGTCTGACGTACCGATCGCGGTGTCGCGGCCGCTGGGCCGCGCCCTGGCCGCCAACCGCCGCGCCCGCGGCGTGGGCGAGCGCGTGCGCGCCTTCGCCCACCTCCGCCCCGGCGATCTCCGGGTCGAGCCGCCGACCCTGGTCGAGCGCACCACCGGCCTGACCATGGGCGAGCACGCCGACGCCATGGCCGCCGCCGCCGGCATCGACCGCGCCGCGCAGGACGCGCTGGCGGCGCAGAGCCACGCCCGCGCCGCCGCCGCCTGGGACGACGGTCGCCTCGCCGGCGAGGTCATGACCCTCCCCGGCGTCGGCGACGAGTGCGTGCGCCCCGGCGTCACCCCGGCCGCGCTCGGTCGGCTCCGTCCGCTCTTCGGGCCGGGGGGCACGGTGACCGCCGGCAACGCCTCGCCGCTCTCCGACGGCGCGTCGGCGGCGATCCTGATGCGCGAGGATCGGGCGCGCGCCCTCGGCCTCGAGCCGCTGGCGTTCGTGCGGGCGAGCGCGACCACCGCCATCGACCCCCACGACCTGCTGATGGCGCCGGTGAGCGCGCTGCCCCGCGCGCTGGCGCGGGCCGGCCTGACCCTGGCCGACCTCACGCTGCTCGACCTGCACGAGGCCTTCGCCGGCCAGGTGCTGGCGGTGGCGGCGGCGCTGGCGTCGCCGGCGTGGGCGGCGCGCCTGGGGTTGCCGCGGCCGGCCGGCGAGGTCGACTGGGCGCGCACCAACGTCAGCGGCGGCTCGATCGCGCTCGGTCACCCGTTCGCCGCGACCGGCACCCGGCAGCTCGTGCAGGTGGCGCGCGAGCTGGCGCGCCGCGGCGGCGGGGTGGCCGCGATCGCCGCCTGCGCCGCCGGCGGGCTGGGCGCCGCCATCGTGCTCGAGCGCCCCTGATCGCGGCGGGGCCGGGCGCCGGCGCGTGCTATGAGCAAGCCCATGCGCCGCGCGCTCGCCGCCACCGCCACCGCCGCCCTCGCCCTCGCCCTCGTCCCCGGCCTCCTCGCCTGCAAGAAGCGCGAGCCCGCGGGCCAGACCGCGACCGGCTCGGGCGCCCCCGCGGCCGATCCGTGGGGCGGCTCGGAGCCGACGCCCACCGCGCCGCGGGCCGCGATCACGCGCCCGCTCCTGTGGAAGGCGGAGAAGGACGGCGTCACCACCTGGCTGTTCGGCACGATGCACCTCGGCGTCGACGCCGAGCGTCAGCTCCCGGCCTACGTGTTCGACAAGCTGACGGCGTCGCGGACGTTCGTGATGGAGGCCGACACCTCGGATCCGGCGCTGGCCCTGGCCATGCAGCGCACCGACGGCGGCTCGCTGCGCGCCGACCTCGGGCCCGCGCACTGGAAGAAGCTCGAGGACGAGATCGGCGCCGGCCTGGCCCGGGGCATGGACGGCATGAAGCCGTTCGCGACCATGACCGTGATCATCGCCAAGGATCTGCCGATGACCGCGCCCATGGACGGCGTGCTCGCCGGGCGCGCCCGCGCCGCCGGCAAGCCCATCCACTACCTCGAGCAGGGCATCGATCAGATCGCGATCATCGATCCGTGGATGACCGCGGCCGACATCAAGGCCCTCCTCGACCACCGCGAGCAGGCGCGCGCGGTCTCGCGCAAGCTGCTCGACGCCTACCTGACCGGGGACGAGGTGGCCCTCGACGCGCTGTTCGACGACACGCCCCTGTGGGTCGCCTCCGGCCGCTCGCTCGAGACCTTCCCGGCCTACCTCGACGCGATCCTCGGCCAGCGCAACCGGGCCTGGGTCCCGCAGCTCGAGAAGCTGCACGCCGAGGGCGGCGCCTTCGTCGCCGTCGGCGCCGGCCACCTCGCGGGGCCGGGCAGCGTCAACGACCTGCTCGCCGGCCGCGGCTTCACGATCACCCGCGTCACCGCGCCGTAGGCGGCGGCGCGGCCCCGCTCCCGGCGACGGCAGGCCGGCTCAGCCCGGGCCGCCGGGCGCGGACGGGAAGACCTCGCCGAGGAAGTCGCCGGCGAGGTCGAGCACCGGCGGCGGGATCTCGTGCCCGCCCGGGAACGGCACGAACGCGACCTCGGCCCCGGCCTCGCGCAGGAAGCCGCACAGCGTCTCGGCGCCGGCGAACGACAGCAGCGCGTCGCGGGTGCCGTGGCTCTGCAGCACGCGGCAGCCGGCGAGCGCGGCCGCCCGCGGCCGCCAGTCGGCCTCCGCGATCATCGTCCCCGACAGCAGGAGGAGGGCGCGGGGCGGGCGCGGGGCGTGGAGCGCGGCGTCGACCGACAGCATCGCGCCCTGGGAGAAGCCGCCGAGGATCGTGGCCTGGTCGCGGCGGCCGTGATCCCGGGCCAGCGCCGCCAGCAGCTCGACCATCGCGCCGCGGGCGGCGGCCAGCCCCTCGGGGACCTCGGCCGCGCGATCGGCGGGGCGCCCGCCCGCCAGCTCGCGCTCCAGCCGCTCGAGGTCGATCATCCACCACGCGCGGGCGTCGCCGTAGACGGGCGGCATCGCCAGCGGCCCGGCCGGGAACACCCAGCGCGTCCCCGCCGGCGCCTCGATCCAGTCGGCCAGCGCCACCAGGTCGTCGCCGGGCGCGCCGAACCCGTGCAGCAGCACCACCATCGGCCCGTCGCCGCCGCCGCGCCCGTCGTCGCCGCCGGCCAGGACGCAGTCGAGCCCCGCGATGCGCTGCTGCTTCATGGCCGCCATCCTACACGCGGGCGTGGGCGGCGGTCGCGAGGCGCCCGCCTGGCGCACCGACCGGTTTGAAGTGCCTGCTGCGACGCGACCTTGCGGGCACCTCCGGGCGTACGTCCGATGCTCGCTCCTCACGTAGGGCCACGACGCTGGTCGCTGCGCTGCGGGCGTGCGCCCGGAGCTGCCTCACGAGTCCGCGTCTCGCGACGGCATTCGAACCGTGCGGTGCTCTAGCGCGGCGCGCCGAAGACCTGGGTCCACAGGCGGTCGCGCTCGACGTGGCCGACCCCGAGGTGGACGTAGCTCGCGCTCATGATGTTGCGGCAGTGACCCGCGCTGTTCATCCACTGCCCCATGGTGGCGGCCGCGGTGCTGTTGCCGCCGGCGATGTTCTCGCCGGCCTGCCGCCAGGTGTAGCCGGCGCGCTCCATCCGATCCCACGGCTCCTCGCCCTCGGGGCTGACGTGGGCGAAGTAGTCGCGGTCGGCCATGTCCTGGGTGTGGACCCGCGCCGCGCAGCGCAGCGCCGGATCCGCCGACAGCGGCGGCACCGACGGCATGGCCTGGCCGCCGCAGGTGGCGCCGGCGGCGCGGTGCTGGTTCACCAGGGTCAGGATCTCGGCCTCGAGCGCGGCGGCGCCGGCGCTCCAGCCCCGCGCCGGATCGCAGTACGCCAGCGCCGGCACGCTGTCGTCGCCGCCGCCGTCGTCGCCGTCGTCCCCGCCGCAGCCGCCCGCGACCATCCCGGCCCCGAGCCCGACGAGCCCGACGAGCATGACCAGCGACGTTGGCGCGCGCACCCCATCAGTCTACACGGTTGCGCCCACTCTCTGGAGGGGACAGGATGCGCCGGTGAGCCACCGCCGCCGACACCGCCTCCGCGCCGCCGCCTCCGCCCTGCCCGCCCTGCTGTGGGCCGTCGCCTGCGGGCCGGCGACGACGTCGACGCCGCCGCCCGACCCACCCGCGCCCACACCGGCGCCGCCCCCCGCGCCGGCCGAGCGCAAGCTCGACGGCGGCCGCCTGCTCATCACGGTCGGCGGCCAGGCCGCCGGCGCCGAGGGCTTCGAGCTGCGCCAGGTCGGCGACGAGCTGGTGCTCGAGACCCACATGGACGCGACGCTGTTCGGCAGCGCGGTGCGGGGCCGCACCGCGATCCGGACCGACCTCGCCGGCCGCCCGCGCCGCGGCGAGGTGGTCGTCGACGTCGGCGGCGTCGCCGTGGTCTCGACCCTCGCCGGCGGCCCCGACGCCGCCGTGGTCACGGTCAAGACCGGCGACGCCGCCGCCAAGGAGCAGCGCGCCGCCGGCCCGATCGACCTCTACCTCGACAGCACCAGCTTCGCCCACCTCGCGCTCCTGTGCCGCGCCGAGGCCACCCAGGTGACCGCCTTCCCCGGCCTGGTGATCACGCTCGGCAAGGTGCGCACCGCCGGCGACGTGCGCGCGGTCTCGCTGAGCCTCGCCGGCCAGCTCCAGGCCGACCTCTACTGCGCCGGGCCGAGCTTCCTCGGCGCCGACATCGCGCTGCTGTCGCTGACCATCACCCGCGAGGGCGACGAGGCCCGGATCGCGCCGCTGCGGGTCCGGCCGCGCGAGAAGCCGCCGGTCCCCGAAGGCCTGGTCGAGCTCGAGCGCACCGTCGAGGTCGCGGCCGCGCCCGGGATCGAGCCGGCGCGGCTGGCCTGCTCGCTGATGCTGCCGGCCTCGCACGCGGCGGTGACGAAGCGGACCAAGGCCGGGGCCACCCGCGCCCTGCCCGCGGTCACGTTCATCACCGGCTCCGGGCTCCAGGATCGGGACGAGGACAGCTACGGCCCGGGCGGGCTCAAGATGTCCATCTTCAAGACCATCGCCATCCGGCTGGCCCAGGCCGGCATCGCGTCCCTGCGCTGCGACGACCGCGGCGGCGGCGGCTCGAGCGGCGACTTCGCCGCCGCGACGCTCGACACCTTCACCGCCGACGCCGCCGCCGTGCTGACGGCGCTGCGCCGGGAGCCCGCGATCGACCCCGCGCGCACCGGCATCATCGGCCACTCCGAGGGCGGCATCGTCGCGCCGCTGGTCACGCTGCGGCTGACGCCGCGGCCGCGGGCGCTGGTGCTGATGGCGGGCACCGGCCGGCCGTTCGACGTGATCATCCAGGAGCAGGCGCGGCGCGGCCTCGAGCGGGCGGGCATGCCGGCGCCCGAGGTCGAGGCCGCCCTCGCCACGCGGCAGCGGGTGTACGACGCGCTGCGCGCCGGCCAGTCGCTGCCGGCGGAGCTCGACGAGGCCGAGCGCAAGGCCTACGGCGACGGCCAGGCCTGGATCGTCTCGCACCTGCGCCACGATCCGGCGGCCACCGCGGCCCGGGTCAAGGGCGTCGCCGTGCTGATCGCGCAGGGCGAGCTCGACCAGCAGGTGGCGGTGGCCGACGCCGACGCCCTGGCCGCGGCGCTGCGCAAGGGCAACAAGGTCGTCGAGAAGCTCGTCTACCCCGGCCTCAACCACCTGTTCGTCGCCACCACCACCGGCGACCTCGCCGAGTACACCGACCCCGACGCGCAGATCGACGAGCGCTTCCTCGCCGACGTGGTCCGCTTCCTCGCCAAGCACCTGTGACCGCGCCCCGCGACCTGCGCGCGGCGATCGCCGAGGCCGGCTTCACGCCCGGGCGCCGGGACGTGGCGCCGCTGGTGGCGCTGCTCGCCGGCGACGAGGCGGAGGCGCCGGCGGTGCGGCGCGCGCTGGCGCGCGCCGACGCGGACGCGGTGGCGCGCGCGATCGCCGAGGCGCTGCCGGGGCTGGGCGAGGGCGAGGCGGCGCGGGTC
>CAADGB010000140.1 GCA_900696455.1 uncultured delta proteobacterium
CGGCCGCGCCGCCGCTGTTGTCGCCGCCGGTGCCGCCGGCCGAGCCCGCGCACGACGCGGCGGAGCGCCGCCCGGCGCCGCCGCGGCCGACGTCGATCGCGCCGTCGACGATCAGGTCGCCGTGGGCGTGGATCGCCAGCGGCAGGTCGCCGGTGGCGCGCAGCTCGGCGCCGGCGCCGATGGTCACCGCGCTGGCGACGATGACCCGGACGTCGCCCTCGCCCCCGGCCACGACCACCGACGTGTGGTCGACCCGCTCGTCCTGGGCGTCGCGCAGCTCGCCGCTGTCGGTGTCGTAGGTGTAGGTGCCGGGGCCGTCGAGGATCAAGGCGCCCGCCGGGGGCGGCAGCGCGCAGGTGTCGAGCCAGCTCGCGCCGACGCAGGCGTCGGGCCCGGCGCCGTCCCCCCCGCCGCCGGCGTCGTCGCGATCGTCGCCGCCGTCGTCGGCCGCGCCGCGCGGCTCGAAGGCGCACGCGCCGAGGACGATCAGGGAGAGGACCCACCGCATCGATCTCCGATGGTACGCCGGGTCGGCGCCGTCCGGACCGTGAACGTGCGTCGCGCCCGGGCGCCCGTCCGGTCGCCGCGGACGCTGGCCCTCGGCGGCGTCCTCGGCCATCCTCGGGCGATGTCGCTCCTGCGCGTGCTGTCCCCGGGCGACGCCGGCTTCGAGGCGTTGCTCGATCGCTCCACCACGTTCGCCGCCGAGGTGGAGACCGCGGTCCACGCCATCGTCGAGGACGTCCGTACCCGCGGCGACGCCGCGGTCCGCGCGCACACCGAGCGCCTCGATCGGCGGAGCCCAGGCCCCGACGGCAGCTACGAGCTCCCGCGCGCCACCTGGCACGAGCGCGGCCGGGCGATCGCCCCCGAGGTCCGACGCGCCCTCGAGCACGCTGCCGAGCGCGTGCGCTGGTTCCACGCCCACCAGCACGAGCGCGACCTCGACGTCGAGCGCGACGGCATCCGCCTCGGCCTGCGGGTCTCGCCGCTGGCCCGCGTCGGCCTCTACGTGCCGGGCGGCACCGCCCGCTACCCGTCGAGCGTGCTGATGACCGCGATCCCGGCCAAGGTCGCCGGGGTCGCCGAGGTCATCATGGTGACGCCCGGGGCGTCGGCCGAGACCCTGGCCGCCGCCGAGCTCGCCGGCGTCGATCGGGTGTTCGAGCTCGGCGGCGCGCAGGCGGTGGCGGCCCTGGCCTACGGCACCGCCACCGTGCCGCGGGTCGACAAGATCGTCGGCCCCGGCAACCAGTGGGTGGCCGCGGCCAAGCGCCGGGTGTTCGGCCAGGTCGACATCGACTCGGTGGCCGGCCCGTCGGAGGTGCTGATCATCGCCGACCACACCGCCGAGCCGGCGTGGGTCGCCGCCGACCTCCTCGCCCAGGCCGAGCACGACGTCGAGGCCCGGCCGATCCTGGTCACCACCGCGCGCGAGCTGGCGACGGCGGTCGAGGCCGCGCTCGCCGTCCAGCTCGCCACCCTGCCCCGCGCCGAGATCGCCCGCGCCGCGCTCGCGCGCCACGGCGCCGCCGTGGTGGTGGCCTCGCTCGACGAGGCGGTCGACGTCGCCAACCGCTACGCCCCCGAGCACCTCGAGCTCGACGTCGCCGACCCCCGCGCCCTGGTGCCGCGGCTGACCACCGCCGGCGCGATCTTCGTCGGCAAGTGGGCGGCCGAGGCCGCCGGCGACTACGTGGCCGGCGCCAACCACGTCCTGCCCACCGGCGGCGCCGCCCGCTACGCCAGCCCGCTCGGCGTCCACGACTTCGTGCGGCGGACCTCGATCGTCGAGTACGACGAGGCCGCGGCCCGGGCCGACGCGCCCTTCATCGCCGCGCTGGCCGCGGTCGAGGGGCTCGACGGCCATGGCCGGTCGGCGCTGATCCGCGCCGGGAAGCGAGGGGCGCCGTGAGCCTCGCCGACCTCGTCACCCGCGGCATCCGCGAGCTGCGTGCCTACCACGTGCCGCGGCCCGAGGGCGTGCGCGCCAAGCTCGACGCCAACGAGCTGCCCGACGCGCTGCCGCCCGCGGCCGCGGCCGCGCCCGGGCGCGAGCTGGCGGAGGTCGCGCTCAACCGCTATCCGGAGTCGGACCCGCTGGAGCTGCGGGCCCTGGCGGCCGCGGAGCTGGGCGTACCGCCGGCGTCGCTGGTGTTCGGCAACGGCTCCGACGAGCTGATCTCGCTCCTGTGCGCGGCCTTCGCCGAGCCGCGGCCGGGGCGGACGCGGGCCAGCGTGCTCTACCCCGACCCCACGTTCGTCGTCTACCGCATCGCCGCCCTGGGCCACGGCCTCGACCCGGTCGAGGTCCCGGTCGACGACCGCATGGAGCTCGACGTCGCGCGGGTCGACGCCGCCATGGCCAGGGAGGCGCCCAACCTGGCCTTCTTCGCCCTGCCCAACAACCCGACCGGCACCTTGTGGCCACCCGACGAGGTGGCCGGGCTCGCGGTCCGGTATCCGGACACGCTGGTGGTCGCCGACGAGGCCTACATCGAGTACGGCGGGCGCTCGCTGGCGCCGCGGCTGGCCGAGCTGCCCAACCTGGTCGTCATGCGCACGCTGTCCAAGATCGGCATGGCCGGGCTGCGGGTCGGCTTCCTCAGCGCGGCGCCGGCCGTCGTCCACGAGCTCGAGAAGCTGCGCATGCCCTACAACCTCGGCTCGCTGAACCAGCGGGCGGCGGTGTGGATGCTGCGCCACCAGCGGGCGTGGCTGGCCGAGCGCAGCCGGGCGGTGGTGGCCGAGCGCGCGCGGCTGGCGGCGGCGCTGGCCGCCTTCCCGGAGCTGACCGTGTTCCCCAGCGAGGCCAACCTGATCCTCGTGCGCGTCGAGCGCGCTGGCGGCGGCGGCGGCGGCGGGCCGGCGACGGCGGTGTGGCAGGCCCTGGCCTCCCGCGGGGTGCTGGTGCGCAACCTCGACCGCCCCGGCCCGCTCGCGGGTTGCCTGCGGATCACGCCGGGGACGTCGGCCGAGAACGACCTGCTCCTGGCCGAGCTGCCGGCGGCGCTGGCCGCGGGGCGATAGTCCGCGCCGCTCACCGCCTCGCGCGTCGAGCCCGGCGCCCCCGCGAGTCCGCCCGTGAGCGCGACAGCGGTGTCGCGGTCGAGTGGAGCGGGCGCGCGCGGATCGCGGCCCGACGCCGGGTTGCGCGTCGGCACGCAGGGTGCAGAGTCGGGCGGCATGGGCCCTCTCCTGCGCTGCGCGCTGATCGCGATCCTCGCCACGTTCGTCGGCGCCGGCTGCGCGGCGGATGACGAGGTCCTGCTCGACGCGCCGCTCGATGGGCCGCCTCGCGACTGCGACTGCGTCGACACGCTGCCCGACTCGCACGACCCGTGCGGCGCCTGCGGGCCCGGGACCCTGTGCGTGCAGCTCCTGGGCGGCGACTGCACCAGCATCACCGTCACCTGCGCGCCGATCGTGCCCGGCTGTGATCAGCCGGCGTGCTCGGCCGAGTGCGATCAGGCCTACTGCGATCCGGGCGGGATCTCGACGTGCTTCGCCGCCTCGTGCCCGCTCGAGCTCCCCGACGTCTTCCACTGCTACGGCGTGTGAGCGCGGGCGGCCCCGGTCGACGACGTGTGTCCCCTTGCGGGCCGAGTCAAATAGTGTCACATTGACACTATGACCTACACGTTCTTCTTCACCGAGGCGTCGCCGTTCTCGCAGTGGTACCGCTGTCGCTTCGAGGTCGACGGTCAGACGTTCGGCTGCGCCGAGCAGTACATGATGCTGGGCAAGGCCCGGCTGTTCGGCGACGACGAGGTCGCGGCGCAGATCCTGGCCGCGGACCACCCGCGCCAGCACAAGGCGCTGGGCCGCAAGGTCCGCGGCTTCGACGACGCGGTGTGGCGGGCCTCGCGCGAGGCGATCGTGATGGCCGGGAGGCGCGCCAAGTTCACGCAGGACGACGACCTGCGGGCCGCGCTCCTCGCGACCGCCGGCACCACGCTGGTCGAGGCCAGCCCGTACGACCGCATCTGGGGCATCGGCCTGGCCGCCTCCGATCCGCGCGCACAGGATCCGGCGCGGTGGCGCGGGCAGAACCTGCTCGGCCAGATCCTCACCCGCCTCCGCGACGAGCTGCTGGCGGTGTGAGCCGTCCGCGCGTGTGCAGGCATCAGTCGCCGCGCTCGCCGCTCAGGTAGCGGTGCAGCGAGCGCGTGCTGATGCCGAGCGCGGCGGCCGCCGCCTCGCGGTTGCCGCCATGGCGCGCGAGGGCGGCCGCGCAGTAGGCGGCGACGAAGGCGTCGCGGGCGAGGGCCAGCGGCCGGTCCGGATCGGTGGCGGCGGCCGCGGCGGCGGCCGCCGCCGGCTCGGGCAGCGCGGCGGCCGTGGACTCCGACGGCGCCGCGGCGGGCGACGGGGAC
>CAADGB010000141.1 GCA_900696455.1 uncultured delta proteobacterium
AGCTCGTCGGCCACCGGCGGCGGCGCCGTCGCGCGCCCCCGGCTCGCGGGCACCGGCGCGGTCGCCGCGCCGCCCGCCCCCGGCCCGGCTCCCACCGCCGTCGCGTCGTCGAGCAGCCCGAGCGGCGCGAACACCTCGCGCTGCGCCGCCGGCAGGGCCTCGAGCTTGCCGACCAGCTCGGCCCGCGACAGGAAGATCTCCTCGCGGCGATCGCCGCCGAGCAGGCGCTTGAGCACCAGCTCGCGCGGCGACAGCGAGTGCGCCGCGATCTCGTGCACGACCGGCGCCATCACCGCCACCAGGCGCTCGACCAGCACCGCCGGCTGCTCGTGACTGGCCAGCGGCTTGCCGTCGAGGATCGCCGACACCAGGCCGGTGCGCGTGGCCCGCAGGCCGTCGACGGCGGCCTCCAGCTTGGCCGCCAGGCCGCGCAGCCCGGTCAGGTCGCGGTCGTCGGTGGGGAAGCTGCCGTCGGCCTCGCCCTTGCCGGCGCGCTCGACCGCCACGTCGCCGTCGCGGGCCACGGTGATGTCGAAGCCGGCGGCGCCGGCCTCGAGGCTGGCGCGCAGGCGCATCACGACCCCGCCGCCGGCCACGCTGGCCAGGGTCACGTGGTGCCGCCCCAGCTTGTGCGGCACGCGCTTGACCTCCTTCTTGAGCCAGCCCGCGGTCTCCGGCGCGTGGACCTCGACGCCCTCGGCGAGCCGGTCGACCCGCAGCTCGCCGGCGAACAGCGAGCCGGCCGGGATCTCGAGGGCCAGCGTGGCCTCGAGCCCGAGCTCGGCGTGCTGGATGAGGCGCGCCTCGTACCCGGCCCCGGCCCCGCCCCACTGCACGGTCACGGTCTCCTCGGCGCCCGGCAGGTCGTGGGTGGTGAGCAGCGCGCCCAGGGCCGACACGCAGCGCTCGCGCAGGCGCTGCAGCTCGGCGACGATCTGCTCCAGCTCCCCACCCTGCCCGCTGCGCACCCGGCCGAGCTCGCGCTGCACCGCGTCGGTGATGGCCCGCGCCACCGCCGCCGCCGCCCGGTTCACCGGGGCCTCGCCGTGGGACAGGGGCTCGGCGACCTGGAGGGCGGCGCGGCCGAAGGCCTCGACCTCGCGGGCGGCGTCCTCGGCGGCGCGCTCGCGCTGGGCCCGCCGGTCGCGGGCCTGGCTCAGGCCGGCGTCGGCGGACAGGACGGCGACGCCGAAGTCGATCGCGTCGCGCAGGAAGGCCAGGTAGTTGAGCTCGAGCCTGGACTCGGTCGAATCACCGAAGAGATACCGCATGGAGTCACCTCCGCGGTCGATGGTAACAGCCCGCCGGCGCTCCTCGCTCTCTGGCGGGGTTTCGGTAACCGCCGCTACGACGCTCGCACCGGCGTTGAGTATGCTGCGCGGTCATGACCGCACCTACCCCGGTCCTCCCCGCGCGCGCCCGCGTCGTCGTGATCGGCGGCGGCATCATCGGCTGCTCGGTCGCCTACCACCTCGCGCACATGGGGTGGCGCGACGTGGTCGTGATCGAGCGCGACCGCCTGACCTCGGGCACGACCTGGCACGCCGCCGGCCTCATCGTCACCTTCGGCTCGACCTCGGCGACCTCGACCGAGCTGCGCACCTACACCCGCGACCTCTACGCGCGGCTGCCGGCCGAGACCGGGCAGGCCACCGGCTTCAAGCCGGTGGGCTTCATCGAGGTCGCGGCCGACGCCGACCGGCTCGAGGAGTACCGCCGGGTGTCGGCCTTCAACCGCCTGCACGGGGTCGACGTCCACGAGCTGTCGCCGGCCGAGGTCGGCGCGCTGTTCCCGCTGGCTCGCACCGACGATCTGCTGGCCGGCTTCTACGTCAAGGAGGACGGCCGCGCCGATCCGGTCGACGTCACGATGGCGCTGGCCCGCGGTGCCCGCATGCAGGGCGCGACGATCGTCGAGGGCGTGACCGTCACCGGCGTCACCCGCCGCCGCGGCGCGGTCACCGGCGTCACCACCAGCCACGGCGAGGTCGAGGCCGAGTACGTCGTCAACTGCGCCGGCATGTGGGCGCGACAGCTCGGCGCGCGCTCCGGCGTCACGATCCCGCTGCAGGCCGCCGCGCACTACTACCTCATCACCGAGAAGATCCCGGGGCTGTCGCCGACGTGGCCGGTGCTCGAGGACCCGGGCTCCTGCGGCTACTTCCGCGAGGAGGTGGGCGGCCTCATGATCGGCCTGTTCGAGCCGGTGTGCGCGCCGTGGCAGGTCGGCGGCGTCCCCGACGACTTCTCGTTCGGCGAGCTGCCTCCGGACTGGGAGCGCATGGCGCCCTACGTCGAGCAGGCGATGCGGCGGGTGCCGATCACGCTCGAGACCGGCGTGAAGAAGTTCTTCTGCGGCCCCGAGAGCTTCACCGCCGACCTGCGACCGGTGGTGGGCGAGGCGCCCGAGCTCCGCAACTACTTCGTCGCCGCCGGCCTCAACTCGATCGGCATCCTCACCGGCGGCGGGCTCGGTCGCGTCGTCGCCCACTGGATCATCCACGGCCGCCCCGACGTCGACGTCACCGCGATGAACATCGATCGCCTCCACCCCTACCAGGCCACGCCCGAGTACCGGCGGACACGCACGGTCGAGTCGCTGGGGATGGTCTACCAGTGCCACTACCCGACCCGCTCGATGCAGACCGCGCGCGGCGCCCGGGTCTCGCCGCTGCACGACCGGCTGGCGGCGCGCGGCGCGCACTTCCGCGACGTCAGCGGCTGGGAGGGCGCCGACTGGTACGCGCCGCCCGGCGTCACCGTCCCGCCCGAGCGCCTGTCGTGGGGCCGTCAGCACTGGTTCCCGTGGTGGCAGGCCGAGCACGAGGCCGCGCGCCAGGGCGTGATCGTGATGGACATGTCGTTCATGTCGAAGTTCCTGGTCGAGGGCCGCGACGCCGGGCCGCTGCTCGACTACCTGTCGGCCAACCACGTCGACGGCGACGCCGGCCAGCTCACCTACACCCAGTGGCTCAACGCCGGCGGCACCCTCGAGGCCGACCTGACCGTGACCAAGCTCGACGACGAGCGGTTCTGGGTGGTGGCCTCCGACACCGCCCACCGCCACGTCCTGACCTGGATGCGCCGCCACGCCGGCGATCGCCACGCCTTCGTCGCCGACCAGACCGCGGCCTACGCCCAGCTCAACGTCCAGGGGCCGCGCGCGCGCGCTCCTGGCCGCGGTCACCGACGCCGACGTCAGCGACGCCGCCCTCCCCTTCCGCGGCGCGCGCGAGCTCGACGTCGGCTTCGCCCGCGTCCTGTGCATCCGCATCACCTACCTGGGGGAGCTCGGCTACGAGCTCTACATCCCGACCGAGCAGGCGACCCACGTCTACGATCGCCTGGTCGCCGCCGGCGCCGCGCTCGGCCTGCGCCACGCCGGGCTCAAGGCCCTGGCCAGCCTGCGCCTGGAGAAGGGCTACCGCGACTACGGCCACGACATCGACAACACCGACACCGTGCTCGAGGCCGGCCTCGGCTTCGCCGTCGACCTGAAGAAGCCGGGCGGCTTCCTCGGCAAGGAGGCGGTGGTGGCGCAGAAGGCCGCCGGCCCGCTGCGCCGGCGCCTGCTCCAGCTCCTGCTCCACGATCCCGAGCCGCTCATGTTCCACGCCGAGGTCGTCCGCCGCGACGGCCGCCCGGTCGGCTACGTGCGCGCCGCGTCGTACGGCTTCACCCTGGGCGGCGCGGTGGGGCTGGCGATGATCGACGGCGGCGGCGCCGTCATCGACCAGGCCTGGATCGACGCCGGGACCTGGGAGGTCGAGATCGCCGACCGCCGCTTCCCGGCGACCGCCTCGCTGCGGCCGCTCTACGACCCGCGCAACGAGCGCATCCGCATGTGACCGCGGCGCCGCGCCCCGGCGCCGCGGCCGCGCCGGCCCTGTGAGATCCCAGGCTTGCGGCGGCAGCGCAGGCGGTCACAAGAGCGTCACGCCCCTGTCACCGCGGCCGTGCTACGGCTTCGGTCATGCTCGGTCTCTGCCTCATCATCGAAGACGAGGTCGACCTCGCGACGACGCTCGAGTACAACCTCACCCGCGAGGGCTACCAGGTGCGCGTCGCCCACAGCGGTCGCGCCGGGCTCGACCTCGCCCTCACCGAGCCCACGCCCGACGTGATCGTGCTCGACCTGATGCTGCCCGACTTGTCGGGCACCGAGGTCTGCCGCCGCCTGCGCGAGCACGAGCGCACCCGCGACATCCCGATCGTCATGTGCACGGCCAAGGGCAGCGAGATCGACCGGGTGGTCGGCTTCGAGGTCGGCGCCGACGACTACGTGGTGAAGCCCTACAGCGTGCGCGAGGTCGTGCTGCGCATCCGCGCCCTGCTCCGCCGCGCCCAGAAGTCGGAGACCGAGCCCGAGACCCTGCGCTTCGGCCGGCTGCGGGTCGATCGCGAGGCCCACCGCGCCTGGGTCGACGAGGACGAGGTGGCGCTGACCGCGCTCGAGTTCCGCCTGCTCTACAACTTCCTGTCGCGCAAGGGCCGGGTCCAGACCCGCGAGACGCTCCTGTCGGACGTCTGGGGCATCGACGCCGACGTCACCCCCCGCACCGTCGACACCCACGTCAAGCGCCTGCGCGAGAAGCTCGGCGACGCCGGCCAGTACATCGAGACCCTGCGCGGCGTCGGCTACCGCTTCCGCGATCAGCCCGACGAGGCGGCCTGACCGCGCCGACGTGATCTCGCGCCCGCCCCGCGCGGCGCGCGGCGGCCTGGGGCAGACTGGGGGGCGAGATGAACCTCGGCATCGGCTCGAAGCTGTTCCTGGCCTCGGTCGGCGTCATCGTCGTGGTCGAGGCCACGGCCGCCGTGGTGCTGCGCGCCGAGGTCCGCAAGACGCTCGAGGCGACGACGATCGCCGATCTGGTCCGCCAGGCCGAGAGCGCGCGCATCAGCCTGGAGAAGACGCCGGACCTCGACGGCGCCCCCGGCCAGGCCCTGGCCCTGCGCCTGGCCGAGGCCACCGGCGCCGAGGTCGAGGTCTTCGACGCCGAGGGCCGCGTCCTCGCCGACACCCACCCCGGCAGCATCGGCGACGTCCTGTCGCTGCCCGAGGTCGCGGCCGCCCTCGATCCCGAGCGCCGCGGCGGCAGCGCCCGGCGCGGCGGCCGCATCCTGGTGGCCCGCCCCTTCCGCTACGGCGACGGCGCCGGCGTGGTGCGGCTGGCCGCCACCCGCGAGGAGATCGAGCGCGCCTACGATCGGCTGTGGGTGCTCTTGTCGATCGGCGCCGGCATCGGGCTGGCGGTCGCCGTCGGCATGACGCTCGTCGCCACCACCCTCATCCGCCGCTCGCTGCGCCGCCTCGCCGCCGCGGCCGGCCAGGTCGCCGCCGGCGGCCCCCACCGGGTCGAGGTCGCCGCCCACGGCGAGATCGGCGAGGTCGGCGACTTCATCAACCGCATGGCCGACGACGCCGAGCGCACGGTGCGGGCGCTGGTGGCCGAGCGCGCGCTCCTGGGCTCGGTGCTCGACGGCATGAGCCAGGGCGTGATCGCCCTCGACGCCGACCGCCGCATGACCCTCATCAACCCGGCGGCGCGCGAGATGCTCGACCTGGGCGGCGTCCCCCTGGGCGAGGCCTTCATCGATCAGGTGCGCAACCCGGCGGTGCTCGCCCTGGTCGAGCGGGCCGACGCCGGCGGCAGCGCCGAGCTCACGACCGCCGCCGGCACCCGGATCGCGGCCCGGGTCGCGCCCCAGCGCGGCAGCCGCGGCTGCATCCTGGTGCTCGAGGACGTGACCGCGGTGCGCCGGCTGGAGACCATCCGCCGCGACTTCGTGGCCAACGTCAGCCACGAGCTGCGCACGCCGGTCAGCGTGATCCGCGCCAACGCCGAGACCCTGCTCTCCGGCGCCAAGGACGACCCCGCGTTCGCCGGCCGCCTGATCGACGGCCTGCACCGCAACGCCGAGCGCCTGGCCCGCATCCTCGCCGATCTCCTCGACCTGTCGCGGCTCGAGGCCGGGCAGTACCGGCTGGAGCCGGCGCCGGTCGCGCTGGCCGCCGCCGCCCAGCAGGCGGCGAGCGCGCTCGAGATCAAGGCCACCGCCCGCGAGGTCGCCGTGGTCGTCGAGCTCGCGCCCGAGCTGCGGGCGCTGGCCGACGCCAAGGCCCTCGACCAGATCCTCGTCAACCTGATCGACAACGCGATCAAGTACACGCGCGCGCGCGGCCACGTCTGGATCCGCGGCCGGGTCCGCGGCGAGCGGGTGCGGCTCGAGGTCGCCGACGACGGGCCCGGCATCGCCGCCCACCACCGCGAGCGGATCTTCGAGCGCTTCTACCGCGTCGACCCCGGGCGGGCCCGCGACGTCGGCGGCACCGGCCTCGGCCTGTCGATCGTCAAGCACCTGGTCGAGTCCATGGGGGGCGCGGTGGGCGTCGAGGGCCACGACCCCGGGGGCACCGTGTTCTGGGTCGAGCTGCCGCGGGCGCCGGCGGCCGCGCCGCCGGCCGCCGCGCCGCCC
>CAADGB010000142.1 GCA_900696455.1 uncultured delta proteobacterium
GGCCCCGCCCGCGGCGGTCGCGGCCTCGGCCGTCGCGCTGGCGGTCGCGCCCGGCGCGCTCACCGCTCCCCGCGGCACCGCCGCCGTCGGCGGTGGCCCCGGCCGGGGCGCCGGCCACCATGACCGACGGCGGCGAGATCGCCGCGTCGCGGATCGGCGTCTGCGCCTGATCGGGGGAGGCCTGACGCTCGACGGCGGCGGTCGCCCGCGCCACCATCGCCGTCCGCAGGCCGCGCGGCGACGCGTCACGGAGCTCGCCCGGTCGCGGCGCGATCACCGCGCTCAGCCCCGCCGCCTGGCCGCCGGCGGGGGAGACCCGCGTGGTCAGCGCCGGTGACAGCGTCGCCCGTGACGGCGTGACGCCGCCGCCGACCACCGGCGTCGCGGTCATCGCCGGCAACGACGAGGACAGCGCCCGCGCGCGTCGCATGATGCGGGCGCGCGTCGTCAGCGCGAAGCCGCCGCGGGCCACGCCGGCGGGCAGCCCGGCGCTCACGCGACTCGCCGCCGCCTCGGCCTGCTGCTCGGCGCCCTCGCTCGACGTCGAGCGGAGCGCCCGCGCCTGGGCGACCGCGCCCGCGCCCGCCTGCTGCACGACGTGGGCGAGCTCGTGGGCGATCAGGTGATCGCCGCGCGGGGTGCCAGGTCGAAACAGGCCGGGGGCGAACGCGACGTCGCGTCCGACCGTCAGCGCGGCGGCGTCGTGGCGCGCGGTGGCACGGGCGGCGGCGTCGCCGGTGTGGACGCGCACGTCGCCGAACGGCTGTCCGAACGCCCGCTCCATGCGGGCGCGGGTCGAGGCCGGCAGGTTCGCGCCCGCGCCGAGGGCGCGCGCGACCTGCGCCGCTTCGCCCTCGGCCGTCGGCGCGGCCGTGGGCTGCGGCGTCCGCGTCGGCGCGGCGGCCGGCGCGGGGGCTCGGGCGGCGCCCTTCTTCACGCCCCCCAGGTGAGCTGGGGACCGATATCGCGGGCGGGGTCGGCGCGCCCGAACGCCGCAGCCGCGGCCACCAGGTCGGCGCGGGTGGCATCGAGCTGGCGCGCGACGGCGTCCCGGGCCGCCGCCTGGGCCGCGGTGGCGGCGGCGAGCGCCGCCTCCAGCCGCCGGTGCTCGGCGTACCAGGCGGCGAGCTCGTCCGGGGTCTTCGGCAGCGCTTGCAGGTGCGCGCGGCGAGCCGCCTCCGCCGCGTCGACGGCGGCGTCGGCGGCCCCGTCGCTCAGCTCGATCGCGGCGACGACCGTCTCGGCGCCGGCCGCCAGCGCGCGGGCGTCGGCGAGCAGCTTGCCGGCGGTCGCGTGCAGGGCGTTGTACCGATCGCGCAGCGCCTCCAGGCTGGCCAGCGCCGCCCGCAGGGTCGCGTGGTGCGCGACGAAGCGCGGCGCCACCCGCAGGATGACGTCGCCGACCGCTTCGAGCGCGGCGGCGCGCGCACCCGGGTCGAGGGCGTCGAGCCCGGCCCGCGACAGGGCGAGCTCGCCCGCCGCCAGGTGCTCGGCGAAGGCGGCGCCGCGCACGACGTCGAGGGGGACCGCGGCCGTCTTGCCGCCGTCGATCGTGATCGACGTGTCGGCGGTGGTCAGCGCGATCGGCTTCGCGGACAGGTTCTTGAGCTCGAGCGTGATGGTCACGGTTCCCTCCGTCAGGCCTTCCGGGTGAGCATCGCGAGGCGCTTCTCGATGGCGGTCAGGCGGTCGCGGGCGAGGCCGAGGTGTTCGACCACCCGGGCCGCCGCGGGCTTGGCGACCTCGGCCGCGCGCGCCTCGGCCGCGGCGATCGCCTGGGCCCAGCCTCGCCCGAGCACGGCGTGGCCCTCGAGCGCCTTGTCGTCGCCGAGCTGGACCAGGTGGGTGCGCGTCGGCTCGCCGTCGAGCTCGGCGACCGGCGCGCCGTTGCCCGCCGCGATCCGGACGCGGTAGGCGAGCTTGTCGGTCGCGGTCGGGTCGATCGCGGCGGCGGCCCGCTGCGCGACCGGCGCCGGCTTGCCCGCGCCAGGCTCCTTGCCAGGCTTGTCGAGCCCGTCGTCCGGCTCCGGCGCGTCGGCGACGGCGCCGGGGCGGAGCACGGCGAGGCCGGTCACGTCGGTCACGGCGGTGGCGACCACACCGCGGTCGGTGACCACCGTGACCCGCAGGTTGGGCAACGGCACCGGCCGCTGGTCGCCGCACGTGGCGCCGATCACGCGGACCGCGATCGCGCCGGTGATCGGCCGCGGCCGGCCGCCGGTGTCGCGCTTGAAGGCGGCGAGCAGCTCGTCGAGCCGGCGCGCGACGCCTCCCCCCGCGGCTGCCTCGAGGTGCTTGGCGTCGGCCTCGCCCGCCGCCTTCAGCGCGACCAGCCGGTCGCGCTCGAGGTCCGCGGGTTTCACCGCCGGCGCGGGCGGCGGGGCCGCGACGGCGGGGCGCAGGAGCTTGGAGCTGGGCTTCATGGCGGTCTCAGCGACGGAGGTTGGGGTAGAGGATGGGGGTGGTCGTGGCGGCCACCGGAGGGCTGAACGCGGCCGCCGAGTTGACCGCGACGATGTTGTCGAGCTGGGTCTGGGCCGAGGTCATCTCGACGTCGAGGTTGAGCGTGACCTTGTTGTCGACCACGTGCGCGGAGCTGTCGGTGGTCGCGGTCTGGCCGCTCGCGGCCTCGACCACGAGCATCCCGAAGCGGTTTCCGGAGACGTGGAAGTCGAACGGGTCGACGACGGTGATGGTGTGGAAGAGCACGGGGGTCGCGACCAGGAAGTCCTCGACCGGACGGAAGACCTCGCGGCCGGCTTCACGGATGACCTCGTCGACGAGGCGGTCGGCGCGCACGTGCTCGGCGCCGAGCAGGGCCGATGCGGGCGGCGGCGTGATCGCGTCCCGGTATGCGAGCCCGGCGTCGTCGCGCCGTGGCCGCGGCGTCGCCTCGACCTCGGGCGGCTCGACGACCATGCGCGCCCGCGCCTCGGGCTCGACCGCCGCCATCGCGGCCCCGATCATGCTGTAGGTCCCGAGGTCGGCGAAGAACCCGTGCCAGATCAGCTCCTCGTGCGTCGCGCCCGCGACGACCACCGGCGCCGGGGCCAGGTTGTCGCTGATCTTCCACATCCCGCGCAGTCCGGTGAGCGACGCCGACACGGGGATGATGAAGATCAGGATGCCGCCGAGCTGGTTGCCGTGGACGACGCCGTTCCGGCCGCTCGGACCGCTGTCGACCAGCAGCACCCGGATGGTGTTGCCGACCAGGGGCAGGTTGCTGGCGCCGCGGATCGTGACGCCGCCGATCGCGAAGTCGTTGCCGACGATGTACTGCCGCGCGCTGGCGCCGGTGCCGCGCAGATCGAGCGCGGCCGGGTGGCTGAGCACGTGGGAGGCCGCCGTCGTCCGCACCTGGTTCCCGGTGACGCGGGCGTCGGGCGTGTCGTGGAGCTGGAACGCGGTGAACGCGTTGGTCGTGCCGGTGACCACGTTGTCGACGATCGCTACCTGGCCGATCCCGGCGGTGCCGGCCGCGGTGACGGCGGGGCCGCTGTTGGCGGTCAGCCGGAGCTGGTTGCCACGCACCACACCGCCGGCGCCGGCGACGCGGATCGCGACGCGATCGGTCGTGACCTCGTTGTCATCGACCACCACGGCCCCGGCCAGGTTGCCGTCGCCCACGATCGTGATCGCGGTGGCGGCAGGGATGCCGGTGGTGGTGCGGATGACGTTGCCGCTGATCCGCACGTCATCGACCTCGCTGGCGCGGGTCCCGCTGGCGCCGATCGCGCCGCCGCGGTCTGGCGTCTCGACGTGGTTGCCGTCGATCACGACCCCGACGATGGGGCCGGCGTTGAACAGCTCGCGGGCCTCGCCCGCGAACGTGATGCCGGCGCTCCGGCCGCGGATCACGCAGCGTCGTACCGTCACCTGGCGAGCGCTGAGCGGCACCTCGATCCCGGACATGGCGTCGATGCGGAGGCCCTCGAGGTCGATCCGCCGCGCGTGGTGGACGCGGACGCCGTACGACTGGCCCTCGGGCTGGTGGAAGACGTCGTCGCGGATGGCGAGGTCGCGCGCGACCCGCGCCCACAGCCCGAGCTGGCAGCGCAGGTGGTTGCGGGCGAGGGCGCCGCCGAGGAGGAAGCCGATCGAGACCGCGACGCCACCGCCGGCGAGCGCGGCCGCTCGTTCGAGGAGGTCGTCGGTGCGGCCGCGCAGCAACTCGGGCTCGAAGCCGTCGAAGACGTGAGCGGCGAGACCGCCGCGGAACGAGCAGTCGTGGAGCCGGAGCTGGTCGACCTGCGAGGCCGAGATCGCACCGCGCGCCGTGGCGAACACGAACGCGGTCCGCTCGGCCGTCAGCTCGGCGAACCGCGAGCCGCGCACGCCGACCTCGGCGAGGACCACGCAGTCGCGCAGCTCGACGTGGGTGCCCTCGACTTCGCTCGGGGGCAGGTGGTCGGCGTCGAGGGCGGGATCGTTGCTGGCGTCGAGATCGGGAGCCACGAACGACGTCGCCGCCCGCGCGATCGCGGTGGCGTCGCCGTCGGCTGCGGTCCGGGCCAGGAACCCGACCTCGCGCGCGACGAGCCGGGCGCCCTCGGCAAGCTCGACGAGGACGCTGCCGGTCGTGGCCCGCGCGCGGTCGAGGACGAGCTGTTCGAGGCGCAGCCGGCCCGTGCCGGTGACGCGGAAGAGCGGGCTCGTGCCGTGGCCGAGCAGCGTCGCCTCGGGGCATCCGCGGACGACGACGTCACGATCGATCACGATCGTCGTGCGGAGGTCGTAGACCCCGGGCTCGAGGCAGAGGTGGCCGCCCTCGGAGAACGTGGTCGCGCCGATCGCCGCGGTGATACGCGCCGCGTCGTCGCCGCTGCGGCCGTTGGGGCCGAGTGTGGCGTCGCAGCAACTGCCGCGGTCGCGCTCGTACAGCTCCTCGAGCGCCTCCTGCACGGTGTCGGCGTCGGCGTCGATGCGCGTGCCGTCGAAGGCGACGTCGTCGCCGTCGAGCTCGCACAGGGGCGAGAAGCGGTGATCGAGCCAGGCGACCAGGGTCGCCGGCGCGGCGCCGGCGCCGATCGTCAAGAGCGCGAGGGGGGCCAGGATCCGCTCGGGGCCGTGGGGGGCGGCCCGCCACGGGCCGCCGGTGTTGGCCGGGCCGCGGCGCGCCTCGTACTGCCAGTACTCGCCGGGCGCGAAGGTTCCGGACAGGGTCAACTCGATGCCGTCCTCGACGGTGGCGGTGATGCCGGCGCCCGAGGTCGCGGGCACGGCCAGGCCGTCCCAGCGCCGCAGGCGGAGCGGCTGAGTGGGGGGGTAGAGCGCCGCGGGCAGGCTGGCGTAGGGCGCGAGGAGGCTCAGTTCGACGACGTCGCGGCCCTGGCTGTCGGCGTCCTGCTGGCGCACCCGCGCGAGCGCGCCGGTCGCGCGCTGGGCCGGCGTGACCGCGGTCGCGGTCACCTGGGCGCGGCTGGTGGTGCTGGTCGCGGCGTCGGTGTCGCCGAGGTCGATGACGTCGCTCAGGATCTCGACCAGGTCGCCATCGGCGAGGCCGCTGGCGCGTGCGAGCGTCAGGGTGAGGCCGGTGCGCTCGACCACCGGGAACAGGTGGCAGCCGTTGTCGCGCGACCACTTGATGCGGGCGTCGATCGCGGCGCCACCGCGGTGGACCTCGAACCGGTAGAGCCGGTGATCGGCGCCGGTGTAGCCGCCGGTGGTCGGCAAGGCGCACGGGTCGGTGGCCGGCGGCGTGGTCGGGGCGTGGACCACGAGCCGCGACGTCGGTGGCGCGACGGCGCGGAAGGCACGGCGCAGCTCGTCGGCGGTGAGCCCGGCGGCGCTCGCCCACTTGACCTGGCCCACGACCTCGGTGCGGACCGTGGTGTCGACCTTGCTGAGGGCGACCTCGCGGATGCCCGGATCCTCGACCCAGGTGATGTCGCGTTCCCAGGTCTCGAGGTACGCGACGACGCGGGGCGTGCCCAGCAGGCCGCCATCGGTGGCGACGAACCCGGCGGCCGCCGGGTACGAGACCTCGGGGTAGCCGGTGGCCGTAGCCAGGGCGGGGGTCAGGCCGCGAGCGTGGAAGCGCCCGGCCGCCGCCCAGAGATGCGGGCCGGCGTCGACGCGCTCGTCGAGCTCGATCAGCCCGAGCCACGCCGGGGTCGCCGCGCCCGTGATCGCGAGGCTGGCCGTGACGGCGGTGGTGGGCAGCGACAGGCTGGCCACGACCCGCTGCCACGAGGTGGCGGCGGGCACGGTGATCGCGGCGGTCGCGGCGCCGGCGGCGACCGTGAGGGTGGTGGCGACGTCGGCGCGGCACCAGAGGACCACCGCCAGCGGCCCGGTCACGGCCTCGCGCAGCGCGATCGTCGTCGTCCCGCCCGCGCCCTGGACCCGCAGCGATGGATAGCGGCCCTCGGGCTCGTCGGGGTACTTGCGGGAGTAGTCGCGCATCGCGGTTCCGCCGCCGCTGGTCGTGACCCCGGTCGCGTGCTCGAACAGGGCGAGCAGTCGCCCGGGCGTGATCAGGTAGCCGAGGTCCGGGCTGCCGAGCTGGCAGCCGAGGTCGGCGGTGACCTGACGCAGCTCGTGGTCGATGCCGTCGACCAGCGACGCGACGTCGCTGTCGAGGAGCACGCGCGCCTGCTGCACCAGCACGCGTCGGTAGCGCTTGCCGCGCTTGCGATCGGGCTGGATCCCTCGGGTGAAGTCCCCTTTCATGCGTCGCTCCTCGTCAGTCCAGGCGGATGAGGCCGGTGACCATCCCGGCCGGGGTGTACTCGGACAGGCGGCGCAGCACGGCCTCGCGCCGCACCGGCCACAGCTCGTCGTGGAAGGCGCCCTGCTCGCCGCCGTCGGCGGCGCCGAAGCGGACGCGGGGATCGCAGGTCTCGGCCAGGCGGGCGTAGGCCGGATCGTGGCGGTCGACGCTGACCAGGCGCACGGGCACCGGCTCCACCGGCGCGGCGTCGAGGTCGGGCACGACGCGGTGGCGGCGGGGCAGGACCGAGCCGACCTCGACCCGCGAGAAGCGGATGCAGCCGCGGAAACGGTCGGCCACGGTCACCGGGGCCAGGAAGATCGACTCGCTGGCCTCGAGCACGCCGGCGGCGACCACGCCCAGCACGGTCGCGCGATCGACGTCGACGACGCCGTCGCTGGCCGTGATCGCGGACGCCGCGCGGTCGCCGGGATCGACGATCGAGCCGGTCACCGAGAGCGCGCCGGCGCCGTGCATCGTGAGCGGGCCGGTGATCGCGCGATGGACGACGAGCTCGACTCCCGCCGGCGGCGCGGTGACGGCGAAGGCGAGGTGCTCGCTGGCGACGGTCGACAGCTCGATCCGGACCGCGGCGCGCGCCGGAGTCGCCGCGGGCGGGGGATCGACCAGCGGCGGGGCGACGGTCAGCGGGGCGAGGCTGGCGAGGGTCAGGCCGCGCAGCACGACCTGGGTCAAGCCGGCGCCGACGTCGGTCGTCCAGCCCGCGAGCACGACCACCGGCCGCGCACCGTCGGCGGCGCGGATCACGAGCCGTCGGGTCGGCGCGCCGCCGCCGACGGTGCCCGGCCACGCCGGGGCCTCGTCGTGATAGGTGGCGCTGTCCGCGATCTCGATGACCTCTTGCTCGGCCCGCCCCCCATCGGCGGTGATCGCCGCGAGCGCGTCGGTCAGCGTGCGATAGCGAGGGATCGCCAGCGCGTCGACCAGCTCGTCGCCGCCGGCGACCCCGTGGCGGCTGACGATGCGCGTGGCCGGCTCGGGGAGGTGGCCGAGTGCGGTCGAGCGATCCGCCGGTAGCGCGCCGACGTGGGCGCTGGCGCCCTGTTGGTACTCGACC
This sequence comes from uncultured delta proteobacterium, assembly GCA_900696455.1. Lineage (GTDB taxonomy): Bacteria > Myxococcota_A > Polyangia > Haliangiales > Haliangiaceae > UBA2376. The sequence goes on from CAADGB010000142.1 coordinate 7,791, forward strand.
GTGACGCTGGGGGCGCGGGCGCCGGCGTCGGGCGGCGGTGCCGCCGGCGCCCGGGGCGGCGGCTCGGCGCCCGCCAGCGCGAACAGCCCGTGCTCGACGTCGACGTCGAGGAAGCCGGGTGGGGTGGGATCGAGCTTGCGATGGTCGGCGACCTCGCGCTGCCACGAACAAAGGTTGCGCCACCGCAGCTGCCGTCGCCGCAGCAGCACGTCTCCGGTGTCGGCCGGGCCGATCGGGGCGACCTGGCCGGCGGCGGCGCGGGCGACCACCTCGCCGTCCCAGGTCGACCCGTCGCGCCCGACCGACACGGCGGGGCTGACGTGCCAGCCCGCGGGCGCGGGCCAGCCCGCGGGCGCCGCGCCGCCGGCGGTCAACGCCGGGAGGTGCACGAGCAACGCCTGGTCGCTGGCGCCGCGCCAGGTCGCGCCGCGCCACGCCACCGCGCCTGGCGGCAGCACCGCGCCGGCGGCGGCGGCCTCGAACCGCACGACCAGGCGCTGTGCGCCGGGCTGGGCGTCGGCGACGCCCTCGGCGAGCTCGCGCAGCCGCCCGAGGCCGGCGGCCGCCGTCGTCACGGGTGCGGCGGTGTCGTCGAGGAGCTGCCATCGACCGCGATCGCCGGGCGCCGGGGCACCCACGGTGAGCGCCCCGATGGGACGGAAGGTGGTGGTGACGGCGGTGGTCGCGATCGCGAACACCAGGCGGGCGTCGACCTCCGGCGCCTCGATCAGCGGGCCACCGGTAGCGTCGAGCACCGGGCCGCCGTGGAGGCGGGCCGGTCCACATCCGGGCGCTGGCACCAGCTCCGACGTGCCCACGCGCTCGGCGGTGTATGGCAGCGGCGGCCACGCGCCACCCACGCCGGGGCGGGCGACGCGGGCGCGCTCGATGCGGTCGTCGGGGCCGAGGGCGACCACGACCGGGCCGGCGCCGGCGTGCTGGGCCTCGCCCAGGGTGCCGTCGGCGCCGAGGTAGAACCACCGCTCGCTCATCACCCAGGTCGGCGGCACCTCGAACGCCACGGCGCCGCGCGGCTGGCCCCGGCGCCGGAGCTCGGCGGTGTCGGCGAGCGACGTCGTCACCGGCGGCAGCCAGCGCCCGGCGTCGCCGCCACCGCGCCCGGCGCCGAGGGCGAAGGTGCCGCCCGGGAAGAAGGCGGTGGCGCCCGCGGCCGGGCGCAACCGCAGCATCGCGATCGTGCCCGGCGGCGCCACGGCCCCCTGGGTGGTCGCGCCGAGCCCGACGGCGGTCACCGGCGCGCTCGCGACCACCGTGGCGGCGCCGCTGGCGACCGGGCCCTCGGGGCCGGCAACGGGCACCACCGCGATCAGCTCGATCACCGTGTCGTCGCCGGCGCGGCGCGGCCGCGCCAGCGCCTCGAACCGGTGGTCGCCGATCAGGATCGCGCGGTCGGCGATCGCCCGCACCGGCTCGGCGTCGCGCTCCACCGCCGCGACCGCGGCCGGCAGGCCGAGTAGCTCGATCGTGAAGCGCCCGTCGCGGCCGTGGTAGTCGCCCGGGGCGTGGGCGAAGTGCATCGCCGGGATCCGGTCGGTGCGCAGCGGGTCGGCGGCGCCGACCCGGCGGGCGCGCAGCGCCTGGTAGCGGCCGAGCGGGTGCACGGCGAACCGCCAGTCGCCGTCGCGCGCCAGCGCGGGCGGGGTGGTGGGCGGGTGCTCGACACCGGTCCGCGGATCGCCGCGGTCGCCGACGTATGCCGCCTCGGCGTGGTAGGCCGGGAACAGCTCGGTGACGTGCAGCCAGTGGCTGAGGTGGTGCGGGTGGTAGCGCCCCGTGCTCGTGCTGGGCCGACGCAGGTCGACGACGTGGGCGCTGGCGTCGAGCGGGCCGTGGGTGAGCTCGGCGACGCGGAGGTCGCGCAGATCGATGGTCGTGCGCTCGAGGCGCGGCAGGTCGAGGTCCTGGGCCATCGCCAGTCGCTGCCAGCCCTCGCCCAGAGGCGTCATGCGCGCGCTCAGCTCCTCGACCAGCTCCTCGAGCATCGGCGGCGTGCCCTTGCGGCGGCGCCAGCTCACCGTGCCGCGTACGTCGCGGCGGTTCGAGGTCGCGTCGGGGAACACGAGCGTGGTGCCCACCATGTCGGCGAGCAGCGGGATGGCGGCGTCGCCACACGAGTCGATGAAGAGATCGCGGTGCAGCTCCTCGACGCTCTGGCGGACCGCGGCCAGCGGGGCGGCGAGGGCGCCCAGGACGCGCGCCAGGTCGTGGTCGCGGGTCAGGGTTCCGGCGACCATCCGGCGGGTCGCCTCCTCGAGGTCCAGGCGGTCGCCGCCGTCGAGGACACGGTGGTAGGCCGGGACCAGCTCCCACAGTCGGCGCCACACCCGGGCGAACGCGCCCGCGTCGTAGGGGTAGCCACGGATCACGGCGTGACCTCCGAGGGAACGAGGGCGGCGAAGGTGAGGTCGTCGGCGCCCAGGCGCAGCCACTGGTGCGCGTGGGGAACGAGCAGGTCGCGGACCGCCGCGCCGGGCGCGAGATCGAAGGTGAGGAGCTGGACGAAGGTGAGCCCCTCGATCTTGGCCAGCCGGGCGTGGACCTCGCTGGCGTGCGCGGCCTGCCCGAGATCGCGCGCGGCGAACGTGAACAGGCCGGGTGGGGCGTCGGCGTCACCACCCACGAGCGCGGCGCGGAGCGCGGCCTCGACGTCGCGGCGCCGGAACGCAGGATCGTGCTCGACGCCGAGGGCGAGCGCGATCGCCACCGCCTGGGGCGCCACCGGTACCAGGCGCAGCGCCGGGTCGCGGCGGGCGTCGAGGAAGTCCAGCAGCAGGTCGAGGTTGGGCACCGGCGCTCCCTCGCTGGTGGCGGCCACCAGCTCGATCACGCCGTCGGCCAGCCGCGCGGTGGCGCGCGCCACACCCGGGAACAAGAGCGCGAGATCGGCGTGATCGCGGATCGACACCGCGCGGTCGAAGGTGCGGAGATGGCGCGTCGCCTGGCGGCGGACGTCCTCGGCGGCGGCTGGCGCCGCGCCGCCCGTGGTGGCGGTCGGGTTGTCGACGCGGTCGACCAGCGGGTGGCTCTTGAGCAACCGGGTCACGCGTCCGGGGACGACGTTGCCGGCCGGCCCGAGCCCCACCCGGTAGCGGGCGCGGAGGTTGTCCCGACCGGCCGGCGGCACCGCGCTGGTGCGACCATCGCCGAAGCGCAGCCAGGTCGTGCCGTCGGCCTCGCGCTCGAGCTTGTAGTGCCGCAGCCCGGCGCGCGCGGCCACGTCGGGCGCGAGCTCGCCGGCGGTGGGGACTCCGAGGTCGGTCACGCGCTCCCAGCGCACGCCGCCGACGCTCACCTCGAGGTCGGGGGTGACGCCGTCGCCGCTCGCCAGGTAGGCGAGCGGCGCCCGCCCCAGCGCGTGGCGCTGGAAGGGGGTGACGCCGTCGCTCTCGCCCACGACCTCCTCGCGCATCCGACCGTGGGCGATCGGCACGACGTTGGCGAGGACGACCACGTCGCCGAGCCTCCAGACGTGAGGCGAGCCGTCGGCGCGGATCGGCGTGGGTGAGCGCGGGCGGTAGCGCAGGCGGGTGACGCCGTGCGCCCGCTCCGGGTCGGTCAGCTCGGTGTCGGCCAGCTCCGAGATCATCGACAGCTCGACCACCTGGGCGTGCGCGCCGTCGCGGGTGCTCAACGCCACCAGCATCCCGGCGGCGAGCGCGCCGCATCGCCCTTCGACGAAGAGGTCCTGATCGGGCCCGAGGGTGATCTCCGATGGCTCGCGGCCGACGACGGTGGCCGCGGTCCGCCACGCGCCGATCAGGCGGGCGTGGACCCCGACGCTGGCGCGGGTTGCGGCCGCGCCGCTCTTCGCGCGCGCGCGCAGGCGCGTGACCGTGCCTGCCGTCGCGCGCTCGTCGAGGACCCAGGTCGTGGACACCACGCCCGTGGTCGGGTGGACCGCGGTCACGACCTCGCGGGTGCCGCCCCGGACGAATCGCACGGCGGCGTCGACCTGATCGGCGGCCGCGCCGCCGACCTCGACGACCGCGCTGCCCGCGGCGCGCACGACTAGGACGTGACCGGCGAGGCGCTCGCCGACCGCGGTCGCCAGGAACAGCTCGGTGGGCGCGGCGGTGGCCGCCCCGTCCGGGCTCGTGATCTGGTAGCCGTGGGTCGGCGTCGTGCTGGAGGTGTAGGGCGACGGCGGCGCCACGTACTCCTCCCGGGCCTCGAGCTCGCCGGGCGGGAACAGCGCGGGATCGGCGCTCCATCCGAAGAGCCGGGCCTCGACCGCTGGCCGGCCGCGGACGACGTAGCCGGCCGGGTCGTCGGCGCCGCCGAGGGCGACGCCGAGCGGCGTCGAGAGCTCGAGCACGGTGTCACCGTCCTCTTCGGCGACGACGGCGATCGCGAGCGGCTGCCAGTGGCCGGGGCCGGTGAGGATCGCCCGCTCGCCGGCGCGCAGGCCGTGGCCCGTGCCGGCCAGGCGCAGGCGGGTGGTCGTGGCCGGGATCGTCCGCACCTGCTCGCGATCGCGGGCGCGCACCTCGAGGCGGTTCCAGGCCGCCGCGATCGGGCGAGCCGCCGTGGTCTCGAAGTCCTGCGCTGGCACCCCGCCCGAGGGCGCGGTGGCGACGACCAAGCCGGCCGGCAGCTCGCCGGCGAGACCGGCCTTGGCCGTGATCGCCAGGTAGCCGGTGGCGGTGGCGCCGGGGTCGGGCTCGTAACCCAGGCGGCGGCCGTGCTTGATGAGGCTACGGGCCGTGGACGCGGTCGCCAGGAAGGACTCGCTCGCCACGTGGTCCTGGTGGACGGCGAGGACGTGAGCGACCAGCGCCGACAGCTCGTACAGGGTGGCGGTGGGATCGTGGGCGTCGGCCGGCAGCGCCCCGCCGATCCGGGCGGCGAGCTCGACGAGGTCGGCGAAGTCGAGCGGGACGTAGTCGAGCCCGCCTCCGTCCGGCCGCGGGGTGAGGTCGGCGCGCAACGGCCGCGCTGACTCCGGGCGCGGCGGCCGACTCACGGTGCACCTCCCGCCACCGCGACGTCGTAGGCGGTCTCGTCGATGTCGCCCAGGCCGACCACCTCGATCCGGAGCCGGCCGTGATCGGGGCGGGTGAGGTCGGCGGCGAGGCGCGCGACCTCGGTCGCCGACATGGCGACGCGGGCCTCGACCGCGGGGCCGGTCGCGGCCAGGAGACGTCGGAAGCGCCGGGCCTTGACCGAGCGGACCCCTGGAAGTGCCTGTACGAGCGCCAGCACGTCGCCGAGCTCCACCGACTCGGCGAAGCTGAGGCGATCGGGGTGGAACCAGCCCGGCCGCGCGTCGTGGCCGGGGCGCAGCGCGGCCAGCGCGCGCTGGCGGACGTGGTGGCGCGGCACGCCGGGCTGAGCACACAGCCAGAGCTCGACGTCGAGCGGGATGTAGCGGGCCGCCACCACGCGGTGCTCGCGGCCGGCCATGCGCAGGTGGTCGAGGTGGCGGTGGACGGCGTCTCGCAACGTGTCGTCGAGCTCGAGCTGTCCCTGGGGATCGACCAGCACCAGCACGGTGTTGAAGATGCCGCCGAGGGCGCGAGCGGTGGCGCGAGCGACGCCGGCGACCTCCTCGGCGGCGTGGGCGTAGTCGGCCAGGGTCACCGCGCGCGCCGGGGGGGCGTGGCGAAGCGAACGCGGGATCGACTCGCGGACGGCGGCGTCGCTCTCGGCGGCGCGACCGCCGGCGCCGGGGACCGGGTTGGTCACGGTGGTGGGGCCGAGGGCGGCCAGGTCGTCCCGTGCCCCCTGGTCGAGCGGCGGGTCGATGAGCTGGGGCACGCCGCGCGGACAGTTCGCGTGGCCGGCGTGACCGCGGCGGTAGCGCAGCCTGATCTCGGCCCCGGCGTCGACGCGGGCGCCGTGCACGCCGTCGCCGAACAGCAGCCAGTGGACGCCGCCGTCGCTCACGGTCACGGCGTAGTGGCGATCGAACGGCCGCGAGGCGTGGAGGTGCGCTTGCCGGTGCCAGGCCTGGCCGTCGATCTCGACCGCCAGCGCCGGCGCGGGGCGGCCATCTCGCTGATCCTCCCACACCACCGGAGCCTCCGGCGCCCGCAGCGCGCGCACCCGCGGTGGTCCGCCGCCAGGCGCATCCTCGAGGGTGATCGCGCGCGCGCTGCGGTCGAGGGCGAGGACGCCGGGCCCGTGCGGCGCGGTCTCCGCCCGCCGCGGCTCGCCGAACACCGCCTCCACGAGGTTGCCCTGGACGACGAGCTCGTCGCCGCCGGCGTCGGCGGCCAGCCACGGTGCCAAGGCGCGGGGCGGTGCGCCGCGCGCGTCCCACTCGACCTCGGTGACCGCGGCCGGTGGGTCGGTCACCGGATCGGGAGCGGGCGCGCCGGGGTCGGCGACCCAGCCCGGCAGGGTCAGCTCGGTGATCGCGGTCAGCGTGACGACGAACGTCTCCGCCGCCGCGTGGAGCGCCAACCGCAGGCCGGGGACGAGGCCGAGGTCGTGGCCCCACAGGAGGGCGCGGGTGGTGCCGGGAGGGATCTGCGCGGCATGCGCGCCCGGCCAGGCGGCGAGCCCGAGGGCGTTGTGCTCGGGGCGCACCGGCGTGCGGGCGCGCGTCGCGTAGTGGATGGGCGCGTCGCCGTCGCGGGTCTGGCTCCGGACCGCGAGGTCGGCGGGGATCCATCCCGGGTTGGTGACCGCGAACGCCAGGAGGGTGGTCGCGGCGCGGCCCTCGTCGACGTCGTGGCCGAGGAGGAGCCCGTGCTGGCGGAGCGCGTGGCGGGTGCGAGCGGTGGCGACGAAGGCCTCGTTGCCGACGCGATCCTGGAAGTAGGCGAGCAGGTCACCGTGGTGGGCGAGCAGCTCGAGCAAGAGCTGCTCCTGCGCCGCCGCCGCCTGGTCGCCCCAGTCGTCGTGGCGGACCCGGGCGTGGACGGCGAGTAGCTCGCGAAACCCGGCGTAGTCGCGCGTCGTGTAGTCGATGGGCGGCGCCGGGCGTTCGGCGCGCGGAGCCGGCTCCGCCGGGGCGCGACAGTCGGCGCCCTCGCAGTCGATCGCGAACTGGAAGGACGCCATCGCGAACAGCGGGTGCAGCGGATGGGCGCCCCCGGCCAGCAGCCGAACCCAGCACGTCGCGCGCGAGCCGATGCCGCCGAGCGCGATCGTGATGGTGTTGCCCGGACCGAACGTGACACCGGTGATGGTCGGCACCGACGGTCCCTCGACCACGACGTCGGCGTGGCGCAGGCCGGCGGGCGGCTGGGCCAGGTGGACGGTCACCGTCGCCGCCGGCGGCGCGCCCACGAGGGCGAGCTCGAGGCGGCGGATCCCCTGCCAGGCACCGTCGAGGCGAGCCTCGGCCCAGCTCAGGTACGCGGCGCTCATCGCTTCGCCCTCACAGCCGGACCTCGAGGCCGTGCGGCACCTGGTCGGCGACGCGGTGGTAATCGATGAAGATCGAGACCTCGCCGTGGTCGGGCGCCGGCACGATCCGCAGCTCGTCGACCGCGACCTCGGGACCGAGATCGCGGCGCAGACCCTGGATGATGCGGAAGCGAAGGGCCGCCAGCATCAGGTCGTCGATCCCCTCGAACAGCGTGCGGCGCAGGCCGACGCCGAAGGCGGGGCGGTTGACCCGCTCGCCGGGGGACGTGAACAGGATCGTGAGGATCTTGTCGCGGACGTGGCGGTCGGCGTCCGTGGTGAGCGCCACCGTGGCCAGGTCACCGACGATCCGGAGCGGGTGCGAGAAGTAGCGAACGGCCATGATCACAGCACCGGGCTCGGCGGGATCGGGGTGGGGAACGTGACGATGGTCGACACCGCGGTCAGGTGGGTCGCGGCGGCGATCAACGTCGCGCGCCGGTCGTCGTCGAGATCATGGGCGGCGAAGACCTCGCCCAGCGCCAGCACCAGCGCCGGCGTCGCCACCGGGAGCGCCGAGACCCCGGCACCGAAGGTCTGTCCGGCCATGTACTGGGCGAGGGCGAGGGCGAGTTGCTGGCCGGCGCCGCGGGCGTCGCCAGTGGCCAGGGCCGCCGCCGCCGCCCCGGCGAGCTGGCTCTTGCGCGCCATCGCGGTCGCACACGGGAAGCCGCTGGCGGCGCCGGCGCCGAACCACGGCGCGACCACGTCGGCGAAGCGGCCGGCCGAGTCGTCCACCGACGACGGGAAGCCACCCTCCGCCGGCAGCCAGCGCTGGCGCAACCCGAGAGCGAGCGAGACCGGATCGAGGGGCACGGTCACTCCGTCGAGCTCACCTGCGACAGGTGGCTCGAGGTCATGGGGTTGGTGGGCGGTCCGCTGGGGCCGACGCCGGTGGGGTGGGTGTGCTGGTTGAAGAGCTGCATGAAGCTGTCGCCCAGGATCAGCTTCTCGCCCGCGCCGGCGCCCAGCTTGATGGTGCCGGCCTCGATCGTGACCACGCCCTGGGCGTCGAGGCGGATCGTGGCGCCGTCCTCGCCCGCCACCAGCACCAGCTCCCCGGCGTCGTCGTCGGCGTACAGGCGGTGGCCGCTGCGCGTGCGCAGCACCAGTCGCCCGGGCCCGCCCCGGGTCTCGCCGTCGCTGGCCGGCAGCTCGCTGCCGGTCCGGGTGCCCAGGTCACCGTCGCCGCCGGTGGATTCGGGGGCGCCCCAGAACGCGCCGCTCCAGATCGGTCGCGACACGTCGCCGCCGGCGAACTCGATCCACACCGTGTCCCCGGGCTCGGGCAGGGCGAGGAAGCCCCGCCCGGCCCCGCCCCCGAACGGCGCGCACGGCAGCGCCCAGCCCGTGAGCAGCTCGGGGCCGAGCACCGCCGGCACCCGCGCCCGGATGCGACCGAGCTCGCGGCGGTCGTCCGTGGCCTCGACCACGCCCTCGTACTTGCCGTAGAAGCGGCCGAGGACGCGATCGGCGATGATCGCGCGCAGGTCGTCGTCGCTCATGGTCCCTCCTCGTCGGCGGTGGTGCCGAAGCGCTCGCCGCCGACGGGGGCGAGCGCGTTGCGGGCGGCGACGAAGGTCTGCGACAGCACGCCCCCGTCGAGGACGGTGCGCACCGAGGTCACGTACCAGGTCCCCGCCAGACGGCGACCGACGCCCTTGAGCAGGACCCCGCGCCGCGCCCGCAGGATCGTCCGGTAGAGCGCGGGGTCGACCTCGCCGCGGGCCTCGAGGCAGAGCTCGAGCTGGTCGGTGGCGGCGCCGCTCTCGGCCGTCACGGCGGCGTCGAGCGGGACCGGATCGCGGAGCCAGCGCTCGCGCGCCGGGGTGCCGGCGTCGTCGAGGCCGCGGTCGATCGCGGCGGCGGCGCCCTGGGCGCCCATCGCCGCCAGGGTGGCCGCGCCGGCGCCGCGGACGACGCGCTTGCGCAGGGGATCGATCGCGGCGGCCACCGCCCGCACCGGCTGCGCGACCTGGTGCTGGACGTCGAGCCAGCGCAGGTTGGCGCCGTCGCGCAGGATCGTGAGATCGGGCTGGGGCGACGAGACGTCGATCGGCCCGAAGTGCGCGACCACCTCGCCGCGGTCGGGGTCGTGCTCGAGGAAGCAGCGGAACCCGTTGCGGCGAGCCAGGCGCTGCACGAACCCCCAGTCGGGTTCGCGCTGCACGAGGAGCTGGCCGTCCTCGTCGTGCTGGGCGTCGGTCGCGGTCACCGCGGGCTCGAGGCCGTGACGGCGGAACACCTGCTCCGCGGCCTGGGCGTCGGTCATGTCGGCGTAGGCCTCGGCGTGGTCACCCACCGCCATGAGCGCGCCGGCGTCCATGACCACGACCTCGAGGTAGCAGTTGGCCTCGATCGCTTCGAAGTGGGGGCGGAGGTGGGTGACGTGGCCGTGGAGCAAGCGGACCGGCGTGCCGCCGGGGGCGGCGACATCGATCGCCACGGGGGCCGCCGGCGCGAACGCGTCACCGTCGAGTGGGAACATCTCGCCGCTGGGCTCCTGGGCCATCGCGAAGCGAGCGATGGCCATGGTCGGCTCGCGGTCGCTCTCGCGCACCTCGAGGCGAGACAGCCGCGCCAGGATCGCGTCGTCCAGACGCGTCCCGGCGAGCTCGATGTTGACCAGGGGGGGCACGGGCGGGGCTCAGGCGTCGGGTGGGATCGGCAGCGGCTCGCCGGCGTGGACCAGCTCGAACGGGTCGAGCTCGTCGCTGGCGTCGGCGATCCGCCAGTAGCGGCGGGGGTCGCGGTAGTAGCGCTCGGCCAGGTGGTCGAGCCGCTCGCCGGGCGCGACCGCGTGGACGTGGCTGGCGGCGGGAGTCGGCACCTCGCGCAGGTCGACCAGCACGCGGGTCTCGCCGTCGGCGGCGGTGCGCTCGACGGTCGGGGTGCGGGCGTAGCGAGAGCGGCGGTCGATCATCGGGGTCTCACGATCATCGGGGTCTCACGATCTGCGCAGGGCGCTGGCGGTATCGGTGCCGAGGCTGGCCACCGCCGTGCCCTGGACCGACGCCCGCTGGTAGAAGCGCTGGGCGTGCTGGGCGCGCTGGTTCTGCATGTAGCCGAGGGCCTCGGCGATGCGCGGGTCGCCGGTGGCGTCGTCGCGCGCGACCTCGAGGCCGACCTCGACCTCGGCGCGGATCGGGGCGAGGTCGGCGTTGTGCAGGGGCTCGTTGATCGTCATGCTGACCACCCGCACCGGGAACACGCGGTGCAGCCCCCACACCAGGAGCACGGTGGGCCGCGGCGGTCGGGGCGCCGTGGCGTCGCGGGCGGTGCTGGGCGCGGCGCCGGCCGCCGGGTACATGAGCTGCTCGAGCGCGGCCAGCTCGGGCAGGATGCCCAGGCTCAGGGTCTCGGCGTCGGGGCGCTCCTGGCCCTCCTCCCGGTCGCGGAGATCGGAGCGCACCGTGACCGCGAACGTGTGCTTGAGCGGGCCGTCGGCGGCGTCGCCGGCCTGCTGCGTGTTGGCGCCGCCGGTCCGGCCCCGGCGCTCCTCGGCGCCCTCGTTGCCCTGGTTGTTCTGGGCTTGCTCGATCTGGAGGCTGCGGCTCAGGCCCTCGGGGTTGAAGCGGAAGGGGATGAGGCGGCTCGAGGTGTCGGCGTTGCCGCCGCCGCCGGGCTGGTGCGGCGCGAACACGGCGAAGGCGCCGCGGACGTAACGCTCGTCGTTGGTCATGGCGCGCCACCTCCCGTGGCGCTGGCGGCGAGCGCCTGCCACAGGCGCTCGGCCAGGAGCTCGGCGCCGCGCGGACCCAGCAGCTCGTCGACGGTGAGCGGCTCGGTCTCGAGCGCCGCGCGGACGGCGCGGGCCAGGGGCAGCGCGCGCGCCCACGGCGTGCGCACCCAGCGCGCGGCGAGCTGGCGGAAGGCGTCCTCGAGCACGGCCGGGATGCCGGCGGCGGCCTCGCGCTCGACGTCGGTCTCGACCACGACCCGGTCGATCGTGAGGGCGAGCGTGGTCACGACGCGACCCCCTCGAGCCAGGCCGCCAGCGGTCCGAACTCGGCGCGCGAGCGGGGCAGCGCCGACTTCTCGAGCTCGCGGTACGTGGCGCGGACCAGGATGGAGGTGGTGACCACGCCATCGCCGGCGGCGGCGAGGTGGGCGGCCGCCACGCCGATGTTGTGGATCAGGCCGCCGGCCAGCCGGAAGCGCTCGACGAACGGGGCGAGATCGAGCTCGGGCGCGCGGTTGCGGGGGATCGACTGCTCCCACAGTTGGCGCCGCCACGGTGCGTCGGGCATCGGGAACTCGAGGACGAAGCGCAGACGCCGCACGAACGCGGCGTCGAGGTTGTTGCGCAGGTTGGTGGTGAGGATGCCGACGCCCTCGAAGTCCTCGAGGCGCTGCAGCAGGTAGCCGACCTCGACGTTGGCGTAGCGATCGTGGGCGTCCTTGACCTCGGTGCGCTTGCCGAACAGGGCGTCGGCCTCGTCGAACAGGAGGACGCCGTGGCCGGCCTCGGCCTCGGCGAAGACCCGGGCCAGCGCCTTTTCGGTCTCGCCGATGTACTTGGACACGACCTGCGCCAGGTCGATCCGATACAGGTTGAGGCCGAGCTCGGCCGCCAGGCACTGGGCGGCGAAGGTCTTGCCGGTGCCTGGCGGGCCGGAGAACAGGCAGGTCAGCCCCCAGCCCAGGCCGCCGCGCCCGCGCTCGCCGAGCGCCGCACGCCCGCGCTCGCCGGCGCGGTACCAGCCGACGATGTCGTCGAGCTGGCCGCGGATCGCTGGCGGGACGACGAGGTCGGACAGGCGGACGTGGGTGGTCAGGGTGGAGACCGCGGGCCCCATGCGGCGCGCGCCCCGCGCGCACACCGCGGCGACCAGCTCGTCGAGGCCTGCCGTGGTCGCACCGCGGGCCGTCGCGCGGCGGGCGGCGTCGCGGCCGGCGGCCCGCGCCTCGTCGAGCGTGACCCGGAAGCGGCGGCCGAGGTGCTCGGCGTGGGTCGCCCCGGCGACCTCGGTCCACACGGCGCGGTAGGCGGCGGGGTCGAGGGCGGCCACGTCGAGCGCTGGCAGCTCGGTCTCGGTGCGCCGTCCGATCAGGGCCACGACCTCGGACTCGTCGCCGAGCGTCGCCAGCAGGCGGTCCAGCTCCGGCCCGGGCTCGGCGCGGCTGACGTCGAGCACGAGGAGGACGTCACGCAGGCGCAGGAGCTCGCGGAGCGGCGGCAACTCTCCGTCGACCTCGATGATCGCGGCGTCGCGGCCGCGGGCTCGGGCCAGCTCGAGGGCGAGCTGGCGGGCGGCCCGGCTCGAGGCGGCGCGCAGGGCGAGGACGCCGCGCTCGGCGAGGACGGCGAGCGCGCCGGCGATCGTCCGCTCGTCGAGGCACGGGTGGGTCGCAGGGGGCTCGCGGCGAACGACGAGGGACGTCGCGATGGCGCTCCGGCCATCGAGCGCGGCCAGCTCGGCATGGCCGAGGCGCAGCCCGAGGTGGCTGGTCGGCCACGTCCGACCGCCGTCGACGCGCTCGACCACGCCCAGCCGCACGGCGGCGCCGGTGGTGGCCTCGAGCACGGCGTCGACGTAGTCGAGGCGGAGCGCCGTGGTCGCCAGGCGCGCGAACGCCGCCGGGGTCACCAGGTGCAGGCGCTCGTCCTCGGCCAGGATGCTGAACGCCGCCGCGGCCTCGGGGTGGAGCTCGGCGGCCGTGCAGCACGTGGCGAGCCAGGCCGCGGCGCGCGAGCCGGTCAGGTGGTGGAAGCGCGGCCACACGCCCTCGCGGGCGTGCTCGAGGCCTGCGACGCGCGCGCGCAGATCGGCCCAGCGGGCCGCGCGCGGGCCCTCGCCGTCGTCCAGGCCGCGGTGGGCGTCGGGGACCTGATCGGCCGGCGCGGCCAGGCTGGCCTCGGCGGCGAGCACCGCCAGCTCGCGGGCGAGCGCGACGCCCCTCACGGCACGAACCTCACCAGCACGTAGGGCGTGAACGCGCCGGTGGCACACCGCAGGACGAGGCGCAGGGGCACGCCGACCAGCGAACGCTGCCCGGGCGCCGCCGTCACCGCGGCCGCGATGGCCGCGCCGCCGATCGTGACCGCGCCCGGCGTCGCGCTCGCCAGCGCCAGCTCGCGGACGTCGCCGTCGCCTGGCGCGCCGGCGTCGGGCCAGATCATGGCCGCGGTGGCGTCGGCGAGGCCGGCCCCGGTGAGCGTCAACGGCGACGCCATCGAGGTGGCGTCGACCGCGGGAGCGTCGACCGTGGCCGCGGACGCGGGCAGGAGCGTCAGGTGGACCGCCGCCGACCACAGGCCGGGCGGCGCCGCGGTACGCACCGCGAGCGGGATGCCCGCCCCGGGCGCGGCGGCCGGGAGCACCGCGCGGACGGCGGACGTGCCGGCCAGCGCCGCCGTCGGCACCGGCGCGCCGCCGATGGTGAGCTGGTCGAGGGCCGCGCCGCCGAGCGCGAGGTCGACGCGGACCGCCCGGCCAGGCGCCTGCCGTCCGGGCGTGACGCGGACGATCGCGGGCGGCGGCCGCACCGTGACCTCGAGGCCGATGCCGCCGGGCCTGACCGGCGGGGCGCTGGGCTCGAGGGCGCGCTCGGGCCGGAGCTGGATGGGGCCGGCCTCGTAGATCGCGAACGGACGGTGCTTGAGCTGGATGGGCGAGAAGACCTTCTCCATCAGATCGGCGGCGGTCGGCACGAGCGTCAGCGTCAGCTCGCCCTCGCCCACCCCGTCGATCGGGAGCTGCAGCACCGGCTCCTCGTGGAAGATGCGGAGGATGCGCCCGAGGAGCTGGTACGCGGTGGCCGGGTCGACGTCGCCGCCATAGGTCGTGAACATGAGGTAGGCGGAGAGCGTCAGCGGCGGCGGCTCGAGCTGACCGGCGAGGTTGCGGAACGGCGCGTCGTTGCGGTGGGTCGGCTGGGGCGTGACCCACAGCAGCGTGACCCGGACCGCCTCGGTGCTGCTGACCGGCGACTCGAGCGGGGCGCCGTAGTTCGTGGCGGTCGTGAACGCGCCGCCGTGAGCGCGCAGGAAGGCCGTGATCGACTGCGCCATCTCCTGCAGGCCGCCGTAGGTCGCCATCAGCGGGGCTCCGGCAATGGCGCGGCGTGACCGCGGGGGGCGACCCGGCGCGGCTCGCGGCGCGCGCTCGCGGTCGAGGCCGTGCGGATCTCGATGGTGCCGATGCGGACGTCGACGCGCGGGGGCGGGCCCGACGCGGGGCGCGACCACGCGAGCGCCGGGACCGGCGCGGCCGGGCGTGGCCTCGCGTGGGCGACGAGCGGGCGGGGTGCGGGCGCGGCC
>CAADGB010000143.1 GCA_900696455.1 uncultured delta proteobacterium
ATGCCCATCCCCGTTCGTCCCGAGCGGAGCCGCGCCGCGGCGTCGCACGACCCCGCGGCGGCCGGGATGCCCCTCCCCGTTCGTCCCGAGCGGAGCCGCGCCGCGGCGTCGCACGACCCCGCGGCGGCCGGGATGCCCCTCCCCGTTCGTCCTGAGCGGAGCCGCGCCGCGGCGTCGCACGACCCCGCGGCGGCCGGGATGCCCCTCCCCGTTCGTCCTGAGCGGAGCCGCGAAGCGGCGGAGTCGAAGGACCCCTCCCTGGCCGCGCGTCGCCGCCGCCGCGCGGGGCTGACCGCGGGCCTCGCCGCCGCCGCCGCCGCCGCCGCCCTCCTGCTCGCCGTCCTCGTCCGGGGACCGGACCGCGGCCCCGGCGCGCTGGTGGCCAGCGTCCGGGTCAAGGGCGCCGGCCTGGTCGACCTCACGCTCGTCCGCGAGCGCGCCGGCGCGATCGCCTTCGACCCGCCCGACGTCGGCGACGCCGATCGCTGGAAGGTCCAGCTCACCTGTGCGCCCGGCGGCGGGGCCCAGGTCGAGGTCGTCGTCTACCAGCCGGGCGCGCCGCCGGCGATCGCGCTGCCGGCGCGTCCCTTCGCGTGCGGCAACGCGGTCGTGCTGGCGGGCGCGTTCCGCATCACCGGCGGCGCGGCCACCGTGTGCGCGCGGCTCGCGCCCACCGCCACCGGCCTGGCGATCGTCCCGCCGGCGCGCCCCGGTCCGTCCATGGCGTGTCGCCGCCTCGTCGCCGCGCCCTGACGCGCCCTGACGGGCTCGGGTCGCGCCGAGGAGCGGCGCGGCCTGGCCGCGCGCGCCGCCCGCAGGGCGAGTCCCGAGTCAGGGGACGCCGAGCAGCGGGCGCCAGCGATCGGCGCTGCGCGCCGGCCCGACGGCGACGCACGTCCACGGGCCGCGGCGCCAGCCCTCGACGCTGTCGTCGCGGTCGCGCTCGCGCACCCGGCGGTGCGGGATGTCGCGCGCGCGCTGGACCAGGTAGGTCACCTCGTCACCACCACCGCCGCCGCCACCGTCGCCACCGCCGCCATCGCCATCACCGCCGACGGCGTATCGGACCAGCGCGGCGCGCCGCGACAGGATCGTGACCGCGCGCGCGCCGATCGGGACCAGCGCGGGCGCCGCGGCCGGCACCGGCGGCCCCTCACCCAGCACCGCGCGCATCCACACCTCGAGCGCGGCGGCGTCGGGGCGGGGCAGGTCCCAGGGGCCGGGGCGTCGGTGCTCGGCCAGGGTGCTGGCGACGAGCTGGTTGTGGCGCTCGGGGAAGACCGTGAACACCGCGATCACGGTGCCGGCCAGGACCGTCACCGTGAGCACGAGCGAGACCATCACCTGCCGCTTCTCGGGGCGCGGCGGGGTCGCCCGCACCGGCGGTTCCGGGTGCGCGGACGGATCGTCCTCGTCGGTCTCGACCAGCTTCATGGGGCCGCGCCCTCGACGCCCGGCGGCAGCGCCGGCGCCTCGCCGAAGCGGACGCGGAAGTCGCGCACCAGGCGGTCGGCGAGGGCGCGAGCCTCGGCGGTGGCCAGCGCCTCGGGCTCGACGGTGTGCCGGCACCACCAGGGCGCGCCGGGGTGGGCGGCGGCGAAGGCGAGGGCAGCGGCGGCGACGTCGTCGGCGGCGGCGTAGTGGAGCATCGCGCTCTTGCCGCGCGGGTAGTCGAGCAGGCCCTCGGCCAGCCGGACCTGGAAGACGCCCGGCGCCCGCGGGGCATGGCGGGCGGCGTCGGCCAGCGGGTACCAGGCGCCGAACTTCACGGCGCGATGGTACGGTCGCGGCGCGTGGCAGACAATCGCCAGCGACCGCTCCCCTTCGCGGATCCCGGCGGCGCCGCCGCGCCGGCCGCGGCCGGCGTGCTCTTCCACGGCGACAGCCTGGCCCTGGCCCGGGCGTGGCCGGCGGCCAGCCTCGACCTGGTCTACGTCGATCCGCCCTTCGGCACCGGCAGCGTCCAGCGCGGCCGCCGCGGCGCCTACGCCGACCGGGGCGACGATCCGGAGGCCCACGTCGCCTGGCTCGGCCCCTGGCTCGAGGCCAGCCGCGCCGCCCTCGCCGCGACCGGCTCGCTGTTCGTCCACCTCGACTGGCGCGCGGTCCACCACGTCAAGGTCCACCTCGATCACCTGTTCGGCCGCCGCTGCTTCGCCGGCGAGGTCGTCTGGTGCTACGCGGTCGGCGGCAAGAGCCGGCGCGGCTTCGGCCGCAAGCACGACACGATCCTGTGGTACGGGCGGACCCCGGGGTGGGCGTTCTATCCCGACCAGGTGCGGGTGCCGCGGCGCGGCGGCTCGCACATGCGGGTCGTCCGGGACGCGGACGGCCGGGCGGTCCAGGAGAAGACCGACCGGCGCACCGGCCGCGTCTACCGCTACCCGGTCGCCGCGGGCAAGGTGCCCGAGGACTGGTGGGCCGACATCGAGACCCTCAACCACTCCGACGTCGAGCGCACCGGCTGGCCGTCGCAGAAGCCCGAGCGCCTGCTCGCGCGCATCGTCGACGCCGTCACCGTGCCCGGCGGCGCGGTCGCCGACTGGTTCGGCGGCTCGGGCACGACCGCGGCGGTGGCGCGGCGCTCGGGCCGCCGCTGGGTGACCGCCGACGCCGCCGCCGAGGCGATCGCGATCATGCGGGCGCGGCTGGCCGGGGTCGAGCCGCACACCCGCGTCGACGACGCGGTGGCGGCGTTCCGCGCCCGCCCGTGACCGGACCCGCGCCCCCGCCCTCAGGCGCCGGGCGGGAACAGCGCGCGCAGCACCTCGTCGAGCTTGGCCAGCGAGAACGGCTTCTGGATGAAGGCGTCGCCGTCGTCGAGCAGGGCCCCGGGCTTGGCGGTGAAGCTCTCCGAGTAGCCGCTCATGATGACGATGCGCGGTGGCCGGCTCAGGGCGCGGACGTCGGGCAGGAGGTCGTAGGCGCCGCCGGCCGGCATGTTGACGTCGAAGAAGACGGCGTCGTAGGCGGTGCGGCCGAGGGCGTCGCGCGCGTCGCGGCCGTCGGCCACGACGTCGACGGTGGCGCCGCGCCGCTCGAGCATGCGGCGGACCGCCACCCGGACCGCCTCCTCGTCGTCGGCGACCAGCACGCGGCGCCCGGCCAGCGGCGCCGACGGCGTGGCCGCGGGCGGCGGGGGCGCCACCACCTGGGCGCCGTGGAGCGGCAGCCGGACCGTGAAGTGGGCGCCGTGGCCGGGCGCGCTCTCGACCGAGATCGCGCCCTTGAGCTGGTTGACGATGCCCAGCGCCGCCGACAGCCCGAGGCCGTGACCGGAGACCTTGGTGGTGAAGAACGGGTCGAAGATGCGCAGGCGGGTGGCGTCGTCCATGCCGTGGCCGTCGTCGACGACCTCCAGCACCCACATCGCGGGGACGGTCGTGCGCTCGGCCCGGGTGCGGACCGTGACGTTGCCCCCGCTCGGCGACAGCGCGTCGGAGGCGTTGATCACCAGGTTCATCACGAGCTGGCGGAGCTGGGTGAGGTCGGCCTCGATCACCGCGTCGCCGGCGGCGAGCTCGACCGTGAGCCGGGCGTCGCGGCGGATGCTGCGCCGGAGCAGGGTGGTGAGCTCGTGCACGGTGGCGTCGGGCGCCACCTGCTCGACCACCACCCGGCCGCGCCCGGCGTAGGCCAGGAGCTGGCGGGTGGGCTCGGTCATGCGCTGGGCGGCGGTCTCGATGTGCTCGATCGACTCGCGGGCGCCGGCGGGCAGCGCCGGCTGGTCCCGGGCCAGCGCGGCCTCGGCCACCACGCCCATGAGCAGGTTGTTGAAGTCGTGGGCGATGCCGCCGGCGAGCAGGCCCAGGCTCTCCATCTTCTGGCTGGCGATGAGCCGGGCGTCGATGGCGACCGGCGCGCCGCTGTCGCGCAGCGGCCGGGCGACGCGATCGGTCACGTCGAGGGTGGCGCCCGCGATCGCGGTCGCCTTGCCCGCCGCGTCACGGGCGATCACGGCGCCGCGGATGAGGACCTGGGCCCACCGGTTGTCCCAGCGGCGGACCCGGGCCTCGAGCTGGAACCGCTCGCGGTGGCCGGCCAGGGCCTCGTCCAGCACCCGCTGCACCCGCGCCCGGTCGTCGGGGTGGACGACCGAGACCATGACCGAGCCGCTGAGGCTGCCGCCCATCCCCGACAGCGCCGCGCCGTGCGTGCTCGCGACGGTGTCGGTGGTGAGGTCCCACAGCCAGGTGTCGTCCTGGAACAGCTCGGCGAGGCGGCCGAGCCGCGCCGCCTCCTCGGGGCTGACCTCGACGCGGGGCGGCTCGGGCGCGGTCATGGCGACCCGCCGAGCGTGGCACGGCCGGCCCCGCGGCTACAACTGGACGCCTTCGAGTTCGTCGCCGGTATCGTCGGTTTCCGTGCTTCCATCGTCGCCGCCACCCTCCACCGCCGACCCGGCGCCACTCCCGGCCGCGCCGCCGTCGCCCGCGGGGGCGGGCGCGGCGGGGGCGCCGCCATCGCCGTCGGCGCCGCCGGCGCCGGTGCCGTCGTCGTCGTCGCCGCTGCCGAAGTAGTAGTCCTCGTCGCTCTGGCCGTCCAGCGTGCGGGCCTCCTCGTCGGCCTTGCGCTTGGCCTCGTCGCTGATCTCGCCGAGGTCGAAGCTGTCGGCGGCGCCCTGGCTCTGCCGGGTGCCGTCCCACGGGAACGACTCGTAGAAGGGCTGGTCGCGCTTGAGGTTGACCAGGCCCTTGGAGCAGGTCGGCACGAACATGAAGACGAACAGCGCGGCGATCGTGATGCCGAGGCCGGGCAAGATCGCCCGCGAGACCTGACCGAAGGGTTTCTTGAACAGGGCGGCGGCGACGAACAGGTTGGTGGCCACCGGCGGGGCCAGGTAACCGATCTCCATGTTGACCACGAACACCACGCCGAAGTGGACCGGGTCGATGCCGTAGGTGGTGACCGCGATGGGGGCGAGGATGGGCGCGAACACCAGGGTCGCGCTGACCGAGTCCATGAGCGCGCCGACCACGATCAGGAAGACGTTGACGATGATGAGGAAGGCGATCGGGCCGATGTCGTTGTCGGTGAGGAGCGAGGTCAGCTTCTGCTCGAGCCCGACCTCGGGGATGAGCTTGTTGATGCCGAAGGTGAAGGCGATGATGAGGATGAGCATCCCCATCAGGCGGCCGGCGTTGGCCAGGGCGAGCACGATCTTGGTCGGCGTCAGCTCGCGGTGGACGACCGTGGTCACCACCAGCGCGTACATGAAGGCCACCGCGCCCGCCTTGAACGGCGGGAACTTGCCGGTGTAGATGCCGACCACGACGATCACCGGCAGCGCCATCGCCCACACGCCCTCGCGCAGGGCCTCGAACAGGGCCTTGCCGTCGAACCGCTCGCGGGCGCCGTGCTTGAGGCCGACCAGGAGCGAGTACAGGCACAGCACCATCGCCATCGCCACCGCCGGCAGGAACGAGGCGATGAACATGTCCTGGCCCTCGACCTGCCCCTGGCCGGCGGTCGACACCGCCAGGGCGTAGATCATCAGGATGAGCGACGGCATGACCAGGCAGCCCAGCGAGCCGGCGGTCATGACCAGCCCCAGCGAGAAGTTCTCGGGGTAGCCGGCGCGCACCATGGCCGGGAACATGATCGAGCCGACGGCGATGAGGGTGACCGGCGACGAGCCGGTGATGGCGGCGAACACCATGCACGCCGCCACCGACGCGATGCCGAGGCCGCCCGGCAGCCAGCCCAGGGCGGCGCGCGCCACCGCCACCAGCCGCCGCGCCATGCCGCCCTCGGTCATGATCGCGCCCGAGGCGATGAAGAGCGGGATGGCGAGGAACTGGTCCTTGCCCATCAGGCTCTCGAACGGGTTGATGAGCTTGTCGCCGAGGTCGGCGAACGACTTGATCGTGTTGGTGAACTCGATGAACGCGGCGCCGGTGGCGGCGCCCACGATCACGAACAGCGGCGCGCCGATGAGCGCGAGGCCGAGCAGGACGACGACGACGATCACGTCGGCAGCCTCTCCTCGAGGGGCTCGTCCTTGCCGGTGGCCACGGTCGCGGCCTGGGCCAGGAAGCGCACCGCCATGGCGCCGAAGGCGTAGGGCACGACCAGGAACGCCTGCCACAGCGCCAGCCACTCGGTGTCCTCGATCGTGACCCCGAGCTGGCGCTGGCTGGCCACCAGGTTGACCGACAGCAGGAACGCGGCGAGGCAGAAGCCCGAGGCCACGCCGTGGGCGGCGGCCTTCACCACGTGCAGCACCTTGAGCGGCCACACCTTCTCGCCGAACTCGAGCGACAGGTGCGAGCGTTCGTAGGTCGCCATCGACGCCCCGAGGAGCGCGACCCAGATCATCATGACCAGGGCCAGCTTCTGGATCATGATCGAGTGGCCCTCGAACAGCCAGACCGCGGCCAGGACCAGGCCGATGACGACCGCGGTGGCGGCGGCGGCCAGGGCCAGGGCCCGGGGCCAGCTCGGCGCGGCCTCCCCGTCCTTGACCGCGCGGGTGCGCACGCCGAGCACGCACAGCCCGAACAGGGCGGCCACGTCGGTCCACTCGCGGCGGGTGCCGAACGAGTCGTTGATCACCGACCCGAACACCAGGAGCGCCATCACCAGGAACATCCCGCCGCACAGCCAGCGCTCGAGCTGGTACCACACGTGGTCGACGCGACGGATGCGCGGGAACGTGGGCGTCCACGCGGCGGTCGGCGGCTCAAGCGGCGCGCTCATCCGCCGTCATCGTAACCGAAGCGCGGGCCGGATGCCCGCGCGATGCCCGCCAGACGCCCCGCCAGGTGCCCGCCCGAGCTGCCCGCCCGATGCCCGCCGGCGGGCGGTCGCGCCGTCCGCGCGGCGCGCCTACTTGCCGCGGCCCTTGCCGCCGGCCTTGGCCCGGTACTCGGCCAGGCCCTTCTCGATCAGCTCGACGATCTCCTTGGTCGAGGCGCTCCGGGCCTTGACCTTGGCGCGCACGCCGGCGGTCTTGGTCACGAACGCCTGGCGGCCCTCGGGCGACAGCGGCACGACCTTGACGCCGGCCGCCTTGACGATGTCGAGCAGCTTCGGGTTCATCTTGCGGATCGCGGCCCGGCCCTTGCGCACCAGCGCCCGCCCCTCCCGGATGCAGATCTCCTGCAGGTCCGGCGGCAGGCTGTCGAACCACTTCCGGTTGAAGGCGATCACCGCCGGCTGGTAGATGTGCGCCGACAGCGTCATGTGCTTGATGGACGAGTGCCAGGCGCCGGCCACCATGTAGAGCAGCGCCTGGTCGAAGCCGGCGACCGACCCGGTCTTGAGCGCGGTGGTGACCTCGGTGGTGGGGATGCCCGAGGCCGAGGCCTCGAGCGCCTTCCACATCTCGATGTGGACGTAGCTCTCCTGCGAGCGCATCGACTTCTTCCGGAGGTCGGCCGGCGTCGCGATGGGGAAGTTGGCGCCGAAGTGGCGGAAGCCGTTCTCGCTCCACATGACGAGCACCAGATCCTTGGTCCGGAACCGCGCCTCCATGGGGGCGAGCAGGTACTTGTCGAGGACGTAGTCAGCCTCGCTGGCGTTGTCGAACAGGAACGGGATCTCGATCGCCGCCAGGTCCTCGACCAGGGTGGCGACCGCGCCGGTCGAGGCGCCGACGCCCGACAGCTCGCCGCGGGCGGTCATGCGCACGGTCTCGTTCTCGTCGCCCATCGTGCCGCCGAGGAAGACGCGGACCAGGATGCGGCCCTTGCTCGCCCTCTCGACGTTGGTCTTGTACTCCTTGAGGAGGTCGGCCCACGGCGTCCGGTCCGGGGCGACGGTGGCGATCTTCAGCTCGTAGGTCTCGGCGGCGGCCGGGCGGAGGCCGGCGAGCGAGCTCACCCCGACGGCGAGCGCGAGGGCGGCGAGGCCGAGGACGGAACGGCGGGCGACGGTCGGAAGACGTGACATGGGCGCTCCTGAGCGGGGGACCGTAGACGCAGGGGGGCGGATCGGTCAACGGCCATCCGGCGTCGGGGGTTCGACGCGGCAGCCGCCGGCATATTCGGGCGACGCGACGCGTCGGCGCCAGCTTCCGGACGTCAGGTGCTTGCGGCGGGGCCGGCTTCGGTTGAAAATCGCAAGACGTTTCGAGGCCTACGCGCCTCGCTCTCCATGAGGAACCCGTGAAGCTCGAGGCGGTGATGGTGACCGACGTTGGGGTCGTCCGCGACCACAACGAGGACGCCGCGCCCGTCGACCCGCAGCAGCGGTTCTTCATCGTGGCCGACGGCATGGGCGGTCACGCCGCCGGCGAGGTCGCCAGCGCCATGGCGGTGGAGACCGTCAAGGCCACGCTCGAGAGCGCCAGCAAGATCATCGAGGGCTTCGCCGCCCGGCCCACCGACAACTCGCGGCGGGCCCTGGTCCAGCTCCTGCAGAGCGCGGTCCTGGCCGCCCACCAGGCGGTCTACCAGCGCGGCAGCAAGGAGAGCGACAAGGCGGGCATGGGGACGACCCTCGACGTCGTCCTCATCGCCGGCCACGAGGCCTTCGTCGCCCACGTCGGCGACAGCCGCACCTACCTCATCCGCGACGGCAAGGCGGCCCAGCTCACCACCGACCACGCCGTGGCCGAGGTCCTGGTCATCGAGGGCAAGCTGACGATCGAGGAGGCCCTGGTCTCGCCCTACCGCACGGTGCTGGTCAACGCCATCGGCGTGGCCGCCGACGTCGGCGTGGAGATGGCCCACCTCCAGCTCAAGAAGGGCGACAAGCTGCTGATCTGCTCCGACGGTCTCCACGACTACTTCGTGGCCGAGCAGGAGCTGGCCGACAGCCTGGGCGGGGGCGAGGGCCGGGCGGCGCTGGGCGGCCTGGTCGAGACCGCCAAGGAGCGCGGCGGCCACGACAACATCACCGGCGTGGTCGTGACCATCCACGATCTCGGCGACGCCGTGCCGACCGCGGTCGAGACCGACCAGACGCTGCCGGTCGAGCTGCCGGTGCCGCCCTCGGGGTGGAGCGACGACGAGCGCACCGAGAACATCTCGCCGCGAGACCTCGACCGCTGGACCGCGCCGGCGATGCCAGGCGGTGGTGGCGGCGACCCCGGCGACGCCGACGATCCCGGCCTGCGCGTCACCCAGCCCATGACGGCGGGGAAGATCGCCGAGGCCGCCGACGCCGCCGAGGCGGCCGAGTCCGACCGCGCGGTCAGCGGCACCGAGAACACCGACCCCAGCCTCAACGTGGCGGCGATCGACCGCGAGCTGGCGGCGCGCGCGGCCGGTCGGGATGGTGGCGGCGGGATCGATCGCGCCCGCGAGCTGCACGCCGGCGACGAGCCCACCGAGCCGGCGCTCGACGCGTCGCTGGTCAAGGCCGCGCTGGCCCGCGCCCGCGCCCTGCAGGGCGGCACCATCGGCGGCGCCCGCGGCGCCGGCGTCGACGACACCCTGCCCGGCGACGAGCGCCGGGCCGCGTTCGGCCGCGCCGCCACCGAGCCACCGCCGATGGACGCCGACGGCGCCGGCGACGACGACGCCGGCAGCGACGCGGGAGGTGACGCGGGCAGCGACGACGCCGGGGGCGGCGACCCCGCCGGCGACGGCGCCGACGGCGACGCGGCCGCGGCCGCCTCTGGCGAGGGCGGCAAGGGCGACGGCAAGCGCCGCAAGGGCAAGGGCGGCGGCAAGCGGGCCGGCAAGGCCGCCAGGGCCGGCAAGCCGCCCGCCGCCGACGCGGCCGACGCGGCCGCCGCGGCCGACGCGGGCACCGGCCTCGGCACCGACGAGACCGGCCCCTCGCCGCGCGTCGAGCGCGACAAGCTGGGCTGACCGACGACCCGACCGGCCGACCCGACCGGCCGACCCGACCGGCCGACCCGACCGGCGGACCGATCAGTCGTCGGCGGTGACGCCGACCAGGGTCTGCCCGCCGCCGCCGGGCAGGTCGAGCCACTGCAGGTAGAGCGTCCACGAGCCGCCGACGTTGTCGCTGCCGAGCGTGGTGGTGAGCACGACGCGGCCATCGAGCAGGACCGCCTGCTCGCCGTCATCGACCTCCAGGTAGCCGGTGACGGTGCCGGGGGCGACGACGCCGAAGTCGGTGGCGCCGACCTCGACGCGACCCGGGTTCGGGGTCTGGTTGTCGACGGAGACCAGCTTGGGCGGGTCGTCGCCGGTGCAGGCGACGAGGCTGGCGGCGAGGGCGGCGGTGAGGGCAGCCGTGAGGGCGTCGGTGACGAAACGCGAGCGGGGGAGGGTGGGCATGAGCGTGACGACAGCAAGCGTCGGGCCAGGCCCCCCGAGAGGACCGGGCCCGCTCGCGTCCCCCGCCGCCGGCCGCCTGGGACGCCCGGCGTGAGCGCCGTCGCGCCCGCTGGCAGCGCGGCGGGCGGGAACCGCCGTTGACAGCGTCGCGCCGACGCCACGGCCGGGCGGTGGTGGCCGCGCGCCGGGGCTACTGGTAGGCCTCGGCCTTCTCGCCCGGGAACCACATGACGACCGGGACGCGGGCGTGCTCCACCTTCCACTTCCCTCCACCGGAGGCGTCGGTCCCACGGAACATCCCGTCGCCGCCGATCTCGGTCACCTTGACGGCGCGCCAGCGCGTGGTGTGGGCGGCCTGCTCGGAGGGCCGCCCGCCCAGGTCGTGGACGAACACGGTGGCGCCGACCTCGAGGCGCTCGCGCGTGGCCGGCGCGGTGCGATACGCGACGCGCAGGTCGGGGAGCGGGTACGTGCGGTCGATGGCGTCGAGGCCGAGGAAGGCCTTGCCGTCGAAGCGCGCCGGCCGGAGCTTGCCGCCGCCGACGTCGGCGAGCCACACCCACGGTCGGAGGCAGTGATCGTTGCTCGCGACGCAGTCCACCTGCGCGGTCTCGAAGGCGCGGCGGTCGTCGGCTGCCAGCGGCTGCTTGTCCTTGCCGACCTGGGCCCACGGATCGCTCACCGTGACGACGTCGGCCAGCGGCTCGAACAGCTCGCCGGGGCGGGCCGCCAGCTCGTCGCGGCGGAGCTTACCGACGATCTCGACCTTGCCGCCGGGACGATACGACAGCACGGCCACGCGCGTCGCCGACAGCCAGAACGGATCGGGAGAGCCGACCATGTAGAGCTTGCCGGCCTTCCAGTCGACGCGATCGAGGCGGCCGACCAGCCAGGCGTCGACGCCGAGGTCGTCCTTGGGGATCCGGGCCGGGTAGGTGAGGGCGATGACGATCGCACCCGGCGTCAGGTGGCGGCGGGTGGCGGGCACCGTGCGGTAGGCCGGTCGCGGGAGGTGCTCGAGGCGTGTCGTCCGCATGCCGTCACGAAAGGTGTCGGCCTCGTCCTGCTGCATCATCCACGTCGGCACGGGCTGGTCGGCGCCGGACTTGTCGTAGCTGATGAACCAGGCGCACTCGCGCACGCAGTGATCGTGCTGCGCGGTGCAGCGGGCGCCCCGCTTGCCGTGACGCCACAGGCCGGTGGCGAGCGCCGGCTTGTCGCTCGCCACGGCCAGCCAGGGATCCACGGGCGTGGTCGAGTAGAGCGGCCGCGGCGGATCCTTGTGCTGGAAGCAGCGCGTGGGGGGCGGGCCGTAGAGCGGCGTGCCGTCGGCGAACGGGTCGTCCGGCTCGCCGGCGTCGCCGGCCTCCGTCGGCGGCGTCGGGTTGGCGGCGCTTCCGGCCGCTGGCGGCGCCGTGGTGCCGCCGCCGGGGGAGGCGGCGGCGGTGCCGGGCCCGTAGGAGGTGCCGTTGAGCTTGACCGCGCACGCCGTCAGCGCGAGCGGCAGGGCGACGCCGAGGACGGCGCCGAGGACGAGACGCAGGGTGGTCCGGGTGGTCATGGCGCGCCTCCTCACTTGCAGTACCGCGAGGCCTTGGCCCGCGTGTCGAACATCTGCTCCTTGTCGCTCACGAGCTTGTTGCCCTTGAAGGTGAGCTTGCGGAGCGCGTGGGTGCCGTCGGGGTGGATGAACCAGGAGATGAGCACCGGCGCCCTGGCCAGGACCTTGGGGTCCTCGCTGGTCTTGCAGCCCTTGAGGTGCCAGATGCGCCCGCGGCCGTCGGCGTCGTAGTAGAGGAGCCACTCGAGGCGGTCGCCGGCGGCGCCGTGCCGGGTGTAGCGCTCGCGCGCCCGCTTCTTCTTCTCGGCGTCGGCGTCGGCGCTCTTCTGCTCCTTGGCCCGCGCCAGGCCGGCGAGCTCGCCGCACCAGGTGCGGAGCTGGGCGCCGCTGCGCTTGTCGTTGAACGCGACCGGGAAGACGAGCTCCATGTCGGCGCCCTTGGCGGCGGCGGCGTCGAGCGCGGCCGCGCAGGCCTGGCCGGCCTTGGCGGCCTCGCCGGCCCACATGGTCGCGCCCTGATCGCCGGCCGGTAGGCCGGCCATGATCATGTGCTTCTGCAGCGCCTCCTGGACCTGGGGGAAGGCGCGGGTGAGCGCGTGGACCGCGGCGTAGCGCTCGCACTTCTCGGGCGCCTTGCGGAAGAGCCACTGGGTGGCGCCGAAGATGGTCTCGGTCGGACCGACGCCGAGCGCCTGCAGCTTGGCGACGGTCTCGGTGCACACCGCCGGCGCGGCGTGGAACTTCGGCGCGGCGTGGATGCCGCCGTCGTCCTTGGTGAAGTCGGCGACCGCGAAGTCGAACGAGGTGAGCTGGTTGATGAGCGCCTGCTTCGCCGCGTCGTCGGCGTGGGCGACGCCGGCGGCGGCGAGCGGGATGGCGAGGGTCACGGCGAGGGCCAGTCGGCAGAACATGGGGCACGTCCTTTCGGCCGGGGATGGTGGAATCCGGCCTGATGTGCCTGCTGTTCTCGGTACGCCCGCCGCGCCGTTGCGTACGTTTCGAAAGAAAGTCGCAAGGCCTCGCGAGACCTCGGGAATCCGGCGGGGCGTTGCGACCTGCGGGGGGAGCCCAACGCGTCGCCCATGACCCTCGGCGAGCTCCTCCGGCTCGCCCGAACCGGTGACGCGCACGCGACAGCTTGCCGCATGGGTCCGCCGATGCGGCGCGCCGGGGGAGACGTACCGTGTAGGTCGAGCTGCAGACCGGAGGAACCGTGCGCTCCATCGTCGCCACAGGCCTCACGCTGCTGTCCGTCCTCGCCGGCTGTGGGCGCGCCGGCGGGAGCGGGAGCTTGAACCTCAGGTCGGCGACCCCCGCGACCCCGGAGAAGGCCCGCGGTGACTTCGAGTGCAAGCCGGCGGCGAGCGATCGACGCTACTTCTGCACGCGCGACCGGACGCTCCTGGGGCAGGAGTCGACCTTGCTCGGCACGGTCTTCAAGGTCGAGCCCATCGGGGATCGCTGCCCCGCACCGTTCTCGGACGACGAGCGGCGCGAGCCGATCGTGCCCGGCCTCGACAAGCAGGCGCTCAATCTGACCAACGCCGTGACGACGCAGGTCGACTTCGCGCTGGTCAAGCGCGACGTCACCGCCAACGTGAAGGCGCTCGCCTTCCTCGAGAGCAGCCTCGAGCGCGACGCGGTCGCCTCGGTCGAGCTGGTGCGGACCACGCGTGCGGTCATGGAGGACGAGAAGTTCAACCGAGCGGTGAGCGCGTTCGCCGAGCGGCACCCCGGCGCCTGTCGGCTGTACGTCGCCACCGGCTACGCCGCCGATGCGTTCACCGCCCGCGTGTTCACGGTCGCCAACGCCAAGGCCGGCGGCGGGGTCTACGGGGTCAACGTCGGCGGCACGTACTTCGCCAGCGACGAGACCGTCAAGCGCGACTACCAGTGGGCGCTCTCGATCGTCCGGATCGACGTCGGCGAGTCGCGCACCAAGGGCACCGAGGTGACCCTCACCGTGGAGCCTCGCCTCGAGGCCGCGACCGAGCTGCCCACCGACCTGTTCCTGCCGGTGCCGTGAGCCGAGCCGCCGCTACAGCTCGAGCTGCACGCCGAGCTCGACGACGCGGCCCGGCGGCAGGCCGAAGAAGTCGGTGGGCGGGCGGGCGTTGCGGCTGAGGAAGGTGAAGAGCAGCTTGCGCCAGCGCGCCATCGGCGCGTGGCCGGAGGTGAGCAGGGTCTCGCGGCCGAGGTAGTAGGTCGTGGTCATGGGCTCGGCGCGGATGCCGTCGACGGCGCAGCGGGCGAGCAGGCGGGGCACGCTGGGCGTCTGCATGAAGCCGGTGCGCGCCACCACCCGGAAGAAGCCGTGGCCGAGATCGCGGACGGCGACGGCGGCGGCGCTCGACACCCAGGGCACGCTCTCGGTCTTGATCGAGAGCAGCACGACCTGCTCGTGCAGCACCTGGTTGTGCTTGACGTGGTGCATGAGGACGTTGGGGATGCCGCGGTCGCTCGAGGTCATGAACACGGCGGTGCCGTGGACCCGGTGCAGCTCCCGGGTCCCGGGATCGTCGAGGAAGAGCTCGTCGGGCAGGGCGCCGCCGGCGATGAGCTGCCCCACCTCGCGGCGGCCGCGCCACCACGTCGTCATGGCCACGAACACGACCACGCCGATCGTGAGCGGCAGCCAGCCGCCGTGGTGGAGCTTGGTCATCGTCGCCGAGAAGAAGGTGAGATCGATGGCCAGGAACAGCACCAGCATCAGCACGCTGGGCAGCAGCGGCCGCTGCCACAGGTCCTTGCGCACCAGGAAGTAGAGGCACGAGGTGATCGTCATGGTGCCGGTGACCGCGACCCCGTAGGCGCCGGCCAGGGCCGAGCTCGAGCCGAAGCCCACCACCACCGCCAGGCACGCCGCCATCAGCAGGTAGTTGACCTCGGGGACGTAGATCTGGCCCTCGGCGCGGGCCGAGGTGTGGACGATCGTGACCCGCGGCGCGTAGCCGAGCTGGACCGCCTGGCGGGTGAGCGAGAACGCGCCGGAGACGAGCGCCTGCGACGCGATCACCGCCGCCATCGTGGCCAGCACCACCATCGGGTAGAGGAACGGGCCGCCCTTGAACATGTGGAAGAAGGGGTTGGTGACCGTGTCCGACGGCATCAGCAGGAGCAGCGCGCCCTGGCCGAAGTAGTTGAGGAGGAGGCCGGGGAAGACGATCGCGTACCAGGCCAGGCGGATGGGCACCCGGCCGAAATGCCCCATGTCGGCGTACAGCGCCTCGCCGCCGGTGATGACCAGCACCACCGAGCCCAGGAGCAGGAAGCCGCGGCCGCGGTTGTGGACCAGGAAGTCGACGGCGTGGCGGG
The DNA here is from genome assembly GCA_900696455.1 of uncultured delta proteobacterium. GTDB lineage: Bacteria > Myxococcota_A > Polyangia > Haliangiales > Haliangiaceae > UBA2376. Next base: position 15,073 of record CAADGB010000143.1, read on the forward strand.
GGTCGACCGCGGCCAGGACCTCGGGCGCCTGGACGATCCAGGTCGCGCCGGCGACGCCGAGCGCGACGAACCACACCAGCATCACCCAGCCGAAGACCGCGCCGATGCGGTGGGTGCCGAAGCGCTGGACCACGAACAGCGCGATCAGGATCACGACCGCGATGGGCACGACCAGCTCCTCGAAGGCGGTGGTGGCGACGTTGAGGCCCTCGACCGCGCCCAGCACCGAGATCGCCGGCGTCAGGACGCCCTCGCCGTAGAGCAGGCCGGTGCCGAACAGCGCCGCCAGGATGGGCAGGGCGAGCCGCCGACCGCCGTTGCGGGTCGAGGCGACGAGCGCGGCCAGGGCCTGGATGCCGCCCTCGCCCTTGTTGTCGGCGCGCAGGACGAAGGTCAGGTACTTGACGACCACCACCAGGGTCAGCGCCCAGAACACCAGCGACAGCACGCCGAGGACGTTGGCGTGGCTGGCCTCGACCCCGTGGCGGCCGGTCAGGCACTCCTTCATCGCGTACAGCGGCGAGGTGCCGATGTCACCGTAGACGACGCCGAGGGCGCCGAGGGAGACCAGCGCCAGCTCCTTCTTGCCGGTGTAATGGACCGCCTGGCTCTGGGTCGAGATGCGTTTCGGCGGCCCGGCGGGCGCGGTCGGGGATTCGCTCATGGGCGCCGGGCGGCGCGGACGGCGCGGCGCGGCAAGGCCGGCGTGTACCACACCGGGGGCGCGCGGGGTTGACTTGGGGGCCGAGCGTCGGCTATCGCTCCTCGGCACCCAAAGGAGATCGCCCGTGAATCTGAGCGGTTGGCGTCCATGCGGTCCTGACACTCGCGCCCCGGGGCACGCCCTCGGGCCGGCCGTCGCGCGCACCCTCGGGCTGGCGCTGGTGGCGGGGCTCTGCCTCGGCGCGGCCGGCTGCGAGCAGAAGCGCAACACCAGCGGCGGCGGCGGTGGCGGCGGTGGCGGCGGCGGCGGCGGTGGTGGCGGCGCGCCGGCGACCGGGCCCATCCACGTCGGCCACTACGCCTCGCTCACCGGCTCGGAGGCGACCTACGGGCAGTCGACCGACCAGGGCATCAAGCTGGCGATCAAGGAGCGCAACGCGGCGATCGACGCCGGCACGCTGAAGGGGCGCAAGATCCGGCTGACCACCCTCGACGACGCCGGCAAGCCCCAGGACGCCGGCAACGCGGTCACCCGCCTGGTCACCCAGGAGAAGGTGACGGCGCTCCTGGGCGAGGTGGCGTCGGGGCTGTCGATGGTCGGCGGACAGATCGCCCAGCAGTACGGCGTGCCGATGATCTCGCCGTCGTCGACCAACCCTCAGGTCACGCAGATCGGCGACATGGTCTTCCGGGTCTGCTTCCTCGACGATTTCCAGGGCCGGGTCATGGCCCAGTTCGCGCGCGAGGAGCTGAAGGCGCAGAAGGCGGCGATCCTGTTCGACCAGGGCCAGCCCTACTCCAAGGGCCTCGCCGACTACGCCGAGCGGTCGTTCAAGGAGCTGGGCGGGGCGGTCGTCACGCGCCAGGCCTACGCCTCGAGCGATCCCGACGTGTCGGCGCAGCTCTCGTCGATCAAGCAGGCCAACCCCGACGTCATCTTCCTCCCCGGCTACTACACCCAGGCCGCCAACATCATGCGCCAGGCGCGCAAGCTCGGCATCACCGCCCCGTTCGTCGGCGGCGACGGCTGGGACTCGGACAAGCTCGAGGAGATCGGCGGCGAGGCGGTCCAGGGCAGCTACTACTCCAACCACTACTCCCCCGAGGAGGAGCAGCCCCAGGTCCAGAACTTCGTGACCAAGTACCAGGCCGAGTACGGCGCCAAGCCCGACGGCCTGGCCGCGCTCGGCTACGACGCCGCCAACCTCCTGTTCGACGCCATGGACCGGGCGCCGTCGCTGTCGGGCAAGGACCTGGCCGCGGCCATCGCCGCCACCCGGGACTTCAGCGCCGTCACCGGCGTCATCACGATCGATCCCAACCGCGACGCCAAGAAGTCGGCGGTGGTGGTCAAGGTCGAGGCCGGGCGCCGGGTCCCGGTCAAGCGCTACCAGCCCTGAGCCGGCCGCCTCGCCCCCTCGCCCCCTCGTGACGCCGTGGACGTGACCAAGTTCGTCCAGGTCTGCCTCAACGGGCTGACCCTCGGCAGTCTCTACGCGCTGATCGCGCTGGGCTACACGCTGGTCTACGGGGTCCTGCGCTTCATCAACTTCGCCCACTCCGACGTGGTCACGATCGGGGCGTGGATGGCGTTCGTCTTCGCCGCGGCCATCGGCTGGGCCGGCACCGACTCGCCGCTGTTCGCGATGCCGGTGATCCTGGCGATGTCGATGGCGGTGTGCGCGACGCTCGGCTTCACGATCGAGCGCCTGGCCTACCGCCCGCTGCGGCGGGCGCCGCGCCTCAACGTGCTCATCACCGCGATCGGCGTGTCGCTGTTCCTGCAGAACAGCGGCCAGCTCAAGTGGGTCTTCGGCACCCAGCCCCAGGCCATGCCCAAGCTCCTGAGCGAGGAGGCGCTGTTCACGCTGGCCGGGGTCCGGGTGCCGGTGGTCGACGTGGTGGTGGTGGTGCTGGCGTTCACGCTGCTGGTGGCGCTGCAGTGGCTGGTGTTCCGCACCCGCATGGGGCAGGCGATGCGCGCGGTGTCGTTCGACGAGCGCACCGCCGCGCTCATGGGCATCAACGTCGACATGATCATCTCGTACACGTTCATGATCGGCTCGGCCCTGGCCGCCGCCGGCGGCATGATCTACGGCCTCAAGTACGGCAACCTCCTGCAGTCGGCCGACTCGGTGTGGGTGCTGCTGGGGCTCAAGGCCTTCGTGGCCGCGGTGGTCGGCGGCATCGGCAACGTGCGGGGCGCGGTCGCCGGCGCCTTCCTGATCGCCTTCGTCGAGATGTTCGGGGCCGCCTACCGCTCGCCGCAGATGCGCGACGTCTACGTCTTCGGCATCCTGATCGCGGTCCTCATCCTCAAGCCCGGCGGCCTGCTCGGCAAGGCCACGGTGGAGAAGGTATGAAGACCCTGGCCGAGCGCGCCGCCGCGCACCGCCCGGCCCTGGTCCGCGCGGTCGCCGGCTCGGCGTGGCCGATCGCGGTCGGCTTCGCCTTCGCCTACCTGATGCAGACGGCGCTGGCGCCGGCGGTCGGCGACTTCTACGGCAAGCTGATGCTCGACGTCGGGATCGCGATCCTGGTCGGCGTCGCCCTCAACATCGTCAACGGCTTCGCCGGCCAGTTCTCGATCGGCCACGCCGGGTTCATGGCGGTGGGCGGCTACGTCGCCGCCGGCATCGTCTTCTACGGCTCGATCAAGCTGTGGGGCAGCCGCGACATCCACGGCGGCTTCCTCGGCCCCGGCGAGCTGCTGCTGGTCGCCGGCTGCGTGATCGGCGGCCTGGTCGCGGCGCTGGCCGGCCTGCTGGTGGGGCTGCCGTCGTTGCGGGTGCGCGGCGACTACCTGGCGATCGTCACCCTGGGCTTCGGCGAGATCGTCCGCGTGCTCCTGCAGCAGACCGACGACGTGGTCATGGACCCGCGGGCGGTGGAGGCGGCGAGCGCGTGGTCGCTGGCCGACAACCTGGGCGGCGCCCTCGGCTTCTTCGGCGCGCCGCGCTACCTCGATCCCAAGAACCCGTTCTGGATCTGGCTGTTCGTGATGATCGTCCTCCTGGTCGCCTACCGCCTCAAGACCTCGAGCAAGGGCCGCCAGCTCCTCGCCGTGCGCGAGAACGAGGTCGCCGCCGAGGCCGTGGGCGTGCCCACGACCCGGGTCAAGGTCTCGGCCTTCGTGCTGTCGGCGTTCTTCGCCGGCATCGGCGGCGGCCTCTACGCCCACGAGCTGGGCAACAGCCTGCGCCCCGCCGACCTCGGCTTCCAGAAGTCGATCGACCTGGTGATCATCGTCGTCCTCGGCGGCATGGGCTCGATCTCGGGCGTGGTGGTGGCGGCGACCGCGCTGACGATCCTGCCCGAGGTCTTCCGCGAGTTCTCCGAGTACCGCATGATCTTCTACGCCCTGGCCCTGGTGCTGGTGATGATCCTGCGCCCGCAGGGCCTGTTCGGGATCCGCGAGCTGTGGGAGCTGGGGCCGTGGCGGCGCGTGTTCCGCCGGGGGGCGTCGTGAGCGCGGCGGCCCCGCCGGCCGGGGCCAGCGCGGCGGCGGCCGGGGCCAGCGCGGCGGCGGCCGGGGCCAGCGCGGCGGCGCCGGCCCTCGACGCCGACCGGCTGTCGATCGCCTTCGGCGGCCTCAAGGCGGTCACCGAGCTCAGCCTGCGGGTGCCGGCGCGGGGCCTGCACGGGCTCATCGGCCCCAACGGCGCCGGCAAGACCACGGTCTTCAACCTGCTCACCGGCGTCTACCGCCCCGACAGCGGGTCGATCCGGCTCGGCGGCGTCCGCGTCGACGGCCTGCGCCCCAACCAGATCGCCCGGGCCGGGCTGGCCCGCACCTTCCAGAACATCCGCCTGTTCGCCGAGCTGAGCGTGCTCGACAACGTGCGGGTGGCGGCGGCGGTGCGGGCGCGCTCCGGGCTCCTGCGCACCTTCCTGCGCACGCCCCTCTACGTCGCCGAGGAGGCCGCGATCCTCGAGCGCGCGCGGGAGCTGCTCGCCATCCTCGGCATCGCCCACCGCGAGGACGAGCAGGCCAAGAGCCTGCCCTACGGCGACCAGCGCCGGCTCGAGATCGCGCGCGCCCTCGCCACCGAGCCGCGGGTGCTGCTCCTCGACGAGCCGGTGGCGGGCATGAACACCCAGGAGAAGAAGGCGATGCGCGGCCTCATCCAGTCGCTGCGCGAGCGCTTCGACGTCGCGATCCTGCTCATCGAGCACGACATGGGCCTGGTCATGGACATCTGCGAGCACATCACCGTCCTCGATCACGGCGTCACGATCGCCCGCGGCGAGCCGGCCGCCGTCCAGCACGATCCGGCGGTGATCGAGGCCTACCTCGGCGTGCCCGACGACGGCGCGGCGGCGCCGCCGGGAGACGCGGGCTGATGGCGCTGCTCGAGGTCGACGGGCTCGAGGTCCGCTACGGCGGCATCCACGCCCTGCGCGGGGTGTCGTTCACGGTCGACGAGGGGCAGGTGGTCGCGCTCATCGGCGCCAACGGCGCCGGCAAGACCACGACCCTGCGCGCGATCTCGGGCGTCGTGAGGGCCAGCAAGGGCCGGGTGCGCTTCGCCGGGCGCGACACCACCGGCCTGCCGCCGCACCAGATCGTCGCCCTCGGCCTGGCCCACGCCCCCGAGGGTCGCGGCATCTTCGCCAACCTGAGCGTCGACGAGAACCTGGCCATCGGCGCCTACCTGCGCCGCGATCACGCCGCGGTGGCGCGCGATCGCGAGCACGCGCTGACGCTGTTCCCCCGGCTCAAGGAGCGGTTGAGCCAGAACGCCGGCACGCTGTCGGGCGGCGAGCAGCAGATGCTGGCCATCGCCCGCGCGCTGCTGGCCCGCCCCCGGCTCCTGCTCCTCGACGAGCCGTCGCTGGGGCTGGCCCCGCAGATCGTGCAGCTCATCTTCAAGATCGTCAGGACGATCGCCGCCGAGGGCACGACGATCCTCCTGGTCGAGCAGAACGCGCACATGGCCCTGGGCGTCGCCAGCACCGGCCACGTCCTCGAGGTCGGCAGCCTGGTGACCTCGGGGCCGGCCCGCGAGCTGGCGGCCGACGACGCCATCCGCAAGGCCTATCTCGGCGGGCACTGACGCCCTCGTCGGGCGGGGCCGGTGGAGGCTGCGCCGCCTCACCGCCGGCTGCTACAGTGGGCCGACGCCGCGATGACGCCCCACGATCCGTCCGATCACGCCCATCACCACGACTTCGCGGTGATGGTGGAGCGCGGCGAGCGGCGGACGCGCTGGGTGGTGGCGCTGACGCTGGTGACCATGGCGGCCGAGCTGGTGACCGGCCACGTCACCGGCTCGATGGCGCTCACCGCCGACGGCTGGCACATGGCGACCCACGCCGGGGCGCTGGGGCTGGCGCTCCTCGCCTACTGGTTCGCGCGCACCCGCGCCACCTCGAGTCGCTTCACCTTCGGCACCGGCAAGGTCTACGCGCTGGCCGGCTACACCAGCGGCGTGGCGCTGGGCGTGGTCGCGCTGTGGATGGGGATCGAGTCGGGGCAGCGGCTGTTCGACCGACCCGCGGTCCAGTTCGCCGAGGCGCTGCCGGTGGCGGTGATCGGCCTGGTCGTCAACCTGGTGTGCGCGTTCCTGCTCGGCGGCGGCCACGGCCACACGCATCCCGGGCACGAGCACGAGCACGAGCACGAGCACGAGCACGAGCACGAGCACGAGCACGCGGGCGCGCCGGGCCGCGCCCGGAGGACGGGCGCCGCGGCCGGCGAGGTCATCACCGATCACAACCTGCGCGCCGCGTACTTCCACGTCCTCGCCGACGCCCTGACCAGCGTGCTGGCCATCGCCGCCCTGCTCGGGGGCGAGTACGCCGGGGTGTGGTGGCTCGATCCGGCGATGGGCTTCCTCGGCGGCGTCCTCATCGCCCGCTGGGCGGTGGGGCTGTGCCGGGACGCCGGCGCTCAGCTCGTGGATGTCGTACCGTCCACCGAGCTGGTCGAGCGCATCGAGCGTCGCCTCGAGGGGGAAGCGGGCGTGCGGGTCGTCGACCTCCACGTCTGGGAGCTGGCGCCGGGCAAGCGCGGCTGCATCGTCTCGCTGGTCAGCGCCGCGCCGCGCGACGTCGGCCACTTCCGCGAGCAGATCCTGGCCGTGGCGGACCTCGCCCACCTCACCGTCGAGGTCCACGGCTGCGCCTGCGCGACCGACGCACCCGACGCCGGCGCGCCCGGCGCGTCGCCGGCCCGCGCGGCGATCGGCACGTGATCACGGCTGATCACGCGCTGTAGTCGCGGGTCGTACACGACGGCACGTCACCGCACGAGGCGAGGCGGCGAGGCTCGCCGCGCTCAGATCGTGTCAGCCGGTGTTCGTGCGGGGCCCGGGAGCCGGCGTGGTACGACCCTCCGCGGTCGGGGGACCGTACGTAACCTTCGCGGAGGCTTCCATGGCCCAGGGCACCAGGACGGAGAACACCGCCGTCAACCGCCTGATCGAGATGGCGCAGACCAAGACGCTCGACACCGACGACGCGCTGTTCGAGAGTCCACCCCCCGCGCGCCGGCCCGCGCTGCCGCGCCCGTTCCCGGCGCGCATCGCCGCCCCGGCCGATCCGCCGGCGCCCTTGCCCCGCCGGCGCGCGCCCCAGGCCACCGAGACCGGCCTGACCGCCGTGCCCGCGGCGGCGCCGCCGGTGCTCGCGCCGCCGGTGCTCGAGACGCCGTCGCCGGTCCCGCCGCCGGCGATCGACGCGCTGGCGCACGCCCCGCAGGAGGACGTCCCGACGCGCCCGTTCGATCAGCTCGATCCCGAGCTGCTCGACGAGGAGCTCGACGAGCACCTCGAGGCGCACCTCGAGGACGACGGCGATCAGCTCGACGACATGCCGATCACCGTCGCCGAGCCGCTGCCCCGGGTCGCGGCGCCGATCCCGCCGCTCGCCATCGGGCCGGTCGCGCCGCTGGCCGCTCGCCCCAGCGCGCTCGGCGCGATCCCGTCGCTGCCCGGTGACGAGGCGGCGTGGTTCCAGGAGAGCCTCGCGGTCGACCGCGTCGAGCTGTCCGGCCCGGTGCCGCGCCGCCGCTCGAGCCGGGCGCGCTCGATGCTGTGGCTGTCGGCGGCGTTCGCCGGGGGCCTGGTCGCGACCGCGATCGTGGTGTGGGCGGCCGGCAAGCCGTCGGTGGCGCCGGCGCGCTCCACCGCGCCCGCCGCCTCGCCGTCCGCGCCCGCGCCGGCCGGCGCCACCGTCGAGCCGGTCGCGCCGGTGGCCGCGGCGGCCGTGGCCGCGGCGCCGGTCGCGGTCGAGCCGGCGGCCGCCCAGCCGGCGGTCGTCGAGCCGGCGGTGGCCGAGCCGGCGGTCGTCGAGCCGGCGGTGGCCGAGCCGGTGGTCGTCGAGCCGGTGGTCGTCGAGCCGGCGGCGCCGGCGCCGGTCACCGTCGCCCTGACCTCGACCCCGCCCGGGGCCACCGTCTTGCTGGTCGACAGCGGCACCACGGTCACGCTCGGCGTGACCCCGCTCGAGCACGCCCTCGATCCATCGCGCGCGCACGAGCTGATGTTCAGCCTGCCCGGCCACCGCTCGACCCTGGTCGCCCTCGATCCATCGGCGGCGCGGGAGCTGGCGGTCGATCTGAGCACCTCGACCGCGGTGGTGACGCCCGCGCGCCGCGGCGAGGCCCCGCCGCCCGCCGCGGCGCCGGCGGGCGCGACCGCGACGATCGAGCGGGTCGCGCCCCGGCCGCGCCCGACGCCGGCCCCGAAGGTGGACCCGACGCCGGCCCCGCGGGCCCCGAAGGCCGCGCCGGCGGTGGCCATGGCCGCGCCGCGCGCCGGCGCGCCGGCGCCGGCGGGCAAGGGCGGCGTCCTGATGCTGGGGGCCAAGCCGCCGTGCGAGATCTACATCGACGGCAAGCGCACCGGGCTCAAGACGCCGCAGCGCGAGCTCGCGGTGGCGCCGGGGACGCGCACGATCACCCTGGTCAACCGCGAGCACCGCATCAACCAGACCTTCACCGTCGAGGTCAAGGCGGGCGCGCCGACCAAGGTCGTGAAGGATCTGACCCACCTGATGCGGTGATCCCGGCCTCCCCGTCCCCGTGAGGGGGGGGGCCTGACCGCGCGCCGGGCCACCGCCGCGCCCGAACTTGCGTATCATCAGGGCCGATGTCCGAGCCCGAGGCCGGCGCGTCCGGCAGTGTCCCAGCCGCCGCCGACAGCGTCGCCATGGCCGCCGCCGATCCGCTGGCGGTGGTGGTGGCGTTCGACTTCGGCAAGACGCAGGCGCCCATCATCCCGGTCGCCGAGGCCCGGGCGGCGATGGCCGCCGGCAAGTTCGTGTGGATCGACGTCGACGTCGCCCGCGTCGACGACGCCCGCGCGCTCCTCGGTCAGCTCGCGCTGATCGCGCCCGAGATCGTCGAGGACGCGCTGACCCGCGAGCCCGCCACCCAGATCGCGCGCTACGACGACTACATCCACCTGGTGATGTCGGGCTGTCGCCTGGTCGGCCACAAGTTCGACCTCGAGCGGGTCGACGTGCTCATGGGCGCCGACTTCCTGCTCACCCTGCACCGCGGTCAGCCGGTCTTCCTCGAGTCGGTGCGCCGGAGCTACCACGCCGACTTCGTCCGCTTCGCCCAGAGCCCGAGCTTCATGCTCTACGAGCTGTGGGATCACCTCATCGACAACTACCTGGCCGTGCACAAGGCCTTCGAGGAGCGGGCCGAGGAGGTCCAGCGCACGCTCATCGGCGAGGTCGACGAGCGCATCTTCGCCGACGCCTCCGAGCTCGGCTCCGACCTGCTCCACCTGCGCAAGGTCGTGCTGCCGGCGCGCTCCGTCCTGACCGATCTGTCGAGCCGCAAGTCGCCGTTCGTCAGCGAGGCCACCCAGCCGTTCCTGGCCAACATGGTGGGCACGGTCGAGCGCGTGCTGCAGGACGTGCTGGTCGACCGCGACATCCTCTCGGGCGCGCTCAACAACTACATGTCCATGGTCGCGCACCAGACCAACAAGGTCATGAGCAAGCTGACCGTGGTGAGCGTCATCTTCCTGCCGCTGACCTTCCTGTGCGGCGTCTACGGCATGAACTTCGAGGTCATCCCCGAGCTCAAGTGGG
>CAADGB010000144.1 GCA_900696455.1 uncultured delta proteobacterium
CGGCGGCGGATCGCCGCGTAGTCGCCGCCGCCGGCGAGGCCGAGCACCGCGCCCTCGAGCGCCGCCGACGATGCCAGGAGGAAGTCGCGGGTGAGGACCAGCGGCACCCGGCCCGGCCCCGGCACCACGTCCTGCATGTAGGCGGCGGTGTGGCAGGCGATGGCGATCGCGCCGCGTGGCCGCGCGTCGGCCCGCCGCGCCACCGCGCCCCAGTCGAAGCCGGCGAGGTCCATCAGGTGGTTGTGGCCGACGTAGGCGACGACGTGGGCGCCTCCGCCGGCGCGCAGGCGCGTGCCGTCGGCGAGCGCGAGCTCGGTCGTGGTCACCCCGTGGAGATCGTCGGCGTAGCGGGTGAAGGCCTGGTGGATCTCCTCGCCGCGCCAGGCCTGGGCGACGACGTACACGGTGAAGCGCGCCGGGGCGCCGGCGCGCCGCCACGCCGCCGGGGTCGCGAGCTGGCGCCGCCACACCCGGACGTCGAGGACGTCGTCCTCGCCCACGGTCGCGCCGTCGCCGTCGAGCACCTGGGTCCAGCCGCTGCCGCGGCGCCCGAACCAGCCGACCATGCCCTCGCTCGTCCCCCAGTACAGGTTCCGCTCGGGGCGCTCGCCGTCGCCGAGGCGGGCGTTGCCGCACGGGATGATGTCGTTGTCGCACAGCGGCACGTGGACCTGGACCACCAGCGGGTGGCCGTCGGCGAGGTCGGCGACGAGCCGCGCGGTCAGGCCGTCGAGCCAGGCGCGGGCGTCGTCGGCCGGCGCCCCCCGGGCGGTGGTGGACCCGAGCGCGAGCCCGAGCGCGACGAGGGCGGCGATCCGGACCGGCGAGCGGCGCATCACCCCTGGAACGCTCGACCGGGCCGCCGGATTCGTCCGCGACGTCAGGGCTCGGTCAGCGCGTGTGAAGGAACCACACGCGCTGGTCGATCGGTCGGTCCCGGCGAGGACACCGCCCGCCCCGGCGGCTCACGGCAGGACGATGTACGGGATCCGGCCGTTGGCCAGCGCGCCGTCGCCGTTGGGCACGTAGGCCATCGGCTGGGTGCTGTTGGTGCCGGTGTAGCGGAAGACGAGCTGGTCGCCCGGCTCCTGGTCGATGGCCTGGCCCCGCGCCGTGACCTCGTAGGCCTGGGCGTCGAAGCCCTGGGGCAGCGGCTCGAAGTGGTGGTCCCACATCACGATCGTCACGTCCTCCCCCGCGCCCGCCCGCCGCCACAGGATCTCGAAGCGGACGTCGACCGGGAACACGATGATGCCGTCGGCGATGAGCCGCCAGGTCCCGGCGGGGACGTCGCCGAGCAGCGTGTACTCTGCCTCGAGGGACCGACCGGCCCCGACGCCAGGCGCTCAAAAGGGTGGCGGCTCGACCGGCACCAGGCGGACCTCGACCTCGGAGCCGTCGAGGGCGAGCCACAGCCGCGGCGGGTTGGGGTGGTCGGGACCGTCGTCGCCGGGGCAGGCGGCGAGCAGCGTGACGGCGGCGGCGGCGAGCACGGCGCGGCGAGCGATCATGGGGTGGCCTTGGCCTTGGGCGGGGGTGGGGGCGGCGGCGTCGCCGGCGGGGCGCCGGCCAGCTCGAAGACTGCCACGAACTGGCCGGGGACGTCGGCGACCTCCGTCACGAGCCGGAAGCCGGCGGCCTCGGCGGCGGCCACCGCCGCCGCGCGGAGGTGGAGGCGGTTGGCGATGGCGAGCTTGCCCGCCGGCTTGAGGGCGGGGGCGGCGCGCGCGAGCCACGCCGTGCGATCGTCGAAGTAGTGATCGACCTGGGCGAGGAGGATCGCGTCGAAGCGCCCGGGCTCGAGCCCGGGGTCGTCGGGGGCCACCACCCGGCCCTCGACGACGTGGTCGAAGCCGGCGGCGACCATGCGCGCGTGCAGGTACTCGAGCACCGCCTTGTCGATGTCGGTGGCGACCACGCGGCCGCCGGGCGTGACCGCGCGCGCGACGTGGACGGTCAGGAGGCCGGTGCCGGCGCCGATGTCGGCCACCTGCTTGCCGGGACCGAGCCCGAGGGCGTTGATGATGACCTCGGGCTGGCGCTCGCGATCGAACAGCGACTGATCGCCGTCGTCGCGGTCCGATCCCGCCTGGCCGCTGGCCTTGCCGGCGGCGCCGGTCGGTTCGCTCTTGCAGCCGGCGCCGGGGGCGAGGGCGACGCCGGCGACGAGCGCGAGGCAGGCGAGACGGACGGCGGCGCGCACGGGCGCACCCTAGCAAGCCGCCGGGGCTCGCACCCGCGCCCGCTCGAAAAAAACGCTCGCGGCCGGGCGACCGCGAGCGTGGGGGCGGCCGGCGCCGCCGGGGTCACATCGTGATCGGCCGGACGACGCCGCCGATGTTGACGCCGCGGGCGAAGTCGCCGACCCGCCGCATGTCGCCCTTGGCCACGGCGTAGGCCACCGCCGCCGACGCCGGCGCCGCCAGCTCGCGCGAGGTGGCGCCGTTCTCGGCGCCGGTGGCGGGATCGAAGCCGCGCACGGTGCCGTCGCGGAGGACGCCGCCGAACCAGCCGGTCTTGAGCAGGCCGTTGCCGTAGACGTACATCCAGTTCGAATCCGACGGGGTGCCGTCGGGCCAGCCCGAGCGCGCCCGCGGGTTCTTGGGGGTGTCGCCGTGGATGGTCAGCACCACGTTGTCGGCGAGGGTGGTGCCGGCGCAGCTCGCGTCCTGGGTGGACGCCAGGTCGGCCATGAAGCCGTCGAGGATGCGGCCCAGGGTGGCGGCGGTGCTGCGCAGGCTGGCCATGTCGTTGAACGCGTTGTGCGGGTCGTCGTTCATCGCCGGCATGACCACGCTCGAGGTCAGGCCCATGCGGAAGGCCTTGGCGGTGACGATCAGGTTCTCGGCCAGCTCGCGCACGTTGTTGCGGGTGCCGCCGTCGATGCCGTAGCGCAGCCGGTCGGCGTCGGTGATGGCGAGCTGCCCGGCCAGGTTGGTGCCGAGCAGGCGGGCCGCGGTCTTGGCCGTGCCGTAGGCGCGGGTCTGGGTAGGGCGGTTGGCGGCGCGGTTGAGCGAGGCCATCGCCGCGTAGTGGGCGTCGTAGAGGCCGGCGTCGCCGGCGTTCTCGAGCAGGCCACCCGAGCGCGAGGCGGCGCTGTTGAACAGGCCGACGAACTGCTCGGCCGAGCCCACCGCCGACGGCCGGGGCGCGCCCGGGGCGTTGCCGAAGGGCACGTTGTTGATCGTGACCACCGGGATGACCGACGGGTTGGTCACCTGCATCGCCGCCGAGATGGCGATGATCGAGCTGCCGCCGAGGTTGGTGGCGGTGATCGGATCGCGGCGGTGGGTCTCGTTGCCGCCGGCCATGAACGCCGTGATCTGCTTGTTGCCGGTCGCGGTGCGGAACGGCGACTCGGGGGCCAGGGTCAGCGGCCGGTCGGTGCCCGCGGCCAGGGTCTGCTGGCCGGGGGCGTGGAACGCGAACTGATCGTTGCCGGCGGCGGCGACGTCGTTGTGCGGCCACAGGAGCTGGAACCAGGCGAAGCCGCCGTTGCCGGCGACGATGTGGACGCTGCGGTTGGTGGGGTGGCAGGCGGCGTCGGCGGCGTAGGCCGGCCCCACCGTGTCCTCGAGGACCTCGTAGACCTTCCACCGCGCCAGCCCCAGGGCGGCGCCGGCGAAGAGGCTCCACTTGATCAGGTCGCGGCGACCGAGCTCGCGAACCGCGTGCTTGGGAGTCTTCTTGTTCGTGGCCATGGCGGTCTCCTGGTTCACTCGCAGGTGTGGGCGGCAGCGAGCAGGCTGGCGACGGCGATCCGCTTGCCCTTCTCGACGTCGCTGGCGCGCTGGACGGTGAGGTTGCACAGCTCGAGGTGGCTGGCGGTGGCCGGCAGGCCGAGCAGGCAGGCGATGCCGTCGGCGGTGCACTGGTCGGCGGCGTTGAACATCTCGGTGCCGACGCCGGCCACCGTGCACTCGGCGCGGTTGGGCATGGCGGCGATGATCTCGGGCGCGGCCTGGACGAAGATGTCGAACAGCTTCGACGCCGTGGCCGTCGACAGCTCGCGGGCCTCGCGCTGGCGGGCGCCGTAGTTGGGCGCGCCCAGGGCCTGGTCGCTCTCGCGCCACATCCGGCCCGCCGACATCGCGGTGGTGCTGGCCAGGTTGACGCCGCGCGAGGCCAGGAACGCGCCCATGGTCTCGTAGCGCATCTTGGGGCAGCTATGGATCCGCGACGAGTAGCGGGGCGGCCCCTCGTTGCGCAGCCGCTCGAGCAGCTCGAACGGGTCGACGCTCGTGTCCTCGTGATCGTAGGTGGTCTCCTCGTTGCCGGCGGCGTTGCCGCTGGGGCGGGGCGTGTCGTCGGTCGGCGTCAGGTCCTCGCCGGTGCAGCCGAGGGCGGCGGCGGCGAGGATGCCGAGGAGGGCGGGCGTGATGGGCTTGGTCGTCATGGGGCTCCTCCTCGGGCTCAGAACTTCACGAAGTCGTCGGCGGTGAAGACGGCGAAGACCGCGTCGCGCAGGGTCTGGCCGCCGCTCTGGAAGGCCGCGACCTGGGTCGCGATGACCTCGGACGGCACGATCGACAGGGTGTCGACGATGTCGCCCTTGCCCAGGGCGAAGTTCCAGAAGCGGGCCACCGCGCACTCGGCGACCTTGGCGTCGGCGGCCATGGCCGCGCCCAGCGCCGGCAGGTCGGCGACCGGCACGCCGTAGCGCCAGGCGGTGGCCTCGCCGGCGGGCAGCCAGTCGGTGAGCTTGGCGTCGGGCGCGCCCTCGTTGGGGGTCTGGACCTGGATCGTGGTCTGGAGCTGGCCGTCCTCGTCGAAGTAGGCGAAGAGCGGCGCCAGGTGGTTCATCGTGGCGTGGCAGTTGGCGCACACGACCGCGCTGGTGTCGTGGAAGTCGACGGTGCCGCCGTTGGTGAGGCCGGAGATCGACTCGAACGGCCACGGCGCGGTGTAGGCCTGGGCCGTGCCCAGGTCGATGGGCACCTCGGTGAGCTCGGCCGGGAACGCGGTGCAGGCGAAGGCCTCCTGCACCCAGCGCACGCGGCGGAACGCCATGTTGGAGTAGAAGTGCGCCTGCACCCCCGGGTTGGTCAGGATGCCGGCGTGGGTGGTGACGCCGTTCTGGCAGTCGGCCGCGGTGAAGGTCCCGGCCTGGGCGTCGAAGGTGGGGCAGGTGCCGGTGGCGGCGGTGAACAGCTCGCCCAGCGCGCGGTTCTCGACGGTGAGCTGGGCGGCGAACACCGGGGCGGTGTCCAGCATCGCCGAGCGGCCCATCTTGAAGGTGTCGCGCCAGAACGCCACCATCTGGTTGGCGAAGGCCGGGGCGTCGAGGTAGCTGGCGACGAACGACTCGTACACCGCCTTCTGGGCGGCCAGGCTGCCGGCGTCGGCCACCGCCTTGACCTCGGCCAGGGTCGGCAGGTTGCCGGTCAGGCGGAGGGCGGCGATGCGGAGGGCGGCGCTGTAGTCGTACTCGCGCTCGCCGAGCCGGCGGTCCCATTCGTCGGTGGGGATGGGATCGTCGTCGCCTCCCTGATCGTCACCGGTGGTGGTGGCGCCGGTGCAGGCCGCGCCGGCGAGGGCCGCGGCGAGCGTGCAGGCGAGCGTGGACGTGGTGCGCATGGGCTTCTCCTCGACAGACAGGTTCGCGGTCCTCACGGCGCCGCCTCGGCGTTGATCCAGACCAGCATCGACGCGCGGTAGGCGTCGAACGCGCCCTGGTTGGGGAACTTGAAGGGGTGGTTGACCGGCGAGCCCGGCCGCACCGACTCGAGCACCGAGCTCTGGTCGGGGTTGAGCTTGGACACCCGCGACAGGATCTGGGCGCAGGCCTCGGCCTGCTTGAGATCGTCGCCGAGGTCGCGCATGTCGGTGGCGTTGGTCGCGCTCTGGTTGCCGCCGGCGTGGCAGCTCGTGCAGTTGCCCTGCAGCGGCGTGCGGGCGTTGGCGGTGAACTGCGGCACCGCCTTGCAGCCGCCGCCGATGATGCCGCCGTCGTCCGACGGCGGCATGCCGTTGGCGAAGGTCGCGGTCTTGAAGTGGAGCGAGCGCTGGCCCTGGGGCGGGATGTCGACGAAGACCGCGGTGCCGCCGCCGACCATGCTGGTCGAGGCCTCGGCCACGGTCAGGTCGATGTCGCTGAAGCGGTCGATGGGATCGGGGATGGCCTGGGCGCCGTCCCAGACCACGAACAGCGGGTGGACCAGGCGCACGCCGCCGGTGCCGGCGTCGACCTGGATGCGCGACAGGTACATGCCGGTGGCCAGCGGCTGGTAGTCGAACGTCAGCTTCGAGCCGGTGAGGCCGATCGTGGCCAGGTCGATCTCGTTGGCGCCGAGGGTCGGGGTGATCTTGGCGGTCTCGACGACCGGATCGGGGGTGACGCCGGCGGCGAGGGCCTCGAGCTCGACCCAGGCGGTGACCTGGGCGGCCTCGGCCGGGGTGTAGTTGACGCCGACGGTGGCGTGGGCCTGCGACGAGGCGTAGACCGAGAGGCGGCTGGCGACCGGATCCATCATGTCGACCAGGGCGCCGCCGTTGAAGCCGAGCACGCCCTCGCGCAGGGTCGGATCGGGCTTCATGAACTGCGGGTTCTGGGTCGAGGTGTGACAGCTCGCGCACTTGATCTGCATGGTCGGCGCGACGTTGGTGTCGAACGCCCGCATCGCGGCCTCGAGCGGATCGCCGTCGGGATCGACGATGTCGCCGGTGCACGCCACCGCGGCCAGCGCGAGGGCGGCCGCGAGCGACACGCGGAGGCGGATCATCGGGAGGTGGCGGCAGAGGACGTCCAGCATCGCCTTCCGGGTACCCGGACGAGCGCGTGAGACCGGCAGACCCATCATGGCCGGTCAGTACAGCAACGGTCATGCCGACCACGGGCGGCACGGGGGCGGATGTACGATCTCTGCGCAAGTGCGCGTGGAGCCAGGATTCCTGGGGGCGGAGGTCCGGAGTGCCGGGCCGGGGCCCCGGGTGGTTTGGGGGGCAAACCCCCAGGCGGGGACGACTGACACCACGTCGGCCCGAGAGGTCCAACCAGGCGAAGGAACAGGCCAATCCGGCGGCCGCGGGGGGGTCCGGGCGGGGCGTGAAGGTCGGGCGGCGCGCGGGGCGCGCTAGCGCCGGCGGCGCAGGTAGTAGTGGACGCCGTGCTGGGGGTGGGCGAGACGGATGGTGAAGGTCCGCTTCCCGTCGGCCTCGACCGTGGCCCGGAACCGGCCGGAGCCGTCGCGCTCGGCGGCGCGGCCGTCGACGGCGACGCTCCAGCCCTCCACCGTCACGCCGCTCACCGCGACCGTGGCGGCCCACGCCGCTCGCGCCGGCGGCGCGGTGATCTGGGCCGTCGGCGCGGCGTTGTCGAACCCGATGCGGACCGTGGTCCGCGGCGAGCTGCGGGCGCCGGCGGTGATCCAGACGGTGTGGCTGCCCTCGGTGAGGGTGCCAGCGGCGAGCTGGTGGCGGCCGCTGCCCTCGAAGGTGCGGACGGCGCCGCCGGCGGCCTGGACGTGGAGGGTCGACGCACCCGGCGCCTCGCGCCACGAGATCGTGAGCGCGGGCAGGCGGTTCTGGTAGGTGACGGAGTACTTGCGGCCGTCGGTCTCGATCACGTTGACCGGCGGGGTGCGCACCACCGGGGCCGCGCCCGAGTCGGCCACCACCCGCACCGAGCCGGTCGCGGCGACGCCGCCGCCGTCGCAGCGGACGCGGTAGCGGGTGGTGCCGCCGGTGGCGAAGAACGCCGCGCGGGCGCCGCCGATGCGGCGGGGGCGGCGGAACGAGCCGCGGCCGTCGGCGAGCTCGAGCACCCCGCCCGCCGGGCAGGCGGCGGCGAGATCGATCTGGATCGCGACCTTGCGCGCGGGATCGTGGACGACGGCGTGCTCGCCGGCGGGCAGCGCCACGTCGATCGCGGTGGGCGCCGGATCGCGGACGGCGGCGTCGCCGTCCCGCGACAGCACGCCGGTCTCGCCGGCGCGGGCGCTGGCGTCGCTGCGCTCGCCGTCGAGGTCGGCCTGCCCGCGCTCGACCTCGGCCACGGTCTCGCGGCGGCCGACATCGAGGGCCGCGTCGCCGCCGGCCCGGGTGACGATGACGCCGCCGGGGACGGCGACCGCCACGTCCTGGGCGCGGGCCTGGACCCGGGTGGCGCCGGCGCGGGCGGAGACGAGCGGGCCGTCGGGGCCACCCACCGTCACCTCGGCCGGGCCGGTGACGGTGGCGCGATCGTCGCCGCGCGCGAGGGCGAGGGAGGCGCCGCGCGGCAGGCGGACGTCGAGCCCGGCGGGGAGCTCGGCGGGCCCGGCGGGCAGCGGGCGCCACGGCGCGCCGTCGCGGCGGGAGCTCGCGCCGCGGCCGCCGATCACGGCCGACACCGTCGGCGGCGGCGCCGCCGGCGCCGGCGCGGTGCCGGCGTCGGGGTGGGGCGGGGGCGGAGGCGGAGGCGGAGGTGGCGAGCTGCGCTCGACGATCGCGCCGCCGATCGCGACCACGATCCCGGCGCCGGCCTCGAGGGTGAGCGGCCCGTCCTCGCGCTGGAGGATGGCGCGGCCGATGTCGACATGGAAGCGCACGCCGTCGGCGTGGCCGGTCGCGCGCAGCACGCCGCCGGCCTCGAGCTGGGCGAGGCCGGCCTCGGTGACGAACGTGACGGCGGCGGTCTCGGCCTCGGCCACGCCGGCCTCGAGGCGGGGGCCGCCGGCCACGAAGCGGATGACGGTGTCCGGCCCCATGCGGAGGACGGCCCGATCGCGCAGGCGTAGCCGCGCCCACGCCGCCGCCGCGGTCCGCGCGGCGTCGCCGACGTGGAAGGGCTGGCCGATGGGGGCGGCGGCCGCGCGCCCGCCGTGCTCGCGCTCGACCGCGCCCTGGCCCTCGAGGAGGACGGCGATGGCGGCCGGGTCGCGACCGCCGCAGGCGGCGAGCGTGGCGACGACGACCAGCGCCGCCCGCGCCGTCACCGCCGCGCCCTCCGCAGCTCGATGTTGAGCACGGCCACGCCCTCGTCCTCGACCTCGACCGGCCGGCGCTGGCCCTCGAAGCCGGCCAGGGTCACGACCACCGTGTAGCGACCGGGCGGCACGTCGACCTGGAAGCCGCCGTCGGCGTCAGCGGTGACCTCGAGGCCGGCGGGCTCCAGGCGCACGGTCGCGGCCAGGCCCTTGCCGTCGAAGCCGCGCACCACGCCCCGGATCTGCGACGGTGGGCGGACGCGGACCAGCGCGACCTCGAGCTGGACCTCGCCGCCGGCGGTGATGGTCAGGGTGCGGCGCGTCGGCTCGTGGCCCGGCCGCTCGATCAGGACGTCGACCGAGCCCGGCGCGACCTCGGCCAGGGTGAAGGTGCCGTCGTCGCCGGTGGTGGCGGCGCGCGCCCCGAGGCGCACCGTCGCGCCGGGCAGGGGCGCGCCGTCGGCGTCGACGACGCGGCCGCGTACGTCGCCGTGGCGCGGCGGCGGCGGCGGCGGTGGCGGCTCCACCGGCGTCGTCACCTCCGGCGTCACCACCGGCGCCGCGCGCACCGGCGGGCGCGGCCGCCACGACAGGCCGATGGTGGCGGCGAGCCGCGGCTCGATCGCGACCAGGGTCTCGTCGATCGCCGGCCGCGCGCTGGCCGCGACCTCCAGCATCGCCTCGAGGGTGAGCGACTCGTCGAGGGTGCGGCGCGCGCCGGCGCCGAGCCGGATCGGGCTCTCGTGGGGGGCCGGCGCGCCGTCCCCGACCAGGAGATCCCAGCTCGCCTCGCCGACCAGCTCCCAGGCGCCGCGCGATCGGCTCGCGCCGATCCCGAGGAGGACCGCGCTGGCCTCGGACAGGCCGAGGCCCAGGCGATCGGCCGGGCTCAGGCGCGCGGCGTCCACCGAGCGGCTCGAGCGATCGAGGCGGAAGCCGGCGGTGGCCGTGACGCGCGCGGCGGGGCCGCCGGTGGTGAGCGCGGCGCTGGCGTCGACGGTGACGGCGTCGGGCTCGATCGACGGCACGTCGCTGCCGGGCAGCCACACGCCGAGGCGCAGCGCGAGCCAGCGCTCGCCGCCCAGCGCCCGGCTGGCGGCCAGCCACAGCCGCGGATCGCCGACGAAGCCGTCGTCGGGCATGGCGCCGGTGTGGCGGTCGTAGCGGCCGCGGACCTCCCCGCCCAGCTCGAGCCAGGGCAGGGCGCGGATCGCGACGGCGGCGAGGCCGCCCACGCGGTGGTGGGCGTCGTCGGCGTCGAGCACGCTCTCGGTGAAGCCGTAGCCGCTGCCGAGCGCGATCGCGACCGCCGGCCCGGGGCGGGCGGTGCGGACCCGCCCGGTCGCGCGCAGGCCGTCGGCGTGGGCGGGCGCGGCGGCGAGCATCGTCCCGAGGAGGGCGAGGAGGGCGACGAGGAGGGGGAGGGCGAGGCCGGCGCGGATCATCGGGCGACGCCGAGGGTGCACCATCGGCGGGGACAACGGGAGCGCCGGCGGCCCGGGCGGGGGGCCGGGCGCCGTTCCCGGCGCTGTCACCGGCCACCTCCGCGGTCGGCGCGCACCGAGACCGGGATGCGGAAGGCGGCGGGGCCGCCCTGGGGCGGGAAGCGGGTCGCCCGCCCGACCCGCGCGATGCAGGCGCCGAGCGCGGTCTGGCCCAGCTCGGGCGGCAGCACCTCCACCCGGGTGGGGGTCCCGGCGGCGTCGATCTCGAAGCGCAGCACCAGCGACGGCGTGTCCACCACCCCGGCGGCGTGCTCCGCGAAGCAGCGGCCGACCTCGCCCTGGCGCCGGGCGAAGGCGCGCGACAGCGGATCGTCGGCGGGCGGGGGCGGACGGCCACCGCGCGGCCCACCCGCGCGACCGGCGTCGGGCGAGGTGGCGGGGGCGCCGGCGTCGAGGGGGGACGGGGCGGCGTCGCGGCCCTCGAGCGCCACCTGGCCGCGCTCGGTCACCAGCAGCACCGGCGCCCCCGCGGCGTCGTCGGTCCCGCGCTCCCACCCCCGAACCCGCCCGTCCGACGCCGCCGCCGGCGCCACCGCGGTCGCCGCCGCCAGGGGCGGGGACGGGCCCGGCCGCCGCCGGGCGCGCCCGCGCGACGTCGAGGCC
>CAADGB010000145.1 GCA_900696455.1 uncultured delta proteobacterium
CGCTCGGTCGCCGCCGCGGGGACCGCCGGCCCGTCGTCCTCTCCGCCCCAGGTCGTGACCGCGAGCGTCACCGTCACCGCGATCGCGGCCAGCCCGAGGCCGAGCCCGCGCCACGCGCGCCGCGCGCGCGCCGCGGCGCCGGCGGCCGCCGCGTCCTCGGTCGCCGTCAGCTCGCCGGTGATCTCGGTCGCGTGCTCCGCCGCCTCGGGATCGATCGCGCGCAGGCAGGCGAGGATGGCGTCGCCGAGCTCCTCCATCGTGCGGAAGCGAGCGTCCGGCGCCGCCGCCAGCGCGCGCAGGACCAGCGCGTCGAGGCCCGGGCACGCCGCCAGCTCCGGCCGCGACGCCGACGGCGGCACCCGCGGCGCCCGGAGGTGCCGGGTGAGGATCTCGATCGGCGAGCGCCCGGTGAACGGCCGCTCGCCCACCAGCATCTCGAACAGCATCACGCCCAGGGCGTAGACGTCGGCGCGCGCGTCGAGCGGGTTGCCGCACGCCTGCTCGGGCGCCATGTACGCCGGCGTCCCCACCACCTTCGACGAGCTGGTCACGTCGGTGTAGTCGCCGGCGGCGCGGGTGAGCTTGGAGATGCCGAAGTCGATGATCTTGACCGACTCGCCGCCGTCGGGCCGCTGCACCAGGAAGACGTTGGCCGGCTTGAGATCGCGGTGCAGCACGCCGACGCGGTGGGCGGCGGCGAGGCCGCGCGCGCACTGGGCGGCGATGACCAGCGCCCGCGCCGGCGCCAGCCGCCCGCCGTCCTCGATCGCCTCCTCGATCGCCGCCGCCAGGTCGCGCCCGTCGAGGCGCTCCATGACGATGTAGTGGCCGCCGTCGTCGTCGACGTCGAAGTCGGCGATGTCGACGATGTGGGGGTGGCGGGCGCGGCTGGCGGCGATCGCCTCGCGGTGGAAGCGCGTGACCAGCTCGGCGCACTGCGACGCCGCCGGGGTGAGGACCTTGATCGCCACCCGGTCGTGGGTCAGCAGGTCCTCCGCCGCGAACACGGCGCCGTAGCCGCCGACGCCGAGCTGCCGGCCCAGGCGGTAGCGTCCGCCGAGCATGCGACCGCGCACGGGCGCCGGCGCCCGTCCCTCACCCGGCGTCTCGGCGCGCGGCGTCTCCGCCAGCCCCACGACCTCGTCGGGCGGCGCGGCGCTCAGCTCGACGTCCGTGACGACGCCGAGCTGCGTGTCCGTCGTCGGCTCGCGCCAGGCGCGCAGCCGGACATCGTGCGCGAGGCACCGCGCCGCGTCCGGCCGGTACACCTCACCACACACCGGGCAGACCTTCATCACGCCCCACGCTCTTGCACCCCCCACGCCAGCGACCCGTCGCAAGAACTGTGAGGTCGCCTGCACCTGCCCCGCCTGCCCCTTCCCCTGGAGCCCCCCGACCCGGGGTCCGGCCCCCGCTCCCGGTGCCTCCCACCCCAACCCCCGCTCCCCGCTCACCCCGCCCGCTCACCTCGAGCGAAGGGCGGCGTCGCACGGACCCGGACTCGGATCCAGCTCATCCACCACCCGCAGCAGCACCGCCGCCGCCGCCGCGCCGGCGGATGAGCGCGCAGCCCACGACCCCGACGCCGCACCCCGCGCCGTACAGGAAGATGCTGTAGCCGTACTCGAACGCCTCGCGCCGGTAGAACTCGTGGAGGATGACCACGGTGGCGATCGCCCCGCAGAGCGCCAGCACGCTGCCCAGGATCGCCAGCGCCGTCGCCAGCGCGAGCCGCCGCTGCGTGGTGAGCCCACCGAGACCGACCCCGAGCAGGAGCCCGGCCACGCCGATCGACCCCGCCACCGCGACCACCACCGCCTGGGCCACGAGCTTCAGGTCCTTGTCGCGGGTGTCGGCGAGGAGCTCGTCCCAGTCGCGCGACACGCAGACCCGCTCGCCGCCGCGGCGCTCGCAGAGCTCGACGCCGGTCAGGCCCACGCCGCCCTCGGCGGGCGCCGGCGCGACCAGCCACGCCGGGGTGAAGGTCCCGGCCATGACGAGGAAGGCGGCGAGCAGCGCGAGCACGGCGCCGAGGCGGCGGGGTGTCATGCGGACGACGGTACCAGGATCGCTGCCGCTGCCGGCGGCCGCCGGCGCCGCCTCGCTCACCGCTGGCCCAGCGCGACGGCGCCGGTCACCTGGACCAGCACGGTGGCGTCGCCCAGCGACTGCTCGGCCCGCTGCCGCACCACCAGCTCGATCGCCCCCCACGACAGGGCCTGGTAGCGCACGCCCCAGCCCAGGAGCCAGCCCAGGCGCGGCCCGGGCGCGCGCCGCTCCGGGGACCACGACAGATCGACCAGCATCGTCGTGCGCGGGTACGGCGGCGGCGCCCACGCCAGCGCCACCAGCGGGCGGACGGCGCGCGCGCCGGCCCGCGGCAGTCGGGCGTCAGCGTGGCGCGCGTCGTGGAGCTCGCCGCCGCCGTGCAGCTCGAGGCCGCCCCAGCGCGCCGCCGCCACCAGGTGGAGCGCGGCGGCGTCGAGCGGCGCGCCGCGGCCGCCGGCGACGAGCGCGCGGGTGGCGATCGTGCGGCGCAGGCCGAGGACGGCGCCGGCGCGCCACCGCCGCCGCGGCGACGACGCCACCCCGACCCGGAACGCGGCGGCCCGCGCGAACAGGTCGACCTCGGCCCGCCCATCGTCGCAGGCCACGCACGCGATCAGGCGATCGTCGAGCGCGAGCTCGAGCTCGCCGACGCCGCCGATCCCGAGCGCGAGCTGGCCCGCCGGCGCGCGGCGGTGGCTGACGCCGAGGCCGAGCTGGAGCTGGCCCGACGGCAAGAGCCAGCCGGTGGGGGCGTGGATCGCCCGCGTCGCGGTCGGCGCCAGCGTCGCGCGCGGCGTCCGCGCCGCCGGCTCGGCCGCCGCGGCCCGCGCGAGCGCCGCCACCACGCCGAGTGCGATCCACGCCCGCATCGGGGACCGCCGGCTCAGCGCAGGTCGTGGATGGCGCGGCGCAGCCGGTCGCTGCCCCACGACAGCTGGCCGAAGATCTGGGCGTCGAGGAGGTTGGCCTGGTCGATGCCCTGGACGCGCACCCCCGACTCGAAGGCGAACAGCGCGGTGATGCGGTAGCGCACGCCCCAGGTCAGCATGCCGGCGAGGCGGACGTCGGCCGGCGCCCGGGTCAGCTCCGGCACCCAGTTGAGCTCGATCATGATCGACGACCGCTCGATGGGCTCGGCCTCGAACGCGACCACCGGGCGGAGCTGCTCGCGCACGCCCCGGTCGTGGAAGTACAGGGCCGGCGCCGTCGGCTCGCGCAGGGCGGCGTCCCACAGCACGCCGCCGCCGTGGATCGTGACCCGGCGGCCGAGGGAGCGCGACGCCATCAGGTACAGCGCGGCGGTGCGGACGCGGGCGCTGCCGAAGCTGTGCTCGAACGACTTGCGGAAGGCCAGCGCCAGCGCCGGCTGGAAGCGGAACAGCCGGTCCTCGCCGACGCCCATCTTGAAGGACGCCTGCACGAACGGCTTCACCTGCTCGGGGTCGTCGTCGGGCACCGGCCGCACGCGGATGAGATCGGTGACGCCGATGCCGAACTCGGCGACGTCGCCCAGGCCGACGAACAGGTCGCTGTACAGGCCGCCGCCGGTGTGCACGCCCGAGGTCGACCACAGCACCGCCGCCGGCAGCATGCGGCCGCTGGGCGCGGTGAAGATCATCGGGTAGTGCATGGTCATGGCCGGCGTGCCGGGATCGGGCGTGATCACCGCGACCACGGCGTCGGCCGGATCCCGCGGCCGGCGAGGATCGGGCGGCGGCCAGGGCTCCGGCGGCGCGGGCGAGGGCGCGGGCGCGACCGGATCGGCGGCCGGCGTCGGCGCGGGCGGCGTCGGATCGGGCGGCGCCGGATCCGGCGCCGGCGGCGGCAGCGGCACCGGCAGGGGCACCTGGGCCACCGCGGCGCCGGGCGCGAGGCCGACGGCGAGGACGGCGAGGACGACGAGGCCGCCGCCGAGGCTCACGACGGCGCGGGGGAACGAGGGGCGGAGGTGACGCATGGGCTCCTCACGGCTACGGGCTGCAGAACAGGCCGGCGGTCTTGCAGGCGATCGCGCCCCACGGCACGAACAGCTCGCCGCCGAGGCGGATGTCCCAGTCGACGACGGCGCGGGCGCCGGCCGCCGAGGTCGCCTGGTCGACCTGGTAGCCGACGCTGGCGTCGAACGAGAACGCGGGGTGCAGGTACCAGCGCGCGCCGACGCGGCCGATCACGCCGGCGTCGACGGTCGGGGCGCCGGCCGGGTCGCGATCGAACGACGGCGCCAGGCCGATCTCGGCGATGACCACCGCGCGATCGCCGGCCGCCACCTCGACCCCGCCGGCGGGGAGCCACAGCCGCCGCCGCGCCGTACCG
This sequence comes from uncultured delta proteobacterium, assembly GCA_900696455.1. GTDB lineage: Bacteria > Myxococcota_A > Polyangia > Haliangiales > Haliangiaceae > UBA2376. Next base: position 4,363 of record CAADGB010000145.1, read on the forward strand.
CTGGCGTCGCCGCCCAGCCGCAGCACGGCCGCGCTGACCCGCACGCCGCCGTGCAGGGTGACGGCGCCGAGCCGCGGCGGCAGGCGCTGCCGGGCCACCAGGTAGAGATCGGTCACGGTCTCCTCGACGGTGGTGGCGCCCACCGCGCGCTCGCGCGGTACGCCGAGGCGGAACGCCAGCGCCACCCCCGGCCAGCCCGGGTCCGCCGGCAGCGGCGCCTCGAGCTGCACGCCGACCGCGGGCACCGGCGCCTGCAGCTCGTCGAGGCTGATGGCGGCGGTGTGCCGGTACTCGAGCTGCGCCAGGTCGCCGAAGCCGATCGCGACCACGCCCGCCGACGACAGCACGCCCGGCTCCTTCAGCAGGCTGCCGTCCCAGCTCACCGCCAGGACGTAGGGCCCGACGGTGTCGGCCACCGGCGTCGCGAACAGCCGCGACGAGTGGTACGGCCCGCGCGCCAGCGCGCGCCAGCTCGCCTCCCGCCGCCGCGGCGGCTCCTCGGCGCCGCGACCGAGGTCGTCGTCGGGCGCCGCGCCGTCCGCGGCGGCGGCCGCGGCCTGCCCCGCCAGCGCCAGCGCGACGCTCGCCACGAGGCCTCGCCCGGGCGCCGAGGTCATGCCCCGGTTGTGCCGCGCCGGCGCGTGAACCTCCCAGGCCGGCGAGGTGAAGCCGACGTGAGGTGACCCGACGCCCCCCGCCGCCGCGCGTGCACGCCGCGCCCGGGCCGGCGATGATGGGGCCGTGCCCGCCGCCCCGCCCCGCTTCGGCCGCAGCGCCCGCGTGCCGTGGATCCCGTCGGCCTCCGCCGACGAGATCCGCGGCCACGTCCAGGCGCGTCTGCGGCTGATGGCGGGGCTGGTGTTCTGGGTGTGCCTGGCGCTGTTCGGCTTCGTGCTGGTGCTCTACGAGCTCTACCCCCACACCCGGCCCGCCGGCGCCACCCTGGTCCACCGCCTCGCCTTCGTCGGCCTCGCCATCCTCGGCGGGCTGTGGGCGATCGCGCTCGGCCGCGCCCTGGCCATGGCCACGCTCTACCGCCTCGACGCCCTCATCACCCTCGCCATCGGCGGCGTCTTCGGGCTGTCGGCCGCGGTCAGCTCCGAGCAGCGGGCGGCGGTGTGGGCGGCCTTCATCTGGCACACGTTCACGGTGCTGTCGCGCGCCCTGATCGTGCCGTCGACGGGGCGGCGCACGCTGGTGCTGAGCGCGCTGTCGTACGTCCCGTTCGTCGCCGCCGGGGTCGGCATGGCGGTCGAGCACCCGGCGCGGCTCGAGGTGCCGCCGGTGCCGTTCGTGATCGGCGTGATCCTGTTCTCGGGCATGGCGACCCTGCTCGCCACCACCGGCTCGCGCGTCATCTACGGCCTGCGCGCCCAGGTCCGCCTCGCCCGCCAGCTCGGCCAGTACACCCTCGACTCGCTGATCGCGCGCGGCGGCATGGGCGCGGTCTACCGCGCCCGCCACGCCCTCCTGCGCCGCCCGACCGCGGTCAAGCTCCTGCCGCCCGACCAGCACGACGCCGCCAGCCTGGCCCGCTTCGAGCGCGAGGTGCAGCACATGAGCCAGCTCACCCACCCCAACACCGTCGCCATCTACGACTACGGGCGCAGCCCCGACGGCGTCTTCTACTACGCCATGGAGCTGCTCGACGGCGTCGACCTCGAGGTCCTGGTCCACCTCGACGGGGCGCTGCCGGCGCCGCGGGTGGTCCACGTCCTGCGCCAGCTCTGCGGCGCGCTCGACGAGGCCCACGGCCGCGGCCTCATCCACCGCGACGTCAAGCCGGCCAACGTGATCCTGTGCCGGCGCGGCACCCAGCCCGACGTCGTCAAGGTCCTCGACTTCGGCCTGGTCACCGAGGTCGCGCGCGACGGCCTCGGCGCGGCGACCGCGACCGACGCCCCGGCGCTGCTCGGCACCCCGGCCTACCTCGCGCCCGAGGTCATCACCAGCCCGGCCGAGGTCGGGCCGGCGAGCGACCTCTACGGCGTCGGCGCGGTCGCCTACTTCCTCCTCACCGGCCAGCGCGTGTTCGCGGGCGCGAGCGTCGCCGAGCTGTGCCTGGCCCACGTCCACGAGCCGCCGGTGCCGCCGTCGCGCCGCGGCGCCGGCCCGATCTCCGCCGAGCTCGAGGCGCTGGTGCTGGCGTGCCTGGCCAAGGATCCGGCGGCGCGCCCGGCCAGCGCCCACGCCCTGCGCGCCGCCCTGGCCGCGGTGCCCGAGGCCGAGGCCTGGGACGAGGAGGCCGCGCTCGGCTGGTGGCGCGCCTTCGAGGCGCGGCGCGCTCCGGACGCCGCCGGCGGCGCCGCCGGGCCGCGCACGATCACCGTCGACCTGATGGCGCGCGCGACGACCTCGGGCGAGCTGGCGCCCGGCGGTGACGGTCGGGTCGTCAGGTCGTGACCGGCCAGCTCAGGTAGTAGCCGCGCCCGGGGGCGGCCTCGACCAGCCCGCCGGCGCCGATGCCGGTGAGGCTGCCGCGGACGCGGCGCACCACCTGGCGCACGTTCTCCTCGTTGGCGAAGCGCGACTGGAACGGCAGCGCGCGGGCCAGGTTGCGCGTCGGCACGCAGCCGCGGACCCGGGCCGGGCCGGCGGCGTCGGCCAGCGCCCGCTCGGCGAGCGTCCGCAGGAGCTGGAACTCGAGGGGTGGCAGGCTGAGCTCGGTCCACGCCGACGCCCCGTGCGGGCGGTGGAGCAGCGCGCCGCCGGCCTGGGCGTCGCCGCGCGCGCCGACCAGGCACAGCTCGACGTCGTCGCCGCGCAGCGTGAAGCGGAAGACCGCGTCGCCGGCGGCGTGGCCGGTGGCGATCGAGCGCACGCCCGGCTCGGGCAGGGCGACGGCGTCGCCGATGAACACGAAGGTGATGTCGCCGAAGCGCACCAGCGCCCGCCGCGGCAGGAGCGCGCGCCCGGCCACGCGCTGGCCGTCGAGCACGGTGCCGTTGCGGCTGCCGAGGTCGCGGAGCTGCCAGCCGCCCTCGCCGCGGTGGAGCTCGGCGTGCTCGCGGGACACCGAGCCGTCGAGGATGATGACGTCGCCGGTGGGGCCGCGGCCGACCGTGGTCGCGGGGCCGACCGGGTGGCCGACGCCGAAGCCGTCGACCAGCCAGCCCGCCGCCTCGCCGCGCCCGCGGCTGGACCGCACGTGCTCGGGCAAGAAGCCGTCGCGCGGCGCCACCGGCGCGGCGCAGTCGCCGCACAGCACCCCGACCCGTGGCGCCTCTCCGCAGCGCGGGCAGCCGTGGACCATGGTCCCGATCACAGCACCTCGACCGGGTCGGCGCCACGACTTCACGCGCGCTTCACGTCGGCCGCCGCGGCGGGGGCCCGGGCCGGTCGCCGCGCCCGTCCGGGCGCCTCCGGCCGGTCCCCGGGGCGCCGCGGATCTGCGGTAGGGTCGCGCCATGGCAGCCGACCGCGCCCCCGCCCTGTGCGACCTCCTGCTCGCCGCGGCCTTCTCCGACGCCCACCTCGACGACCGCGAGGCCGACCGGGTCCAGGAGCTCCTCGCCTACATGCTCGACGGCCAGGTGCCGGCCGATCTCGAGGCGCGCATCGACGCCTTCGATCCCCGAGCCTTCGACCTGGCGCGGACCGCGGCGGTCTTCCGCGGCGACGCCCAGGCCGACCGCGAGCACCTGCTGTCGCTGGTGGCCGCGGTGCACGAGGCCGACGAGACCCTCGACCTCGCCGAGGACGAGTTCCTCCGCGACCTCGCCCGCGCCCTCGCCCTGCCGGCCAGCGCGCTCGGCGGCCTGACCGTGAAGGTCGAGGTCGAGGAGCTGAAGACCCGCTTCCGCCGCATCAGCACGCCGCCGCCCCCGCCGCCGCCGGCGAAGCCGAAGGCGTGATCAGCGCCCGACCAGCGCCTGGGCGCGGCGCACGATGATCGCGGCGGCGTCGGGATCGGCGGCGTCGACGGTCACGATCACGGCGGCGGCGGTGCGCTCCACCCGCAGCCGGGCGCCGGCCACCACCATCGGCTCGCTCGGCATGTAGTCGGGGTCGTGGCCGAGGAGCGCGGCGCGGGCGCGGTGACAGCCCAGCTCGCGCTCGAGCGCGGCGGCGTCGAGGTCGGCGCCGCGCAGGGTGATGCGGGCGCCGCCGGGGATGGTCTCGACGGTGGCCCGCGCCGCCAGCCGGCGCAGCGGCGGGTCGCGGAGCTGGTCGACGCCGAGGCCGGCGCACGCGGCGCGGTCGGCGTCGAGCAGCGAGCGGGCCAGGCCGCGGTGGTGATCGGCGCGCTCGCGCAGCCGCGCCGCCTCGCGCTCGTGGCGACGGCGGTCGCCGGCGGCGGCGTCGTCGCACACCCGCGTGCCGTGCATGCGCTCGCCGCCCGAGGTGGTCTGCTCGCTCTCGGGCGCGGTCTCGCACACGTAGGCGGGGCCGCCCTGGCGCGCGGCCTCGGCGGCCTGGGCGTGGCGCGCGGCCTCGTCGTCGAGGCGGGTGGCCTCGGCGAGGTGGGCCTCGTAGCCGATCGGCGGCGCGCCGACCACCGGCGGCGGCCGGCGGCACCCCGCCGCCAGCGCGAGGCCGACCAGCGTCCCCGCGACCGCCGCGAAGGTGAGGGATGGCCGGAGCGCGCGCATGACGGTCTTGTACCGCGGCTCCGCCGACCGGGCACGAGCGGCCGCCGGGCGACGCGGCCGGGCGCCCGCCGGCGGGCGGCCGGCTAGCGCACGAGCGACGCGTAGCCGGCGGCGAGGTCCATGACGCACACCGTGCGGTAGCGGACGTGGGCGCTGCAGCCGACCCCGACCTGCTCGTAGCGCGGATCGAGCATGGCCTTGCGGTGCCCGCGGTCGGGCACGCCGTCGTCGATCAGCAGGTAGAGGACCACCAGCCGGGCGTCGGCGAACGCGACCGCGATGTTCTCGCCGCCGGGGCCCTGCAGGATGCCGAAGCGCGCCACCCGGTCGAGCGGCGACTCGCCGTTGGCGCCGAAATGGTCGACGACGCCGCGGGCGCCGAGGTCGGCGGCGTGGGCGGACGCGGCGCGCGCCAGGCCGGGCTCCCAGCGCAGCGGGCCGCGGCGCGGCGATCGCTCGAGGAAGCGGATGGCCTCGTCGAGCGGCTTGCGCCCCTCCCGGGTCCGGATCGGATCGCGGCCGTCGAGGCGCAGGAGCTTGCCGTCGTAGCGGGGCGCGAGGTCGCGCAGGTGGCGGGCGTAGGCCCGAGGATCGGCGCGCAGGAGGTCGAGCTCGCGCGCGACCTCGCGCGCCAGGGCCGCGTACCGCGCGCGGTCACCCTCGCGGTCGCCGCCGGGGTCGCCCGCCGCCGCCGCGGGGCTCGCGGCGGCGCCCGCACCG
>CAADGB010000146.1 GCA_900696455.1 uncultured delta proteobacterium
CTCGCGGTCGGCGCGGGTGGGCCGCGTGCCGCGGCGGCGCCGGCGGGCGGCGCCACGCCCCTCGTGCTCCTGGCGGCCGATCGCGCCGGCTGGGCCAGCCTGACCCGGCTGCTCACCGCCGGGCGGCGGCGCAGCGACAAGGGCCGCGCGCTGGTCGGCTGGGACGAGGTGTGCGCGCACGCCGCCGGGCTGGTCGCCCTGTGGGGCGGCGAGGGCAGCCTGCTCGATCAGGGCGACGACGCGGCGGTCGCCGCCGCCGCCGGTCCCCTGCGCGCGGCCTTCGCCGATCGCCTGTACGCGATGGTCACGCGCCACCGCCGCGCCGAGGACGTGCCGCTCGAGGCCCGGCTGCGGGCGCGCGCCGCCGGGCTCGGCCTGCCGGTGATCGCCGCCGGCGAGGTCCTCTATCACTCGCGGGCGCGGCGGCCGCTGCAGGACGTGCTCACCTGCATCCGCCACGGCGTCACCCTGACCACCGCCGGCCGCCTGCTGCGCGGCAACGACGAGCACGATCTGCGCGCCCCCCACGCCTTCGCCCGGCTGTGGGCCGACGATCCGGCGGCGGTGGCGCGCACCCTCGAGGTCGCCGGCCGCTGCGGCTTCGACCTCGGCCAGCTCCGCTACCGCTACCCGCTCGAGAAGCTGCCCACCGGCCTCACCACCAGCCAGCACCTGCGCGAGCTGACCCTGGCCGGGGCCCGCGCCCGCCACGGCGGCGTCGTCCCCGAGGCCACCGCCCGCCAGCTCGCGGCCGAGCTGGCGCTGATCGAGGAGCTCGACTACGGCGGCTACTTCCTGACGATGCACGAGATCGTCCAGTACTGCCGCGCCCACGACATCCTGTGCCAGGGCCGCGGCTCGGCCGCCAACTCGGCGGTCTGCTACGCCCTCGGCATCACCGCCGTCGACCCGGTGGGCATGGGGCTCCTGTTCGAGCGCTTCCTGTCGCGCGAGCGGGCCGAGCCGCCCGACATCGATCTCGACATCGAGCACGAGCGGCGCGAGGAGGTCATCCAGCACGTCTACCGCGCCTACGGCCGCGACCACGCCGCGATGGTGTGCAACATCATCCGCTACCGCCCGCGGTCGGCGGTGCGCGACGTCGGCAAGGCCCTGGGCCTGCCCGAGACCGCGCTCGACCGCGCCGCCCGCCTGCTGTCGCACTGGGGCGAGGTCGAGTCGAGCGCGCTCGAGCACGCGCTGGGTGACGGCGGCGAGCGGACCGGGCGCGCCGGCATGCTCGATCACCTGGCCCGGCTGTCGACCGAGATCCTCGAGTTCCCCCGCCACCTCTCGATCCACCCCGGCGGCTTCCTCCTCGGCCACGAGCCGGTCCACGACCTGGTGCCGATCGAGAACGCGGCCATGCCCGGGCGCACCGTCATCCAGTGGGACAAGGACGACCTCGAGGCGCTCGGCCTGTTCAAGGTCGACCTGCTCGGCCTGGGCGCGCTCCATCACCTCCACCGCTGCTTCGATCTCCTGCGCGAGCACCGCGGCGTCGCGCTGTCGATGGCGACCATCCCGCCCGACGATCCCGACACCTACGACATGATGTGCGCCGCCGACACCGTCGGCGTCTTCCAGATCGAGAGCCGGGCGCAGATGGCGATGCTGCCGCGGCTGCGGCCGCGCACCTTCTACGACCTGGTGATCGAGGTCAGCCTGGTGCGGCCGGGGCCGATCACCGGCGGCATGGTCCACCCTTACCTGCGCCGCCGCCACGGCCTCGAGCCGGTGGTCTATCCCCACCCCAGCCTCGAGCCGGTGCTGGCCCGCACCCTGGGCGTGCCGCTGTTCCAGGAGCAGGTGATGCGCCTGGCGGTGGTCGCCGCCGACTACACCCCGGGCGAGGCCGACCAGCTCCGCCGCGACATGGCGGCGTGGCGGCGCTCGGGGCGCATCGAGAAGCACCGCGAGCGCCTGGTCACCCGCATGCAGGAGAAGGGCATCGCCGCCGAGTTCGCCGAGCGTGTCTTCGAGCAGATCCGCGGGTTCGGCGAGTACGGCTTCCCGGAGTCGCACGCGTCGAGCTTCGCGCTCATCGCTTACGCCACCTCGTACCTGCGGCGCCACTACCTGGCCGAGTTCACCTGCGGCCTGCTCAACGCCCTGCCCATGGGCTTCTACTCGGCGGCGACGATCATCGGCGACGCCCGGCGGCACGGGCTCGAGGTCCGGCCGATCGACGTGGCGGCGAGCGCGTGGGACTGCACGATCGAGGTGGTGGCGGGCGCGGCGGGCGCGCCGCCGGCGACGCGCGAGCACGCGGTGCGCGTGGGCCTGCGCTTCGTCAAGGGTCTGGCCCTCGCCGACGGCGAGCGGCTGGCGCGGCTGGCCCGCGAGCGGCCGTTCGCGTCGGTGGCCGACCTGGTGCGGCGGGTGCGCCTCGACGATCGCGCCTACGCCGCCCTGGCCGAGGCCGGCGCGCTGGGCGCCCTGGTGCCGGGGCGCCGCGACGCCCTGTGGCAGGTGCGGGGCTGGGCGCGGCGCCAGGACGACGGGCTCGACCTGAGCGGCGGCGCGGACGGCGCGAGCGGCGGCGGTGACGCGGCCGCGGGGCGGGGGAGCGGCGGGGGCGGGCTCGATGGCGACGAGGTCCGGTTTCCGGACCTGTCGCGGCTCGACACGATCCTGTGGGACTACCGGGCCAGCGATCACTCGACCCGCGGCCACCCCCTCGAGCCCCTGCGCGGCTGGCTGCGCGCCCGGCGCTGGCCCGAGGCCCGCGTGGTGCAGCGCGGCAAGGACGGCGCGCGCGTCGACTACGTCGGGGTCGTGATCTGCCGCCAGCGCCCGTACACCGCCGCCGGCGTCACCTGCATGACGCTCGAGGACGAGACCGGCTTCGTCAACGTCGTGGTGTGGGCGCAGGTGTTCGCGGCTCACGCCGTGCTGGTCAAGGCGGCGTCGCTGCTCGGGGTCTCGGGGCGGCTCCAGGTCCAGGAGGGGGTGGTCCACCTGGTGGCCGAGCGGCTGTGGCAGCCCGAGCTGCCGCAGCCGGTCGCGGGGCCGCCAAGTCGCGACTTCCATTGACCGCGCGCGCCGCGGTCCAGCCGCGGCCGCCGGCCGCCATCGTCGCGTCACCGGACCTTCGCGTCGCTGCGGCCAATCGGTCACGCACCGCCGATACGGTGAAGTGTGTTGCAGACTTCCGGGCCAGATCCGACCCCCGTCGCCATGGCGGTGGGCGCGGTCATCGTCGCGGTCGACGGCGCCGCGTCGGTGGTGGGGCTCGTCCAGGAGCTCCGGCGCGAGGTGCTCGAGGTCTCGGTCGCCTCGCCGGCGCTGTTCGAGGGCGACGCCCTCGACCGGCCGGTCGTGCTCCTGTGCCTGGGCGAGCGCGAGCCGGCCGGGCTGTTCGAGCGGGCCGCGGCCTGGGCCGAGCGGCGCCAGCCACGGCCCGGGCTGGTCGCGCTCACCGGCGCCACCGATCGCGGCCTCGCCGAGCGCGCCCTCGCCGCCGGCTTCGACGACGCGGTCGTCGGGCCGCCCTCGGCGCGCGAGCTGGCGGCGCGCATCCGCGCCGTCCATCGCCGCGTCCACTGGGCCGGTCGCGGCCGCGCCGGGCGGGTCCGGTTCGGCGCCATGACCCTCGACACCGACGGCCACGAGCTGTGGATCGACGGCCGGAGCGTGGCGCTCACCGCCACCGAGCTGTCGGTGGTGCGCACGCTGATGCGCGCGCAAGGGCGAGCCATGTCGCGCGGCGAGCTGCTCGACGCGGCCTGGGGCAGCGGCAACTTCGACATCAGCGAGCGCGCGGTCGACAACGTCATCCTCCGCCTCCGCCGCAAGCTGCCCCGGCCCGACGTCATCCAGACCGTGCGCGGCGTCGGCTTCCGGATCGCCAGCGACTGACCGCGGGAACCGAACGGCGAGCCCAGCTCGAGCCGTTCGGCAGGAGCGTGCGAGCCCCTCGCCCGCTCGGCCGTGTCAGCGCCGGGCCCGCTTCTTCGCCGCCGGCTTCTTCGCGGCGGGCTGCTTGGCGGCGGGCTTCTTCGCGGCGGGCTGCTTGGCGGCGGGCTTCTTCGCGGCGGGCTGCTTGGCGGCGGGCTTCTTCGCGGCCGGCTTCTTGGCAGCCGGCTTCTTGGCAGCCGGCTGCTTGGCGGCGGGCTGCTTGGCGGCCGGCTTCTTCACCGCCGGTGGCGCCCCGGTGCCGCCCGCCAGGCGCGGCGCGGCCTGGCCGGTGCGCTCGGCGATGGCGGCCACCACCTCGGCGGCGTGGCCCTTGACGCTCACCTTCGGCCAGTGGCGCAGCACGGCGCCGTCGCGGCCGACGATCACGGTCGAGCGGATCACGCCGGTCACCGGCTTGCCGTACATGAGCTTCTCGCCCCACGCCCCGTACGCCTCGAGCACCGCACCGTCGGCGTCGCTGAGCAGCGGGAAGCTGAGGCCGTACCGGTCGCGGAACTTGCAGTGCGACGCGATCGAGTCCTTGCTGATCCCCACGACGATCGCGCCCAGCCGCTCGAGGGCCGGGACCGCGTCGCGGAAGTCCTGCGCCTCGATCGTGCAGCCGGGGGTGTTGTCGCGCGGGTAGAAGTACACGACGACGATCGTGCCGTGCAGATCCTCGAGGGCGAACGTGCCGCCGTCCGAGGACGGCAGCGTGAAGCTGGGCGCGGGCTGGCCGACGGTGAGAGGCATCTCGTCGATCTATCACGAACCGGCCGGGCGGCGGCGCGGCGCCTCCCTCGGCGGCCGGCGCGCGGCGGCGTTGAGCCGGCGGCGCCGGGGTGCTACCACTGGCGGGTGCGCACCTCGGCGACCGCGGTGATCCTGGCGCTGGCGCTGGTCCTGGCGACGACCGCCGCGGCCTGTGGCGGCGGCGGGGCGGCGGGCCCGGCGTGGCCGCGGAGCGCCGGCCGCGTGGACGGCCCCGCCGACAAGGACGGCGGCGAGAGCCTCGAGCCCCAGCAGGCGTCGTACGTGCTCGCGATCGAGCGATCCGAGGACAAGACCGTGGCGACAGCGGCGCCGCCGGCGCCCGCGGTCGCGCCGACCGAGGCCGCCGAGGCCGCGCCCGGCGAGGCCGCGCCGCCGACGCCAGCGCCGGCGCCCGCCGGCGAGGTCGAGATCGAGGTCATCGAGCTCGATCCCGAGGACCTCGAGCCCGAGTAGCGCGCGCCGAGGCGATCCCGGCTCACCGCGCCAGCAGCCCGCGCTCGGCGGCCAGCTCGCGCAGGCGGGCGGTGGCGAGCTGGAGGCGCTTGCGGACGCGGGCGGCCTCGCGGACCAGGGCGGCCTCGTCGAGATCCTCGTCGGCCAGCGCCATGGCGACGTCGCGCCACTCCAGGCCCTTGTCGACGCGCAGCACCAGGATGAGCTGGTCCTCCGGCGACAGCTCGTCGCGCAGGCGCCGGATCTCGGACTTCACCTCGCTCTTCAGGTAGACCAGCGTGGTCGACTTGACGCGGTCGGCGACGGCCTCGACCAGCTCGCCGCCCAGCGGCTGGTTGCGCGCGGCGCGGCGGGCGCCGGCCACGGCGTAGCGGTTGGCGGCGTTGCGGGCGACGCGGTGGGCCCACGCCCGCAGCGAGCAGCGCCAGGCGAAGCCGGGCAGGCCGCGCCACAGGTCCTCGGCGAAGATCGAGAAGACCTCGGCGGCGTCGCCGTCGGAGCGCAGGCGGGCGGCGAGCAGGCCGAGGATCTCCGGGCCGTAGCGCTCGAGGGCGAGCGTGGTCGCCTGGTCGAAGCTCCTGGCCTCGCAGGCGGCGCGGAGCTCGGCCTCGTCGTCCATGGCCGGATCTGACCACGATCGGCGCCGCCGGTGCCAGGGCGCGTACAATCGGGTGCGATGACCCGCCCCGGGTCCGACGACGAGACCGGCGCCAGCGCGCTCGCCGACACCGGCGGCGGCTACGACTCCTTCTTGCGCGAGGCGGCGCGCGTCACCGACGCCGCGCCGCTGGTGGCGGCCCCTCCGCTGGCGCCCGGGACCCGCCTCGGCGGCGGCCGCTTCGAGCTGGTGCGCACCCTCGGCCAGGGCGGCATGGGCGTGGTCTACGCCGCCCGCGATCACCTGCGCGGCGGCGAGGTCGCCCTCAAGACCTTGGCCGCCGCCACCCTCGACGCGCTCGAGCGCCTGCGCGGCGAGTTCGTCACCCTCCACGATCTCTCCCACCCCAACCTGGTCGCGCTCGGCGAGCTCACCGAGGACGGCGGGCGCTGGTTCTTCACGATGGAGCTCGTCGACGGACCCGACTTCACCGGCTACGCCCGGCCGGGCGGCGCCCTCGATCCGGCGCGGGCGCGGGCCGCGGCCGCCCAGCTCGCCACCGGCCTGGCCTTCCTGCACGCCGCCGGCAAGGTCCACCGCGACGTCAAGCCGTCCAACGTCCTGGTCGATCGCGATCGCGTCGTGCTCCTCGACTTCGGGCTGGCCCGGGACGCGGGCGATCGCGGCGCCGGCGCCGGCGCCGGGACGCTGGGCTACATGGCGCCGGAGCAGGCGACGGGCGTGGCCGTCGGGCCCGCCGCCGACTGGTACGCGTTCGGCGCGCTGCTGTGGGAGACCCTGGTCGGCCGGCTGCCGTTCGTCGGCCCGGCGGCCGAGATCGTCGCGGCCAAGCGGCGGGGCCCGCCGCCGGTCCCCTCCGACCTGCCGGCCGCGGTCGACCGCGACCTCGTCGACCTGGCCCGCGCCCTGCTCGCGGTCGATCCGGACCGCCGCCCCGACGGCGCCCGGGTGGCGGAGGTGATCGGCGCGGTCACGGCGCCGACGCCGCCGATGCCGCGCTTCGTCGGTCGGGTCGCCGAGCGCGCGGCGCTGATCGAGCGCCTGGCCGCGGCGCGCGCCGCGCCGCGGACGGTGCTGGTGCGCGGCCCGTCGGGCATCGGCAAGAGCGCGCTGGTGGCGGCGTTCGCCGACGAGGTCGAGGCCGCCGGCGCCCTGGTCCTGCGCGACCGCTGCTACGAGCGGGTGGCGGTGCCGTTCAAGGGCATGCACGGCGTGGCGGCGGGGCTGGCCCGTCACCTCGACCAGGATCGCGACGCGCGCGTGGCCGCCCTCGCCGGCCCCGACGTCGGGCTCTTGCCGGCGGCGCTGCCGGCGCTGGCCGGGCACGGCGAGCTCGAGCGCGCGGCGCGCGAGGCCCCGCCGGTGCGCGATCCGGTGGAGCGGCGGGCGCGGGTGTTCGACGCCTTCGCCGACCTCATCGACCGCCTGGCGGCGCGGACGCCCCTGGTGCTCGCGATCGACGACGTGCACTGGGCCGATCGCGACGGCCTGGCCCTCCTCGCCCACGTCGCCGCCCGGGTCCGGCGCGGCCTCCTGGTGGTCGCGACCGCCCCCGACGGCGCGGCGGTCGATCCGGCGTGGGCGGCGACCGCCGAGACGCTCGTCGTCGGGCCGCTCGCCCGCGACGACGCCGCCGCGCTAGGCCGGGCGCTGCTCGAGGGCGCCGGCGGCGGCGACGCCGCGGCGATCGTCGACGAGGCCGGCGGCCACCCGCTGCACCTCGCCGAGCTGGCCGCCGCGCGCTGGCGCGGCGCCGGCGGCGGGGCGCCGCGGCTCGAGGACGCCATCGCCGCGCGCCTGACCGCGGTCGGGGCGGCGCCGTCGCGCCTGCTCCGGCTGGTGGCGCTGGCCGGGGCGCCGCTGCCGCAGGCGCTGCATGCGACCGCCGCCGGGCTCGACGGCGCGGCGTGGTGGGCGGCGCTGGGCGCGCTGCGCTCGGCCCACCTCGTGCGCAGCCACGGCGCGCGGCCCGACGATCCGGTCGAGCCCTACCACGATCGCGTGCGGGCCGCCGTGCTCGGGGCGATGGGCGCCGCGGCGCGGGCCGAGGCGCACCGCGCGCTGGCGGCCGCCCTCCAGCGCGACCCGCTGGCGGCGATCCGCCCCGAGCTCGTCGCCGACCACCTCGAGGGGGCGGGCGACGGCGCGCGCGCGATCGCGTACGTCGAGACCGCCGCCCGCCAGGCCACCGAGCGCCTGGCCTTCGAGCGGGCCGCCGACCTCTACCGTCGGGCCCTGGCCCTGGCCGAGGCCACCGGCCCGGGCGGGCCCGCGCGCCGCGCCGCGCTCCACGCCGCGCTGGGGACGGCGTGCGCCGCGGCCGGTCGCGGCGCCGAGGCCGGC
>CAADGB010000147.1 GCA_900696455.1 uncultured delta proteobacterium
GCCGGCGCGGGCGGAGGTGCCGCCGCGGGCGGAGGCGCCGGCGCGGGCGGAGGTGCCGCCGCGGTCGGAGGCGCCGACGCGGGCGGAGCTGTCGCGGGGGGCGGCGCCGGCGCGGCGTCGTCGTCGGGCGGCGGCGCGGCGTGAGCGACGACGTCCGCCCGCAGCTTGGCCAGGCCGAAGTCGAGGACCTTGACCTGGCCGGCCGGGGTCAGCATCAGGTTGTCGGACTTGATGTCGCGGTGGAGGATGCCGAGCGCGTGGGCGGCGGCGAGGGCGTCGGCGACGGCGGCGGTCAGCTCGAGGGCCCGCCGCCACGGCAGGCCGCGGCGCGCGACCTCGGCCAGCGGCACGCCCTGGACCAGCTCCATCACCAGGAACGAGCGGCCGTCGGCCTGCGCGATGTCGTAGAGCGTGACGATGCCGGGGTGGTTGAGCGCGCTGGCGGCCTGGGCCTCGCGCAGGAGGCGGGTCTGCCAGTCGGCCTCGCCCTCGACCTCCGGCGGCAGCAGCTTGAGCGCGACCTCCCGGCCCAGGCGCTGGTCGAGCGCGCGGTAGACCTCCCCCATCGCGCCGCGGCCGAGCGGGCCGAGGATGCGGTAGTGCGAGATGTCCTCGGGCGCCACGCGGGCCGAGCATAGACCAGCGGCGCGCCGGACGATCAGCCCGGCAGCGTGGCCAGCGCCTCGTCGAGGTCGGCGATGAGATCCTCGGGATCCTCGATCCCGATCGAGAGCCGGATGACGCTGTCGGTGATGCCGGCCCGGGCCCGGGCCTCGGGGGTCATCGAGGCGTGGGTCATGGACGCCGGGTGGGCGACCAGGCTCTCGACGCCGCCCAGGCTCTCGGCCAGGGTGAACCAGCGCAGCGCGGTGAGGACGTGGTTGACGCGCGCCGGCCGACCGTCGTCGAGCTCGAAGCTGAGCATCGCGCCGAACCCCTGCTGCTGGCGCCGGGCGAGGGCGTGCTGGGGGTGGCTCTCGAGCCCGGGGTAGAAGACGTGGCGGATCGCGGGGTGGGCGGCGAGGTAGGCCGCGACGGCGCGGGCCCCGGCCTCGTGCGCGCGCATGCGGACCTGGAGGGTCTTGATGCCGCGCAGCACCAGGAAGCAGTCGTGGGGCGACTGCGAGGTGCCGAGCAGGTTGTTGACGCTGGCGATGCGCTGGGCGAGGGCGACCTGGCCCGCCGCCGCCACCACGATGCCGCCGACGACGTCGCTGTGGCCGTTGAGGTACTTGGTCGTGGAGTGGACGACCAGGTCCGCGCCGTGATCGAGCGGCCGCTGCAGGAGCGGCGACAGGAAGGTGTTGTCGACGACGGTGAGGGCGCCGCGGGCGCGGGCGAGGTCGGCGACCGCGCGGATGTCGGTGAGGCGCAGGAGCGGGTTCGACGGGGTCTCGATCCACACCATGCGGGTGGTGGGGCGGAAGGCGGCGGCGACCGCGTCGAGGTCGGCGAGCTCGAGGTAGGTGACCTCGAGGCCGAGGGCGGCGCGGGCGTGCTCGAGCAGGCGGAAGGTGCCGCCGTAGCAGTCGATCGTGCACAGGATGTGGCTCTGCGCCGGCAGCAGGTTGAGCGCGACCAGGATCGCGCTCATGCCGGTCGAGGTCGCGGTGGCGGCGCCGCCGCCCTCGAGCACCGTCACCGCCTCCTCGAGCACCGCCCGCGTCGGGTTGCCGCTGCGGGTGTAGTCGAAGCCGGTGTTGGTGCAGACGTCCCGGAAGGCGAACGTGCTGGTCTGGTAGATCGGCGGCATCACCGCGCCGTACGCCGAGTCGGGCTGCACGCCGGCGTGCACGCACTGGGTCGCGGGGCGCGCCGTCGGCACCAGGGGCGGGCGCCGGGTCCAGCCGGCGCGGGCGGGCGAGCCCGGCGGCAGGATCGTGAAGTGGTAGGCGGGATTGCCCGGGACGTTGGCGTCGAGGTGGATGTCCTCGCCGGGCGCGGCCTCGGTGCGGCGGGTGGTCATGGGGGCCGAGCGTGCCAGGCAGCGGGCGGCGGGTCGAGGGCCTCGGGAGGCGGACGAGCGCTCAGGCGGGGTGGGGCGCGGGCGCGGCCGCGGCCGGGGGCGCGGGCTCGGGCTCGGGCTCGGCCTCGGGCTCGGCCTCGGCCTCCAGCCCGGTGACGATGGCCTGGAGGTAGACGCGGCGCATGCGCTCGGCGGCCGGCGCATCGGCGGCGATGGCGGCGGCGCGGGCCGCGAGCGCGGCCGGCTCGGCGGTGGCGAGGTCGTCGGCGGCGGCGAGGGCGAAGGCGTGGACGTCCTCGAGCACGGCGCGCTCGCCGCGGCGGATCCGGGCGCACGCGCGCTGCCACGCGGTGCGATCGGGGTCGGCGCCCCACGCCGGATCGGCGGCCGGGTGGTCGGCGAGCCGCGCCAGCCCGGCGCGCGCGGCCGCCGCGACCTCGGCCAGGGCGGCGCGCTCGACCTCGGGCCCGAGCCAGCCGATCTCGCCGCGCACGAGCCCACCGGCGCCGAGCGCCGCCAGCAGCTCGCCGAGGCCGGCGGCGCGCAGCCGCGCCAGCGACAGGGCGCGGGTGAGGTGCGCGTCGACCTCGCGGGTCACCGGCAGGAGGGTGGGCCCGGCCAGCGGCACGCGCCACAGCATGTGGGCGGTGAGCGCGACGCGGACCGACGGCGCGGGGCCGAACACCAGCCCGGCCTCGTCGTCGGGGTTGTCGTCGAGGGTGAAGCCGTAGCTGTGGAGGAGCCGGGCGTTGCCGAGGCCGCCGTAGCGGGCGTGGACGATGGCGCCGGCGGGCAGCGGCCGCAGCGCGGTGTAGATCATGGCGTCGGCCTCGTCGTCGAACACCCACTGGGTGTCGCCGGGACGGTGGTCGAGCAGGTCGGAGATGGGGATGAGCGCGTAGTGATCGCGGCCGCCGATCGTGACGCGGTAGCCGCGCGCGGTCACGGTGGCGCAGGCCCAGCCGTAGCGAGGCAGCGGGATGCGGTCGCGCAGCTCGGGGCGCAGGAGCTCGCGCAGGTCGACCAGGCGCTTGCCGGCGGTGGCGCAGAAGAAGCGGGCCATCGTGCCGCGCAGCTCGTCGACGTCGTCGCCGCGGCGGTAGCAGGGCAGCTCGTCGAGGCGCGCGGGCAGGGTGTCGAGGTAGCTGCGCCACGGCGAGTCGGCGCGGTCGTGCTCGAGGGCGAGCCAGACCGCCAGGGTGGTGCTGCCGTGCTCGAGCTGGGGGCCGAAGGCGTCGACGGCGCCGGTGGCGGTCGCCTCGAGGGCGTCGTGGAGGATCATCGCGGTCCGCGGGATGACGAGCACGCGCTCGCCGGCGGCGAGGTCGCGCCGGGCGCGCGCGGTGCACGCGCCGTCGTCGTCGACCGTGAAGTCCAGGGGCTCGTGCCAGACCCCGCGGTCCGCCGCCCAGCTCAGCAGGCGCGCGATCGCCGCCCGGCGCGCAGCGGCGGTGGCCGGCGGCACCGGCGGCGGCGGGAACGTGGGCCACACCGGCTCGTCGTCCGGCGGCACCGCGGCCGGGCGGTCGCCGATCGTCCGCGCCAGCTCGTCGGCGGCGAGCACGATCCGCTCCGGCCGGGCGCCGGCCGACAGCCACTCCGAGCTGTCGACGGTGACGCCGTAGGTGGCGGCGATGCGCCGGTCGAGATCCTCCACGGCGCCGAGTATCGCGCAGGTCGACGGTCAGAAGTCGCCGCCCAGGCCGAACAGGAAGGCGGGCCGGCGGTCGCGGCCATCGAGGGGGATGGCCCAGTCGAAGCGGAGGGGGCCGATGGGGCTGCGCCAGATGATCGACGCGCCGACCGCGGGGTGGAGCGAGGCGCCGGTCGGGCCCCAGCCGGGGTCGGCGTTGTGGCGCACGCCGAGGTCGGCGAAGGCCGCGATCGAGAGGCCGGCGGCGCGCCACACCGGCAGCTCGAGCTCGACGCGGCCGTCGAGACGGCTGTCGGCACCGGCGGCCACGCGGTGGCCGTCGCGGACCACGAGGCCGAGCGCGTCGAGCGGGTAGCCGCGCAGGTCGCGGTGACCGCCGTGGTGGAGGCGCTCGGCCAGCGGCACCGGCAGGCCGTCGAGGCTGCGGACGTGGGCGCCGCGCGCCTGCAGGCGGAGGGTGAAGGGCCCGAGCGGGCGGGCGTGGTCGGCGGCGGCGGCGAGCCGCAGCAGCGAGACCTCGGAGCCCAGCGCCGGCGCGGCGCGCTCGGCGAACAGCTCGAGGCGCGTGCCCGCGCGCGGCAGGAGGCGATCGTCGCGGGTGTCGTGGGCGATGCCGGCGCCCAGGGCGGCGAGGCGGCCGTCGCCGGTCCGGGCGGCGGGCAGGCCGCGGGCGAGCGCGGCGGCGGCGGCGGCGGCGTCCGGATCGTCGAGGGCGACGCCGACCCGCTCGGCGCGGTAGCGCACGTAGACCCGGGTCGCGCGATCGAGGCGGCGGCCGACGGTGAGCGCGCCGCCGTGGGCCTCGCGGGCGAAGCCGGGGCGCTGGCGACGGGTCGCGTACAGCTCGGTGCGGAGGTCGAGGCCGGAGCCGAGGAGGTCGGCGACCTCGTGGCCGAGGTGGAAGCGGTGACCCAGCGCCGAGAGCTCGGTGGTGAGCGCGAGGCGCTGGCCGGTGCCGAACAGGTCGTCCTGGACGACGCCGGCGTGGAGGATGAGCCCCTCGTCGGGCGCGTAGCCGGCGCCCAGCTCGAACCGGCCGGTCGGTCGGCGCGGCCGGGCCGGGGTCGCCACGTCGGCGTCGGCGTCGGCGTCGAGTCGCGGCGTGGGCAGCGGCGCCGGCAGGGGCTCGTCGGCGTGGGCCGGGGTCGCGGCGAGCACGGCGGCGAGCGGCAGGGTGCGTCTCATGCCGGGTGTGACCGCAGGCGAGCGGCGGCCGTTGCCTCTGCAGAAGGCTCAGGCCGCCTGAAGGATCTGCAGGGCGCGGCGCGGGTGGCGGCGCGCGCGGCGGGGCGCGGCGCGGGGTTGCAGCGGGACGACCGCGGGCACGCCCGATGCAACCCGGCGTCGGCATGCCCGCGTCCAAGGCTCGCTCGCTTCCCCGCTGGATCCTGCTCGCCGCGCTGCTCGGCAGCGGCTGCACGACCGGCTGGGTCGCGACCGGCCCGGCGGTCGTGACCACCGAGTACATCGACGTCGGGGTCCCGCCGGGCGAGGTGGTGTGGACGGTCGAGGTCTTCTACGAGGAGCTGGCGGACCACGGCACGTGGATCGAGGATCCGACGTACGGCCCGCTGTTCGAGCCGTACGGCGACGACTTCGCGCCGTACCGCGACGGCCACTGGGTGATGACCGATCACGGCATGACCTGGGTGTCGGAGGAGCCGTTCGGCTGGGCCTGCTACCACTACGGCCGCTGGCTGTTCGACGGGCGCTGGCGCTGGCTGCCGGGCACCGAGTGGGCGCCGGCCTGGGTCGAGTGGCGGGAGACCGAGGAGCTGGTGACGTGGGCGCCGCTGCCGCCCGACGACGGCCGGTGGACGCCGCCGCGGCACGCCTGGCGCGGGGCGCGGTGGGAGGGCGTGCTCGATCACGACCGCCGCCGCCATCACCTCGACGGCGCCAGCCTGGCCGGCGTGTACGACCGGGCGCGGCGGGTCGAGCGGTACGGACGGTCGCCGTCGGGGCGGCCGTGGGCGATGGGACCGTCGGCCGAGCGCCTGCGGGCCCGCGGCGTCGACGCCCGTCCGGCGTCGGTGCCGGTGCGTGAGCTGGGTCGCCTCGACGACGAGCGACGCCGCCGGCTGGAGACCCGCGTCGACGAGCGCGTCCGCGCCCGCGACCAGCGCGCCCGAGGAGGCGGTGATGACGAGCGCCGCCGGCAGCGGGCGGCGCAGGAGCAGGAGCAGGAGCAGGAGCAGCGCGCGCGCCGCGAGCGCGAGGAGGCGGAGCGGCGCCAGCGCGAGGAGCACGACCGCCGGCAGCGGGCGGAGCAGGAGCAGCGCGCGCGGGGCGAGCGCGAGGAGGCGGAGCGGCGCCAGCGCGAGGAGCACGACCGCCGGCAGCGGGCGGAGCAGGAGCAGCGCGCGCGGGGCGAGCGCGAGGAGGCGGAGCGGCGCCAGCGCGAGGAGGACGACCGCCGGC
>CAADGB010000148.1 GCA_900696455.1 uncultured delta proteobacterium
CGGAGCAGGCGCACGACGTCATCGCGCCCGGGCAGCGGCCGGTGCAGCCGGCGAGGCCAGCGCGCGAGCTTGGCCTGGCCGAGGGCCCGGGCGAGCGAGCCGAAGCGGCTGGCCGCGGCGGCGCCGACCCGCGAGCGGTGCAGCTCGCTGCGCGTCATCGCCGGCTGGTCGCGCGCGAGCGCGCGCAGCGCCAGCACCAGCTCCGCGTCGCTCCAGGTCCGGCGCGCGACCTCGTCCTCGACGACGAGGCCGGCGGCCGCCAGCGCGGCGGTCCAGCCCCCGAAGTAGCGGCGCGCGGCGCCCCGCAGCCGCGAGGGGACGTCGCGGGCCTCCAGGCTCTTGCCGTCGCGCTTGCGCAGGCGGATGAGGGCCACGAGCTTCGCGCCGTGGCGGATCGGCACGTCCTCGGCCGTGCGCACGAGCTCGGTCACCGCCCGCGTGACCGAGCCCATGAGCCGGCGCGCGGCGGCGTGGAGCGCGGGGGCCTCGCGGCGGAGGGTCTCGGGCGCGAGGGGGAGGCCGGCCCGGTGGCGCGCGCGCAGCTCGGCCGCCAGCCGCGCGCGGGTCCAGCGCCGACGCTCGGGCGGTCGGCCGAGGAGGACGCGGGCGCCGTTGAGGCCGCCGAGGTGCCGGCGCACGCCGTTGAGCAGCTCCGGGTACTCGCGCCGGAGCAGGCGCGCGTCGAGCGGCCGGCCGCGCTCGACCCAGCGCCGCAGGGCGCCCTCGGTCGACGCGCGGGAGAGCGTGACGCGCGCGCGCGCGGGCGCCGGCCGCGCCGACCGGGGCGCGCCCGACGGGCGCCGCGCGGCGCGGGGCCAGCGGACGAGGCCGGCGTGGGCCAGCGCCGCGTCGAGCCGGCCGTAGCGGCGGATGGCGGCGGCGCCGAGCGGGTGGTTGCGCAGGGCGGCGCGGGTCAGGTCGGGCTGGGCGGCGGCGAGCTGGCGCAGCTCGCGGCGGATGTGGCGGGCCGGCCGCGGCACCGGCTTGAGCCGGGTGGCGGCGTAGTCGAGCCCGGCCCGCTCGACGGCCTCCCGCCAGCTCCCGCACCAGGTGATGGCGGCCTCGCGCAGCTTGCGCGGCACGCGCGACGTCGCCAGCGACGCGCCGGCGCGGTCGCGGGCGAGGATCGCCGCGATCACCCGCGCCGCGCTCCACCGCTCGAGCTCCCTCGGGCGGCGGGGGACGAGCTCGAGCTGCGCCAGCGCGCGCGCCTGGGCGATCGAGCCGATCAGGCGGTCGATCGCGCCCAGCACCTTCGCCTCGCCGGCGGCGAGGAGCGCCTGGCTCGTGATCCGGACGCCGCGCTCGTGCAGGCGGCGCAGCTCGCGGACGAGCATGGCCTGGTTCCACTGGCGGCGCGGTCCGCCGACCGGGTCAGCGCGGACGGGCACGGCTCACCGCGGGTACCAGTACCGGCTCACGTGGAGCGTGACCTCGAGGGTGCGGAACGCCTCGCCGCCCAGCGGCACGGCGTAGCTGGCGCCGACGGCGGCGCCCACGATGAGCCGCCGGTCGATGCGATGGTCGAGGCCGACGGTCGCCACGCCCACCACGTCGACGCCGAGGTCGCTGCCGCGGCCGGTGAGCGCCTCGCCGCTCACCTCCAGGCCGCCGCTCTCCACCACCGGCCCGCCGCTGCGCCGGGCTTGCACGCCGGCGGCGAGGCGGACCGTCGGGATCCACACGACGCCGGGGCGCAGGGTCACGCCGCCGTCGAGCCGCGCGAGCTGGGTCGCCACGGTGTACGCCCCGGTCAGCGGCGGCCGCCCCGGCGGCGTGAACGTCGTCGAGGGGAAGCCGGCGCCGCCGGTGGCGAGGAGCGTCAGCGCGGCGTCGTACTGGAAGGCGTTGTGCGTGGCGTAGCTCGCGCGGACGGCCAGGCCGCCCAGCGGCGCCGAGCCGTCCTCGGCGGCGGCCGCGTCCCCGGCGGTCGCCAGGCCGGCGACGGCGTGGGCGTGGAGCGACGCCTCGCGCCGGTCGGCGCGCGCGGTGGACGCGCCGAGGGTCACGAGCCCGAGCCCGACCGCCAGCGCGCCGAGCCCAGGCGCGCCGCGTTGTTGCGCCCGCGGCGCCCGTGCGGGTGTGAGCCGCCGGGGCCGCGCGGGCCGCGCGGTCGCGGTCGCCGTCACGGTCGCCGCCGTCGTCACCGGAGCACGATCCGGTCGACCACCACCTTGCCGCGCCCGCCGGGCTCGGCGACCACGAGGGCCAGCCGGCGGCCGAGCAGGTCGCCCGCGCGCCGCACGACGACCACGCCCGAGCCCTTGCCGCCCGGCCGCACGACGCCGAGCACGCCCTGGCCGGCGGCCTCGGCCGCGTCGCTGGCGAACCGCACGACGCCGCTCCGGTCGGCGGCCTGGTCCAGGACCTGGACCGCGGCGAGGCGGTACGGCGCCTTGTTGCGGTTCTCGATCCGGAACACGACGTAGGCGTCCTCGCCCAGGAAGAAGACCTCGGTGGCCTCGACCACGACGTTGTCGTCGTTGCGCTCGATGGCGTCGAGCCGCCGGACCTCGCGGCGCTGGAGCAGGCGGGCGGCGATCAGCCCGTCGGCGACCTTGGGCAGCTCGGCGTCCATGGTCGCCTGCATGCGCGCGATCTGCGCCTCGAGCTCCGCGGTCCGCTCCTTGACGCGGGCCTCGATCCGCCGCTGGACCTCGGCCTCGACGTCGGCGCGCTTGAAGGTCACCTGGGTCAGCGCCTCGCCGCGGTCCTTCGCCACCCGCAGGATGACCGAGACCTTGAGGCTGTCGGTGGAGAGCGCCAGGTTGGCGGGGCGCGCGTCGGCGCGCAGCGGGCGGATCGCGAGGCTCCGGTCGCCGATCGGCTTCAGCTCGTAGGCGGTGGTGTCGGACGCCAGCGCCTTGCCGATCTTGTCGGGCAGGTAGAAGACGGTCACGAAGTCGGGGTGGACCGGGATCTCGTAGGAGCCGCCCTCGTCGACGAGGATCGTGCGCGACTGGCCGGCGTCCTGGGCCCGCGCGGCGGGGGTGGCGGCGGCGAGGGTGCCGAGCGCGAGCGCGGCGAGGGCGAGCAGGGTCACGAGGTGGTGCGGGCTGCGTGGTCTCATGGCGTGCGTCCTGTCGGAGCGGGGCGGGTCGGGTCGGGTTGCGTCGGGTCGGGGAGCCAGGCGAACGGAGACGGGAGCGGAGACGGGAACGGAGACGGGAACGGAGACGGGAACGGAGACGGGAACGGAGACGGGAACGGAGACGGGAACGGAGACGGGAACGGAGACGGGAACGGAGACGGGAACGGAGACGGGAACGGAGAC
>CAADGB010000149.1 GCA_900696455.1 uncultured delta proteobacterium
ATCCGGACCGACATCCGGACCGACATCCGGACCGACGGCCGCGGCGAGCTCGAGGCCGTGCGCCGCCGGCTCGACGATCAGGCGGTGCTCCTGCGCAAGCACCAGCAGGCGGTGGCGGAGCTGGCCGAGTCGGTGGGGAAGGTGGTCGCGGGGCAGCGCCGGCGCGAGCGCTGGATCAACGTCAACTCGTTCGTCGCCTACCTCCTGTTCACGGTCCTGCTCGGCGGCGCCTTCCTCACCCTCTACCGCTCGCGCGCCCGCGAGCTGGTCCACGCCCGCGACGCGGCGGTGCGGGAGCGCGACAGCGCCCGCGATCGCGCCCGCGCGCTCGACGAGACCGTGGGCCGGCGCGACGCCGGCGCCGCCGCCGCGTTCGCCTACTACCAGCTCCTCGAGCAGGGCAAGCGCAGCGAGGCGGTGGCCCGCTACGCCGAGCTCGAGCTCGACGCCCTGACCCCGACCGAGCGCGCGGTGTTCGAGCAGGGCCACAAGCAGGCCCGGGCCGCGCTCGTCGACGCCGGCTACCTGGCCGGGCTCGACGCCGCCCGCGACGGCGACCACGGCCGCGCCATCGCCGAGCTGCGGCGGGCGCTGGCCTACGAGGACGAGGGGCCGCGCGCCGCGCAGATGCGCTACTACCTGGGCGTCGCGCTGGTCAAGAGCGGCGACGCCGACAAGGGCCGGCGCGAGCTGGAGCTGGCGCTGGCGGGGCGGGTCGAGCAGAGCGGCGCGCTCGACGTGCGCTACTGGCTGGCGGCGGCGCTCGAGGCCCTGGGCGAGGTGGCGGCGGCGCGCACCGAGCTCGATCGCTTCGCCAGCGCGCACCCGACCCACCCGCTGGCCACGACCGCGCGTCGCAAGGCGGCGCTCCTCGCCCGCAGGACGCCGGCGGCGAACTGAGCGATGGACGCCAGGCCGAGGCCGCGACCGGTGCGCGGGGGGCGCGGGCTCGGCGCGCTCCGGCTCGGCGCGCTCCTGCTCGGGCCGCTCGGGCTCGGGGCGGCCTGCGGCGGCGACGGTGCCGGCGGCGGGGACGCCGGCGTCGACGGCGCCGCCCCCGACGGCGCGGCGGCGGCCGACGGCACCTGGGATCGCCCGCACGTCATCGCGGCGCTGCCGTTCGCCGCCACCGGGACCACGGTCGGGCACGGCGAGCGCCGCGCCCTCGCCTACGACTGCGCGCCGGCCCTCGCCCAGGGCGGGCCCGAGGTCGTCTACCGGCTCGAGCTCGCCGAGCCCCGGCTGGTGACGATCGCGGTCACCGCCCGCGGCGGCGACGTCGACGTCCACGTCCTGCGCGCGCCGGCGGCGGCCGGCGCCGAGGTCGCCGCCGGCTGCATCGCCCGCGACGATCGGGCGCTGGTCGTCGACCTGGCGCCGGGCGCGTGGTGGCTGGCGATCGACACCTACAGCGGCGGCGCCGGCGGCGAGGCGCCGGCCGCGTTCGAGCTGGCGCTCGAGCTGCCGGTCTCGTCCGACTGCCGGACCAACCCGATCCCGGCGTGCCAGGCCGGCGACGCCCCCGACGTCAACGGCGTGCCGGTCGAGCCGCCGGGGCAGGGCGGCTGCCCGGCGGGGATGACCCGCGCCGGCAGCGCCTGCATCGATCGCTGGGAGGCGGCCCTGGTCCTCGACGAGGGCGGGGCGACCCGCGGCTGGTCGCCGTACGCCAACCCCGGCGCGCGCCCGGTGCGAGCGGTGAGCGCGCCCCAGGTCGTGCCCCAGGGCTACATCAACGGCGTGCAGGCGGCGGCGGCATGCGCCCGCGCCGGCAAGCGGCTGTGCACCGACAGCGAGTGGCTGCGCGCGTGCCAGGGCGCGGCCGGCACGACGTACCCGTACGGCGACGTCCGCGAGGACGGTCGCTGCAACGACGCCCGCGCCTGCCACCCGGCGGTGCAGTACTTCGAGTCGAGCGACGGCTCGGTGTTCTCGATGCTCGGCCACGCCTGCCTCGATCAGCTCCCCGACGGCCTGGCCCGCACCGGCGCCCACCCCGGCTGCGCCAGCGCCGACGGCGTCCTCGATCTGATGGGCAACCTCCACGAGTGGACCGCCGACCCGGCCGGCACCTTCCGCGGCGGCTTCTTCGTCGACACCCGCATCAACGGCAACGGCTGCCTCTACCGCACCACCGCCCACGACAGCTCGCACTGGGACTACTCGACCGGCTTCCGCTGCTGCGCCGATCCGCCCTGACGCGGCCCCCGCGGAGACGTGTCGAGCCCGCGCCCGAGCCCGAGCCCGAACCCGAGCCCGCGCCCGAGCCCGCGCCCGAGCCCGAGCCCGGGCCCCCGTAGTACGCTCGCGCCGATGGGCGCGCTCCTGCCGCCGCCGGCGGCGCCGTTCGCGGCGACGGTCCACCCGATCGACGACGCGACCTTCGCCCGCATGCGCGGGCGCTCGTGGAAGGACGATCCGCGCTGTCCGCCGCGGGCCGCGCTGGCGCGGGTCGAGGTCCGCCACGTGACGATGGACGGCGGCGTCGCCACCGGCGAGCTGGTGGTGGCGCGGGCGGTGGCGGGCGAGGTCGTCACGCTGTTCGGGCGCCTCCACGCGATCGGCTTCCCGCTGGCGCGGGTCGAGCTGGTCGACGTCCACGACGCCGACGACGAGCGCGCGATGGCCGCCGACACCACCAGCGCCTTCAACTTCCGCGTCGTCGCCGGCACCGACGTGCTGTCGCAGCACGCGCGCGGCGTCGCCATCGACCTCAACCCGGTCGAGAACCCGATGATCTGGCCCGACGGCCGGTACGTGCCACCGGCGGGCGCCGCCTTCCTCGACCGCCGCCGCGTCCGCCCCGGCATGATCGTGCGGCCGGGGCCGGTGACCGCGATCCTCGACGAGCTCGGCTGGGCGTGGGGCGGCGACTGGCGCCACGTCGCCGATCTCCACCACATCGCCTGGCTGCGGGCCGCGCCCCGCTGATCCGGATCCGGTCGCGTCGCCGCTCCCGGTGGACCCGCGGCCAACCCGGTCGGCGCCCGGGAGGGTAAGATGCCCCGCGCATGCCCCAGGTGACCGAGTTCATCGCCGTCGGCTCGGACGCGCGCGCCACGCTCCTGGCGCTGGTCAAGGTCTGCCGCGAGACCCCGCCGGCCGGCGAGGCGTTCACCGCGTTCCGCAGCCGGCTGCGCGCCGCCCGGCTGTGGGACCGCGAGCGTCCCCTGGCGCCGCTGCGCATCCTCGGCGTGGGCGGGGCCACGGTGACGCCGTCGCCGTTCATGCAGGCGGTGGCGGCGAGCAAGACCGACGACGACGCCCTCGATCTGGTCGCCGATCGCCTGCTCGAGCTCAACCCGCTCCTGTTCAAGACCGTCTACGACCTGATCGAGCAGCGCGCCCACGGCAAGGACGAGCTGTCGAAGTACCTCGGGTCGTTCGCCTACCGCGGCAAGGTGCCGGCGCGCCCCGACCTGGAGTCGTTCTACCTGGCCCTGGTCGCCACCGGGATCGCGCGCGTGGTCGGCATCGCCCTGATGCTGGGGCCGCGCGCCGACCGCGTGCGCAGGGCGGTGGCCGAGCTCGACGTCGACGAGCTGCTCGAGAACCCGACGCCCCTGGCCGAGCCGGTGATCCCCGCCGACGACGAGGGCGGCGAGGCCCCGGCCGCGATCGCCGACGCCGGCACCGCCGCCGTGCTGGGCGCGGTCGCCGCCACGGCGCCCGAGCCCGCGGCCCCGGCCGGCGCGCCGCTGCCGCCCTACCTGCGCCACCTCGCCGACGCCGCCCGCGCCAGCTCGCCCCACGGTCGCGAGCGCCCGGTGCCGGTGTCGCGCTTCGCCAGCGGCTTCTCCGACGAGGTGCTCGAGGAGACCACGACCCGCCTGGCGGCGTGGTGGAAGGACACGCCGGGGGCGGCGCCCCTGTACAGCCCCGCCGACTTCGGCTTCGACGCCGAGGCCTGGATGGAGGGCGCCGACGAGGTGCTCTACCGCATCGCCGTCGCCGCCGCGCTGGTGTTCCGGCTCGAGACCGATCGCGCCGGCGTGATCGCCGCCTATCGCGCCCTCGACGCGGCGCGGGTGCTCGGCGACCTCTCCCACGGCACCGTGCCCGAGAGCCTGCCGGCCCAGGTCGACGCCCGCGCGCTGATGCTGGCCTCGCTGGCGGCGCGCCGCTGCGCCGAGACGCCCGAGCTGGCGGCGACCCTCGAGCAGCAGAAGACCGCCGCCGAGGTCTTCACCGCGCTCGACGGCGCCCTCGGCCGCGGCCTGTTCCGCATCGAGCTGCACTGGATCCTGGGCATGCTGGGGCAGCTCGGCGTGATCCGCTTCGACGATCTGGGCGAGCTGGCGAGCCTGCCGCATCGCCTGGTCCGCGACACGCTCTTCCGCCTGGGCTTCGTGGCCACGCCCTACGCCGCCGACGGCGCGGCGCTGGTGGCGGCGGCGCGGGCGGCGCGCAGGGCGGCGGGCGCCGATCCCGCCGACGAGATCCTGAGCCGGTTCGCGCTGGCCGCCGGCTGCGCGTACGACTGTCCGAACCGCCGGACGTGCGCGTACCCCTGCCGCGAGCGCCTGGAGTAGCCGGCGGCGCGGCCCGCGCGCCCGCGCGGGGCCGGCGGCCAGGGCCGGGGCGCGGCGGTGGCGGCGGCCGCACCGGCGCGGTACGCTTCCGGAACCCCGATGCTGCTCCTCGCCCTCGTCGTGTTCGGCGTGACCGCCTGGTTCGTCGGCCTGCGGCCGGGCGGCTTCGCCGGCGTGGTCAGCCTGCTGGCGCTGGTGATGGCCGACGTCGTCGACAGCACCGCGCTCGCCGTCTACGCCCTCCACGTCCTCTACATCGGCGGCATGATCTACCTGGGCCCGAAGGTGTCGCGGCTGGTCGCCGGCGCCCGGCCCGAGCCGCAGGGGCCGGCCGCCCAGGTCGGGCGCTGGCTCAAGCGCGGCCGCGCGCTGGGCGAGGCGCTCTGGAAGTCGCGCCGGTAGCCGGGGCGACGGCGCGCCGGGGCGGCGGCCGGGCGCGCCCGGGAGTGTCGGCTACCCCACCGGGCGCTTGACCCGGCGCCGCTCCTGGCTGAGAAGATCGCGGACCAGGAGGGACGGCTGCGCCACGCGCGCGGCCGGGCCTCCCATTCCGGAGGCTCCCATGCTCGCTCGCTCGCTCGTGCTCCTCTCGTCGCGCCGCTTCGTGGCGCTGGCCGCGCTCGCGCTGGCCGCCGCCGCCTGCTCCGGCGACCGCGACCCGCACGCGCCCGAGGTCGGGACGACGGCGCAGGCCGCGACGGTGACGCTCACCGACTGCCTCGCGACCAGCCTGGTCTCCGCGATCGAGCAGGCCAACGCCACGCCCGAGGCCGACACCATCGTCCTCCAGGCCGGCTGCACGTACTCGTTCAACGTGGTGAACAACCGCTGGTACGGCCCCAACGCGCTGCCGCCCATCACCAGCGACATCACGATCGAGGGCAACGGCGCGACGATCCGCCAGGGCCTCGGCTACCCGGGCATGCGCCTCTTCTACGTGGCGCGCGCCGACCTGCCGCCGGGCGCGCAGGCCGGCGCCGGCACGCTGACCCTGCGCGAGCTCACCCTGCGCGATGGCTTCGCCGCGGGCGGCCGCGGCGGCAACGCGGCTTCGGCCGCCGGCGGCGGCGGCCTGGGCGCGGGCGGCGCGATCTTCGCGCACGGCGCGGTCACGCTCGACCGGGTCCTGGTCCGCAACAACATCGCGGTGGGCGGCACGGGTGGCAGCACCGGCTTCGGTGGCTCGGGCGGCGGTGGTGGCGGCATGGGCGGCGACGGCGGGGAGGGCGGCGGAGGCGGCGGCTTCTCCTCGACGACCGGGGCGGACGGCGGCGCCGGCGTGACCGGCACCGAGGGCGGCCAGGCCGGGACCCTCGCAGGCACCGGCGGCGCCGGCGGGACGAGCGCCACCGGCGTCGAGCATGGCCTGCCCGGCGCCGACGGCGTCGGCGGTGCGGGCGGCGGGACGCGCGGGCTGGGCGCCGTGAGCCCTCAGGACGGCGGGCAGGGGGGCGCGCTGAGCGCGGGCGGCGGTGGCGGCGCTGGCTTCGGGGGGAACGGCGGCAATGGAGGGACGGGCGGTTCGGGCAGGGGCGGCGGCGGCGGGGCGTTCGGCGGCGGTGGCGGTCGCGGCGAGGCCTCCGGCGGCGGCGGTGGCGTGGGCGGTGGCGGCGGCGCGCCGCG
>CAADGB010000150.1 GCA_900696455.1 uncultured delta proteobacterium
CGGGGCGCGTGCTACCCTGAGCGCGCCATGCGGCTCGCGCGGCAGCGCTTCACCTTCGAGGAGTACGTGGACCTCGAGGCGGACAGCCCGGTCAAGCACGAGTTCCTCGACGGGCAGGTGTGGGCGATGTCGGGGGGGACGCCGCGCCACGCGGCCATCGCCAGCACGATCATCCGGCTCCTCGGGCAGGGCCTGGCCGGCAAGCGTTGCCAGGCGTACACGTCCGACCTCCGGGTCCGCGTCATCCGGACCGGCCTCGGCACGTACCCCGACGCATCGGTGATCTGCGGCGGCGTCGAGCTCGATCCCGCCGACCGGCACGGCCACTCGGCGACCAACCCCACGATGCTGGTCGAGGTGCTGAGCCCGTCGACCGAGGGCTACGATCGGGGCGAGAAGCTCGCCCACTACCAGACGATCGAGTCGCTCCGCGAGGTCATGCTGGTCGCGCACGACGAGCGCCGCGTCGACCTGTGGCGTCGCGTCGAGGACCACTGGACGCAGCGCACCTTCGGTCCCGACGACGTCGTGATCCTGGAGAGCATCGGCTGCGCGCTGCCGGTCGCCGACATCTACTTCGATCCCCTGGCGTGACCAGCTCGCGCGGCGACGCCGGCGCCCGCGCTCGGCGGCTCGGGTCCCGGCGGGTCAGTGGCAGTTCTCGAAGGAGACCTCGCCCTTGACCTTGAAGCCCTGGCCCTCGCAGTCGAGGACGGCCTTGCCCTCGACGTTCTTGACGTCGTTGACGGTGCTGTTCTGGTCGGAGAGGCTGAGCGAGCCGCACTCGGTGCCGAGCTCGACGCCGCGCATCTCGCCGGCGGGCATGATGATGACGCCGGCGGCGCCGGTCGGCAGGACGCCGAGGCGCAGGCGCATGCCGTTGGTGGCCGAGAGCTCGACGCCGCGGAAGCCGTGGACGGCGCCGTTGCGGCACGAGCTGAAGCTCAGGGTCTCGCCGTTGACCTCGACCTTGCCGCTCAGCTTGTTGCTGCAGAAGCACGACGGGAAGACGGCGATGAGGACCGCGACCAGGAGCAGCTCGGGGCGACGCATGGACGGACCCTACGCATGCGTGGCGCCACCGCAAGCCGCCGGGGACGGCAGGCCCTGGCAGGCCCTGGCACGGGCCCGCCGGGGCCCGGCTCGGCCTCAGGCGACCGCGGCGGTGTCGTGGCGGTGGGCGCCGTTGCGGAAGAGGGTCAGCGCCGGGACCACGATCAGCGCGCTGGTCACGCACGCCACCTCGCCGATGAGCGAGGCGATGCCGAACGAGCGGATGGCCAGGTTCTCCGACACCAGCAGCGAGCCGTAGCCGATCATCGTCGTCAGCGAGCACACGAAGACCGAGGCCCCGGCCGAGCGCAGCATCTGGCGGGCGTTGACCGCACCGCCCTGGGGGTGGGCGATGTTGATCGCGTAGTCGACGCCGAGGCCGAGCGTGATCGGCAGGGCCACGAAGTCGAGGAAGTTCACCCGCAGGTCGATGACCGCGCAGGTCGCGACCAGGCCGACCGCGCCGATCGCGGTCGCCATCAGGGTGGCGAACGAGCGCCGCGCCCCGCCGCCGATGAACATCACCAGGATGACGAGGCCGGCGGCGGCGGCCAGGGTCACCCGCGGCGCGTCGCGCTCGATGGCCTCGATGATGTCGGCGAAGACCACGCTCGAGCCCGAGGTGGTCACGACCTCGCCCCCCGGCAGCTCGATGCGGCGCACCGCCTCGGCGAAGCGGATGAGGTCCTTGCCGTTCCACTCGTCGGTGGCCGGCCCCGGCCGCACCGAGATCAGGAGGCCGACCCGGTCGTCGCGCTCGCGCAGGCGGCCGAGCACCGCCGGCGGCAGCTCGTCGGCGACGATCGTCGGCAGCTCCGCCGGCGGGCGCAGCTCGGCGATCTGCGCCCGCTCCTCGTCGGACAGCGCCTCCAGCGCGTCGTCGTCGAGCAGCCGCCGGATCTCGGCCAGCACCTCGCGCTTGGCGGCCTGGTCGGGCGGCGCCAGGTCGAGCACCGAGCGGATGTCGCCCAGCACGTGCTCGGCCGGCGGCTTGCCGGCGTCGATCCGCCGCAGCGCCGCCACCACCTGCGGCACCTGGTCGTGCCGGTCGACGGCGATGAAGGTCGCGCCCGAGATGCCCTTGCCGAAGGCGCGGTCGCTCCGGTCGAGCCAGGCCCGGCTGACGTCGGCGGCCGGGGTGTCGGCGCGCAGGTTGCGCAGGTCGTACTCGAACGGATCGTGGGCGACGTAGCCGTACGACAGCCACAGCCCGCCGGCGGTGACCGCGGCCACCGCCGCCAGCACCACCACCGGGTGGCGGAAGCCGAGCAGCCAGCCCTGGAAGCGGCCGAGCAGCTCCTTGCTCGGGCGGGTCGGCGTCGGCTTGAAGCGCAGCACCAGGATGGGCACCAGGGCGTAGGTGGCGATCCAGCACAGCGGCATGCCGGCCGAGCCGATGATCGCGAAGTCGGCGAAGCCCTTGAAGTCGGTGACGGCGAGCGCGCCGTAGGCGACGACCGCGGCCAGCGAGGCGACCAGCGTCGGCCGCACCGTGCCGTGGACCGCGACGATCATCGCCTGCTCCGCCGGCAGGTGGAGGCGCTCGGTGTTGTAGCGGGCGATGAGGAAGATGCCGTAGTTGACGCCGTTGCCGGCGACGATCGCGCCCAGGAACGCGGTGGCGGCGTTGAGGTGACCGACCGTGATCGCGGCGGCGCCCAGCGACGCCGCGGTCCCCACCACCAGCACGACCATCAGGATCACGAACAGCCGCAGCGAGCGGAAGAACAGGAGCAGGACCGCCGGCACCAGGAGGAGCGTGATGAGCGCCGACAGGATCACGCCGCGCAGGAGCGCGTGGTGCTCGATGAGGGTCTCCTCGACGCCGCCGGTGATGCCGATCTCGACCCCCGGGTAGGCGCGCTCCAGGCGATCACGCTCGGCGGCCAGCGCCGCCACCAGCCGGTCGCCGCGGCCGACGTCGGTGCGGTTGAACGCGGTGCGGACCACGACCAGCTGCAGCGTGCCGTCGGCGGAGACGAAGCCCGAGCGCTCGAAGCGGGCCTTGACCTCGGCCCACTTGCCGCGCAGGTCCTCGATCGCGGCCTCGGCGGCGGCGGCCTCGGCCGCGGCCTCCTCGTCGTCGTCGTCGAGGTCGATGTAGAGCGGGTTGGCCGCCAGCTTGGCGGCCTTGATCCGCTGCGCCAGCGCCTCCTTGGCCCGGGTCAGCTCGTCGAGGGGCGCCAGCAGGTGAAGGTTGGTGCGCAGGAAGTCGCGCAGCTCGCGATCGTCGTCGTCGACCTGCGACACCAGGTCGGCCGGCAGCGCCCGCGCCCGCTCGGTCATGGCCGCCGCCGCCGCCGCCCGCGCCGCCGGGTCCCGGGCCTCGACCAGCACCAGCACCGTGTCCTGCGCGACCACGCGGTCCTGCAGCCGGCGCAGATCGCGGACCGAGGGCGCGTCGGACGGCAGGAGCGCGGCGAA
Organism: uncultured delta proteobacterium; assembly: GCA_900696455.1. Classification (GTDB taxonomy): domain Bacteria; phylum Myxococcota_A; class Polyangia; order Haliangiales; family Haliangiaceae; genus UBA2376. The sequence continues at coordinate 3,478 of CAADGB010000150.1, forward strand.
GTCGGCGCGCAGCGGCAGGTGGTAGACGATGAGGTAGATCGAGGCCAGGAGCGACAGCCCGCTCGCCACGATCACGGCGAGGGGGTGGCGGAGGAGCCAGCGCACCCAGCGCTCGGATCTCCGGGTCGAGACGTCGCTCATACGGCGGCCTGTCTATCCCAGACCGGGCCGGTCAAGGCAAGGCCCCGGGGTCAGTGCCCGGGCAGCTCGGGCTCGGCGCGGGCGGCCTCGCGCCAGGCGACGAACGCGGGCAGCGCGGTGACGGCGGCGACGTAGGCCCGGCCGACCTCGTCGAGCGGCACGTCGTAGGTGAGGAAGCGGGTGGCGACCGGGGCGTAGAAGGCGTCGGCGATCGTGAACGTCCCGAACAGGAACGGGCCGCCGGCGGCGCGGGCGCGGGCGTCGCGCCAGACCTCGAGCACGCGGCGGGCGTCGGCGAGGGCCTCGGGGGTGTGGCCGTGGCCCGGCCGGTGGCCGAGCAGATCCATCGACATCGCGCCGCGCAGGGCGGCGAAGCCGGCGTGCATCTCGGCGGTGATGGCGCGGGCGCGGGCGCGGTCGGCGCGGTCGGCGGGCCACAGCCCGGCGGCAGGGAAGAGCTCGTGGACGTACTCGCAGATCGCGAGCGCGTCGTGGACCACCAGCGGGCCGTGGTGGAGCACGGGCACCCGGCCCGCGGGGTTGACCGCGAGCAGCTCGCGGCGAGTCTCGGGCCGGTCGAGGAGGATGACCTCGGTGCGGAACGGCGCGCCGGTGGCGGCCAGCGCCAGGTACGGGCGCAGGGACCACGACGAGTAGCGGCGGTTGCCGACGTGGAGGACGAGCTCGGGCGCGGCGCCAGGGGCGCCGGGGGCGCCGGGGGCGCCGGGGGCGCCGGGGGCGCCGGGGACGATCATGGCGTCAGGGTACGCGATCGGGCAGGGGCATCGGCGCCAGGAAGGCGGTCTTGAAGCGACGGTAGTCGCCGCGCAGGGGCACGCCCGCGCGCTCGAGCCAGGCGAGGACCCGGGACGAGGCGAACAGCGCGAGCAGCGCGCGCGGGTCGCGCCACGGCGGCGGCGCGTCGGGCCGCGGCCGCAGCGCGTAGGCGGTGTCGAGCACCAGCGCGCCGGTCGCGTCGAGCACCGCGCGCGGGGTGCGGGCGACGTCGGGGACGATCACCTTGGGCGCCGGGTCGAGGAGGAAGGCCAGGTTCTGGGGCCGGCCGAAGACGTGGTAGGCGGGGCCGGCGAAGCGGCCGCGCTCGCGGGCCTCGAGGCGGGCGCGGTGGGCGGCGAGGTGGGCGGCGGCGCGCGGCCAGCGGCGGCGCAGCTCGGCGAGCGGGACGAGGGCGCCGTCGTCGTCGTAGGGCAGGAGGCAGCGCGCGGTGGCGCGGGCGCCGGGCTGGATGTCGCGGCCGCGCCAGCACGGCCGGGTCGCGGCGAGCTCGATCGTCACCCGCGCGCCGTCGCCGTCGGTGCCGTGGACCAGCGCGCCGTCGAGCTCGGCGGCGGTGAGGAGGAAGACGCCGTCGGCGTTGGTGCCGGTGCCCTTGGCGATGCGGGCGACGTCGCCGAGGGTGAGCGGCGCGGTCGCGGCGGGGAGGGAGGGGCGGGCCCTTCGACGCGGCCCCTCCGGGGCCTTGCTCAGGGCGAACGGGGAGGGGGGCGAGACCGGAGCCGAACCCGAGTCCCTTCGACTCCGCCCCTTCGGGGCTTCGCTCAGGGTGAGCGGATCATTCAGCCCCGCGTCCGAGTCCGAACCCGAGTCCGAGTCCGAGTCCGAGCCCGGATCCGACATCGCCCACGGTCGCTCGCCCAGGCGCGCCACCTCGATCACGCCGCTCACCCAGCCCGCCGCCGCGCGCCGCCACGCCGGGACGACGGCACCCGCGCGCTCCACCGCGCCGCGCCCCGACCCGGCGGCGGCCGGCGACGCCTCGCGCTGCATGATCACGATCGACGCGTACGTGGTCGCGTCCGGGAACACCTGGGTGGCGCCGAAGTCGATCACCTGGCGCAGCACGCCGCGCGCCGCCAGCGCGCCGCGCAGCCGCGCCGCCCACCGCGCGGTCAGCCAGCGCGACGGGACGACGAGGCCGATCCGCCCGCCCGGCCGCACCCAGCCGAGCGCGGCCTCGAGGAACGCGCCGTACAGATCCCACTCGCCGTGGGCGGTGGCCGTGAACGCGCCCCGCACCCGGCGCCACAGCGCGGGATCGGCCTCGCGCATCCGGATCGAGCGCACGTAGGGCGGGTTGCCGATCACCGCGTCGACGCCGCGGGCCGCCGCTGGCAGCGCGAACAGCGCCTCCGCCACCCGCACCCGCGCCCCCGGCACCTCGCGACGGCACGCCGCCGCCAGCGCCGGATCGCGCTCGATCCCGAGCAGCTCGTCGCCGTGGTCCGGCCCCGCCGCCGCGGCGCGCACCTCGGCGGCGGCGCGCAGGAAGCGGCCGTCACCACACGCCGGATCGAGGACGCGCAGGGGCCCGCCGCCGAGCGGCGCCAGGGTCAGGTGACAGACCAGCCGCGCCAGCGGGGCGGGGGTGAAGACCTGGCCGCGCGCCCGCCGCGTCTCCGGAGTCCGCGGGGCGGGGGTGAAGACCTGGCCGCGCGCCCGCCGCGTCTCCGGAGTCCGCGCGGCGGGGGTGAAGACCTGGCCACGCGCCCGCCGCGCCTCCAGCGTCGGCGGGGCGGGGGAGAAGACCTCGCCGTGCGCCCGCCGCGCCGCGTTCGTCGCCGCGCCGCGGGCCGGGCTCGCCGCCGCCGCCGGCGTCGCCGCGGCCAGCGCGCGTTCCAGCTCGGCGAGCGCAGCGGGGAGGAGCGACGTGGGTTCCATGAGATGGCGGCGGTGCGTGAGGTCGCAGCATACCGTGGGCTACCCCACCCACACCCGTCACGCGCGCGGCGCGCACGCTAGCTTCCAGGAGTGCTGGTCACGCCGCCCATCGTCTCCACCGGCCCGTGCCGGCGCACGCCGCTGGTGGACGTCGCCTCCGGTCGCGCGCACGCCGTCGAGGTGCAGCCGGGCTGGGGCATGTACGGGGTCCTGCCCTGCATCGAGCAGGCGGCGGGCGCCTTGCCGGCGTGGCGCGCCCAGCTCGGGCGGCCCGGCCTGGCCATGGTGGTCGATCTGGCGCTGGCCGAGCTCGCTGGCCTCGGCAGCGACGACGTCTGCGACGTCCTCGCCCGCCACGACCTCGCGCCCGACGCGCTCATCCTCCGCGTGCCCAGCTTCGCGGCCAGCGATCCCACCGCCGAGCTCGATCGCCTCGCCGACATGGGCGTGTCGATCGCGGTGGCGTCGCTCGACCTGCGCGGCGCCGGCGCCGGCCTGCTCGGCGGCGCGCCCGTCGATCTGATCGAGCTGCCGCCGGCCGCGGTGGCGCTGCTCGACCTCGACGGCGACGCCCTGCACGAGATCGAGCTCACGGCCGAGCTCGCGCACCGCCACGACTGGCTGACCTACGCCCGCGACGTCGCCCGCCCCGAGCAGCTCGCGGCCCTGCGCCGCTTCGGCTGCGATCTGGTCGCCGGCCCCGCCGTGACCCTGACCTGGCCGGCGATCGCCCAGGCGCTCGAGCGCGTGCCCGCGCCCCTGGCGAGCTGACCGCCCCCGGGGTGATACTGCGCGGCGATGGGGAGCCCCCGCGTCGTCGTCATCGTCAACCCCAGGTCGCAGGGCGGCGCGCTCGGCCGTCGCTGGTCGGAGCTCGCCGACACCATCCGCCGCGCGCTGCCGTTCGAGGTCGCCCGCACCGAGGGGCCCGGCGACGCCACCCGGCTGGCCGCCCAGGCCCTGCGCGCCGGCGCCGAGGTCGTGGTCGCGGTCGGCGGCGACGGCACGATCAACGAGGTCGCCAACGGCTTCTTCGCCGACGGCCAGCCCGTCGCCCCCGGCGCCGCGCTGGCGATCCTGCCCTTCGGCACCGGCGGCGACTTCGTGCGCACCGCCCGCATCCCCAAGGACTGGGCGGCGGCGGTCGAGGTCCTGGCCCGCGGCGCCCGCCGCACGATCGACGTCGGTCGCCTCGATCACGCCACCCGCGACGGCGGCCCGGGCGTGCGCATGTTCGTCAACATCGCCTCGTTCGGGCTGTCGGGCGTGACCGATCGCTTCGTCAACCAGGGCCAGAAGCGCCTGGGCGGCAAGCTGTCGTTCTTCGCCGCCACCACCCGCGCCCTCCTCGCCTACGACAACCAGCGCGTCCACCTGGTGTTCGACGAGCAGCCCGCCGACGCCGTCGACATGACGATCAACACCGTCGCCGTCGCCAACGGCCGCTACTTCGGCGGCGGCATGTTCGTCGCGCCCGAGGCCGAGCTGGACGACGGCCTGTTCGACGTGGTCGCGCTCGGCGACTTCGGGCTCGCCGACTTCGTCTTCAAGAGCCGCCGCCTCTACGCCGGCACCCACCTCGGCCTCGACAAGGTCAGCCACCGCCGGGCCCGGGTGGTGCGGGCCGAGCCGGCGGCGCCAGGCCAGGTCGTGGAGCTCGACGTCGACGGCGAGACCCCGGGCGTCCTGCCCGCCACCTTCCGCGTCGTGCCGCGCGCCCTCGACCTGATCGTGCCGGCCGCCGGGGCCGGCGGCGCCGCGCGGGCCGCGCGATGACCCCGGCGTCGCGGTCGAGGATGGAGCGGGTGCGGGGCTGGCTCGACCTGCCGGCGCGGCCCGGTCGCACCGGCGTCGTCGCCGGCGTCGGCCTCGCCGTCGTCGGCGGCCTGCTGTGGGTGCTGGCGGCGCCGCCGTTCGGGCTGTGGCCGCTGGCGTGGCTGGCGGCGGCGCCGACCCTGATCGCGATCGATCGGGCGCCGACGCCGCGCCGCGCCGGCCTCCTCGGCGCGCTCACCGCCCTGACCTTCACCGTCGGCGGCTTCCCGTGGATGGTGCACCTGCTCCAGGTCAACGCCGGCCTGCCGGTGCCGGTCGCGGTGCTGGGCCTGTTCATCCTGGGCGCGATCCACGGCCTGGTGTGGCTCGTCGGCGCCCGCCTGATCCGCGGCCTCCGCGATCGCCGCCGCGCCCACCGCCGCGGGCCGTGGCCGCTGGCCGTCGCCGGGCCGCTGGGGCTGGTGGTGATCGAGGTCGTGCTGTGGACGCCGTTCCCGTTCAGCATGTCGATCGGCGTCGCCGGCGTCGACGGGCTGCGGGCGCTGACCGCCTTCGTCGGCCCCGCCGGCGTGACCGCGCTCCTGGTGGCGACGCCGGCGGCGCTGCTCGACGCCACCGCCCGGCCGCCGCCCGGCCTGCGCCGGCGCGTCCGCTGGTACCCGGCGATCGGCGTCGCCGTCCTGGCGCTGGCGCTGGTCGTCGGCAGCCGGCGCACCACGCCCGACGGCCCGGTGCGCACCGTGCGGATCGGCGTGGTCCAGCCCAACCAGCGGGTCGACGTCGTCCACGACGTGCGGGCGCGCATCGATCACCTGGCGGCGCTGCAGCAGGCCACCGCCGACCTCGAGGTCCGCGGCGCCGAGCTGGTGGTGTGGAGCGAGGCCGCCTATCCCTTCGCGCTGCCGCGCGAGCAGACCGAGGACTTCGCCCAGGGCGATCGCCGCCGCATCCGCCACGGCTTCACCGTGCCGGTGGTGGTGGGGGCGATCACCGCGCGCGCGGGCGGGCCGCCGTGGAACAGCGCGATCCTGCTCGAGCGCGACGGCCGCTTCGCCGGCCGCCACGACAAGGTCCACCGCATGATCGGCAGCGAGTACAACCCGCTCATCGAGTGGTTCCCGGCGGCCGAGGAGGTGATGCCGGCGGGCGCCGGCAGCTACGCCGGCGGCGGGGCGGCGGTCGCGCTCGAGACCACGATCGACGGCGTCCGCCTGCGCCTGGCGGTGGCGGTGTGCCTCGAGGACGTCCTGCCGGCGTTCGGCCGCGACCTGGCCGCCCTCGATCCCGACCTCGTCGTCAACGTCACCAACGACACCTGGTTCGGCGGCGCCGAGCCGCTGCAGCACGAGGCCCTGGCCCGCTTCCGCCCGGTGGAGATCGGTGTGCCGCTGGTGCGCGCGGTCAACACCGGCCCGTCGTCGGTGATCGATCGCGACGGCCGCTTCCTGGCGCGGACCGCCGTGCGCGAGGGCGGCGAGCCCGAGACCCTCCTGGTCGACGTCCCGCTGGGGCCGCGGGCGCGCTCGTTCTACGCCGGCGCCGGCGGCACCCTCGTCCGGTTGGTGGCGTGGGCGGCGCTCCTGTGGTGGCTCCTGCCGGTGGTGGCGGGCTGGGCGCGCCGGCGGTGGCGGGCGCGGGTGGCGGCGCGGCCGCCGGCGGCGGGCGGCGGCGCGGGC
>CAADGB010000151.1 GCA_900696455.1 uncultured delta proteobacterium
CGCTGCCGGCGGTCGGCGCGGCGGCGCTGCCGGGGGGCGGCGCGGCGGCGCTGCCGGCGGTCGGCGCGGCGGCGCCTCCGGACGCCGGCTCCTCCTTCTTGCACGCGGTCGCGCCGCCGATGATGACGAGGGCGGCGAGCGCCCGGCCCAGATTCCTCGAGATCATGAGTGCTCCTTGGTCGTCGTGCGGGTCGCGCGGGGGCGCGTGGTCCCCGGCGGGCCTCGTGCCGTGTAGCACGCTGGCCTCCAACCGCCGCCGGCTGGCGGCGATTCCCGCCCCGATCGGCCCGGCGGTCCGACCCCGATCAGCCGCCGTGGTCGACGGCGCGGCGGAAGACCAGGGCGTGGTTGTTGGCCGGCAGGGCGGTGGTCTCGTCGTGGGTGAAGCCGGCGGCGGCGGCGGCGGCGGCGAGCTCGTCGAGGTCGCGCACGCCCCAGCGCGGATCGCGGGCGCGCAGGCTGCGGTCGAACGCCTCGTTCGACGGCGCCGTGAAGCGGCCGCCGAAGCGGTACGGGCCGTAGGTGACGAGCGGCGCGGCGGGCGGGAGCAGCGCGGCGGCGCCGGCGAACAGGGCGAGCGCGGCCTCCCACGGCGCGATGTGCACCATGTTGATGCACACGATGGCGTCGGCGGCGGTGACCGGCCACCGCGGCGCGGTCACGTCCAGGGCCAGCGGCGGGCGCAGGTTGGGCGGCGCGTGCTCCTTCCGGTGGGCGGCGATGCTGGCCAGCGCGTCCGGCGACGGATCGGTGGGCTGCCAGCTCAGCTCCGGCAGGCCGATCGCGAAGTGCACGGCGTGCTCGCCGCTGCCGCTGGCGATCTCGAGCACGAGCCCGCGGGGCGGCAGCACGCGACGCAGCACCTCCAGGATCGGGGCGCGGTTGCGAGCGGCGGCGGGGGCGTGCTGCTTCATCGCGATCGCGTGGGCCCGGGCCCGGGCTCGGCGGGGGTCGGGGCGGCCGCCGGCGCGGCGGCCGCGGGCGGCGCCGTCGGCAGCGCCGGCACCGGACCGCGGCGGGGGCCGGGCTCGGCGAAGCTGGTCGCCAGCCGCAGGCGCTCGGCGCTGGTCGCGGCGGTGCGCAGGCGCACGCGCTCCATCAGATCGAAGCCGGTCACCGGCGGCGGGTCGGGCGGGACGCGGGTGGCGTCGGCGGTCGCCGGGATGCGGCGGGCGAAGTCGATCCAGATCCGCGGATCGTTCGAGCAGTCGTAGATCCGGCAGGGGCGGGGCCGGCGCTCGTGCACCGTGCAGTGGCGGGTGTCGGGATCGCAGTGCACGCAGTAGCGATCGCTCTGGCGCTGGCGGATGCGGTAGGGCTGGCCGTAGTCCCAGCGCACGACGCCCTCGTCGAGATCCTCGGGCGACAGGGCGAAGTCGAGGGTGCAGCAGCGGGCCTGGCACAGGGGCAGGAGCTCGGCGCACGGCACCGGCGCCGACGGCGTCTCGTACTTGCTGGCGCCGGTGTCGAGCAGCACGCGCCACTGGGTGCGGGCGTCGGCGGCGCGGACCTGGGTCAGGGTCTCGCCGGTGCGCGCCGCCACCGCCTGCTCGACGGTGAGCCCGCTGGTCACCGCCGGGGTGCCGGGCGGCGCCGGCTCGGGCTCGACGCCGTCGACCCGGCGGGTGACCTCGTCGATGAGCGTCACCACCCGCGCGCCGAGCTGCATCAGGCCGTCGCGGAGCTCGAGCGCCGTCAGGTTGAGGTGGCGCAGCGCGCGCTCGAGATCGGCGCGGGGAACCGGCGCGTCGAGGGCGGCGGTGCCGAAGGCCTCGGGGTCGCGGGCGTCGTCGCGGGGGGCGCTCGGCTCGCTCGGGTCGCTCATCCCGGCGAACGTATCACCGGGGCACGAGGCCTGCAGGCACAGCTCGATGCGATGGACGACCAGGCTGCCCGACGACGGGCCGGCCTTGATCCGGACCAGCACGCTGCCGTCGCCCGGGGCCAGGGCCGGGGTCATGATCGCGGTGTACCAGGCGTAGGGCGCGACGTTGCTCACCAGGTTGGTCGGCGCGGCGCCGCTGCCGACGAAGGTCTGCCAGTTGAAGCTGCCGCTGGCGGTGGTGTGGTAGCTGCGGCCATAGATCGACAGCCGGGCGGCGGCGATCTGGCTCACGCCGATCGTGGAGAGCTCGAGGTCGACGAAGCTCGAGCCGTCGAGGCGGAGCCCGCCGTCGCCGAGGAAGGTGTCGACGTAGGCCGGGGTGTAGCCGATCTGGTAGCCGTAGGCGCCGGCGCGGCTGCGCGAGGTGTCGGGCAGGCCGTTGACCTCGTACTGGACGTAGGCGGTGCTGCCCGAGCCCGCCCAGCGGATGCGGAACGCCGTGGCCCCGGGCGCGCCCGACAGGCACGGCCCGCCGCCGATGACGCCGGCGGCGGCGTCGAGCGCGGCGGCGTCGAGGGTGACGGTGGCGTCGGGGAGGGCGGCGTCGAGGGTGGCCGCGGCGTCGGCGACCGCGGCGTCGGCGACCGCGGCGTCGGCGAGGGCGGCGTCGGGCGTGACCGCCGCGTCGGCGATCGCCCCGTCGGCGACCGCGGCGTCGAGCGTCCCGCCCTCGCCCGCGCCGCCGTCGCCGGGGCCGTCGGGCTCGTCGGCGTCGCCCACGAGCCCGCAGTCGCGCAGCGGCTCGCCGCCGTCGCCGCCGTCGCCGCTGCCGCCGTCCGCGATCGCCGCGTCGCCACCGGCGTCGACGAAGTCCGGCCCGTCGCCGCCGCAGGCCATCAGGCCGAGCACGGCGGCGAGCACGAACGGCCCTGGGCGCGCGGTCTCCGTCACGCCCGCGGTTCTACCAGCCGTCTCCGCCGAGATCGAGCGCGGAATCAGCCGGCGCCGGCCGACCACAGCACGGGGAAGGCGGCGGCGTCGAGGTGACCGTGGGCGTCGGTCGGGAAGTGGGCGACGGCCTCGGGCGAGGGCAGGCGGTCGGGCACCAGCCGGCACGCGCCGTCGAACAGGCGCAGCACCAGGGTCTTGCGCGGCCGGGCGCTGGTGTTGGGCCGGCTGCCGTGGAAGGTGAGGCAGTGGTGCAGGCTGACGTCGCCCGGCTCGAGCTCGAGCGCGACCTCGGTCCCGGCCGCGCCGGCGCGGAGCGCCTCGGGCACGGCGAGGAGCTCGTCCTCGACCGAGCCCCGCCGCAGCGCCAGGTTCTCGCCGACGTGCTCCCAGCGGTGGCTGCCGTCGAGCACGCGCAGGCAGCCGCTGGCGAGCGTGCACGGGGTCAGGGCGAGGCGCACCGTCACCACCGCGGGCGGATCGAGGTAGGTGAGGTAGCTGCGGTCCTGGTGCCAGGCGACGGCGCCGGGGTGCGCCGCCGGCTTGACCAGCACGGTGTCCTGGAGGAGCTGGACGCGCGACGCCCCGAGCGCCGCGCCCGCCAGCGCCCCGAGCGTGGCGTCGCGGGCGTGGGCGGCCAGCACCGGCGACGCGCGGGAGACGCCGGCGACCTCGACCACGCGCTCGCCCCACGCCGGGTAGCTGGCCTCGGGGATCACCGCGTCGAGCGCGCGCGCGAGCTCGGCGACCCGGTCGGGGTCGACCGCGCCGCGCACCACCAGCCAGCCGTGCTCCCGCAGGCGCTCGCGCGGGGTCATGGGCCGGGGGCTCGTGGCAGGGTCACGGCGTCGATGATAGCGGCTCGGCGGGCCGATCGACGGGGCTCGGCCCCCGTCAGTGTGACCACCGGTTGCCGAGCGGCGCGTCCGGCGGGCGGGCCGGGCGCGGGCGGTCGGCGAGGTAGTCCTCGACGAGGGCGGCGCGAGCGGGGAGGAAGTGATCGATCAGCGCCGGCGACAGGCGGTAGCGGACGACCTCGCCGGCGAGCTCGAGATCGGCGTCGCGCTCCGAGACGTGGGTGAAGCCGAGCGACGGCGGCCAGGTCAGCCCGCCGCCGAGGTCGGCGCCGTTCGAGAAGCGATGGCAGCCGGCGCACGACATGGCCTGGGTCCGCGCCACGACGTCGTCGGGCGAGAGCGGGCTGCCGAGCGCGGCCAGGCGCGCGGCCAGCGCGGGGCGCAGCCCGCCGGCGGCACCGGCGCCGAAATGGAACGCGTAGTTGGTCTCGACCACGGCGGCCGCGGCCTGGCTCTGCCCCGAGTTGAAGGCGTCGCTGACCGCGAGGCCGAGGCCGCCGACGGTGGCGGCGGTCAGCCCCGGCACCCGCGCCACCAGCTCGGCGTGGAAGGCGGCGGCCCGCGGGTGGACGTCGGCGCTGGCGAACAGCGGTCCGTACGGGTTGACCTTGGCGGTGACCGGCACGAGCCGGAGCGTGCAGGTCGGCGCGCACACCCGGCGCAGCTTCAGCTCGCGCAGGGACCACACCCGCGGCGGCTCGGGCTGGACGAACTGGTTGGTGCGGAGCTGGCCGGCGCCGAGCGGGTTGTCGCCGAGGTTGCTCCACTGGATGACCGGGTCGAACTCGCGGTAGCCGTCGAAGTAGATCTCCTCGAGGAGGTCGGCGCGCGCCGTCAGGTCGTCCTCGGTCGACAGGCTGGCCCAGGCCTCGACCAGCTTGCGGCAGCCGCGCAGCCCCTGGTTGACGTGGGGGTTGCGCAGCGCGGCCTCGACGATGATCAGGTTGCGGTCGGTGGCCTCGGTGCGGCCGGTCTGCTTGGCGTAGGCGATGCGGTACTCGCCGCAGTGGCGGCCGTCCTCGGGCGCGAGGTCGAAGCGCATGAACAGGCCGATCGGGAGGTAGGCGCACGGGCTGGCGGGATCGGTGAACGGATCGCAGGTGGCCTGCGCGCCCTCGGCCGGCGCCGGGCGGCAGGTGTAGGGGAAGCCGTTGAGGGTCGGGCCGAGGTCGGGATCGACGGTGTCGTCGCAGTGCGGGCCGAGGCCCAGGCCGGGGCCGGGGTTGAAGACGTCCCAGCCCTGCTGGAACAGCGTGCGGGCGTCGAGCCCGGGGACGCCGCTGGTGGCGACGAGCTGGTCGAGCACGCGCTCGAGCCCGAAGCGCTCGAGGATCGGCAGCTCGGTGATCGCCAGCGAGCGCCGCGGCTCGATGGCCGGCGCGGCCTGGGCGAGCTGGTGCTCGTCGGCGAGCGGCGGCGCGTCGACGGCGCAGGCGCCCGCGGCGAGCGCGGCGGCGCTGGCCGCCAGGAGACCGACGGACTTCGGATCGAACATGGGGAAGCTCCTTGGGTCCGGGAGGGAGGACCCGGCTAGAGGGAGGCACCACCACCCATCCCGCCCACGTCGCGGCAGCATGCGGAGCCGCGTGTCGACGGCGCAAGGTGAGCATCTGGCGCCGGTCGCGGACGTCGACGCAGATCGGCGACCGAGCTTCGCCCCCGCGGTGTGAGCGCGCCGCGATCGCCGCCGCGCGGCCGCCGTCCTTCCGCGCAGATCGTCCGCGGCCCGAAGCCCTCCTAGGCGCCCGTCGGTCAGCCGCCCGCCGGCGTCGCGCGCCGAGGTTTCTTCGCGCCCGCGCCGGCCGGCGTACGGTGGCCCACGCCGGCCGCGACGCGCGCCCGCGCCGTGGTGGGCGGCCTCACGCCGGGGGCACGCGGTCGTCGCTGGCGGCGGTGGCGGCCGGATCCCGATCGACGCCGAGGCGGCGGGCCAGCGGCGGCGCCCACCACCGCAGCGTCAGGAGGCAGATCAGCCCGAGCCCGAGGTTGAAGCCGAGGTGGGCCCAGGCCACGGCGGCGTCGGCGGCGCCGACGCGGTCGACCACGGCGCGCGACAGCGGGCCGAGGAAGGGCAGGAGCACGAGCACGCCGGCGGCGTTGAAGAGGAAGTTGGTGACGGCGGTGGCGCGCGCGACCCGGTCCATGCGCACGCTGGCCACGAGCCCGGTCGAGGTCGTGCCCAGGTTGGCGCCGATCACGATCGGGATCGCGGCCGCCGGCGGCAAGAGGCCCTGCTGCACGAACAGGATCGCGAGCCCGGTGGTGACGCTGCTCGACTGCACGACGGCGGTGAAGATCACGCCGAACAGCGCGCCGACGAGCGGATGATCGGCGCGGGCGAGCCAGGCCATGAACACCGGCTGATCGCGGAGCACGTGGAGCGAGCCGGAGACCAGCTCGAGCGAGAAGAAGATGAGCCCGAAGTAGAACAGGGCCTGGCCGAAGATCTTGACGCGGAGCGGGACGATCGACACCACCGTGCCCAGCACGATGAAGGCCGGGCCGATGCCGGTGAGCTTCAGCGAGACCAGCCACGCCGTGACCGTGGTCCCGACGTTGGCGCCGAGCAGGATGCCGAGGCTGCCGCGGAAGGTGATCGCGCCGGCGTCGACCAGCGTGACCGCGAGGGCGGTGATGGCGCTGCTCGACTGCACGAGGGCGGTGGCGCCGGCGCCGATCGTGAAGCCGGCGACCGAGCTGGTGGTCACCCGACGCAGCCACCGGGTCAGCGCCGCGCCGCCGGCGGCGCGCAGCTCGCGGCTGAAGCCGCCCAGGGCGTACAGGAACAGCGCCACCGCGGCGACGGCGGCGATGAGGGTCTGGAAGGTGCTCATGACGAGGGGCCGTGGGAGGCGTCCGGACCAGGATAGGTCAGGCGCCGCCGGCGAGGAGGGCGACCAGGCCGCCGAACAGGGCGGCCAGCACCAGCCCGACCACGCCGAAGCGGGCGGCGCCGTCGTCGAGGCGGTCGAGGGCGCGGCCGGCGCGCGCCAGCCGGCCGCCCAGGTCGAGGCGGGCGCGGCGCGCGCGGAGCCCGGCGTCGACGCGCTCGGCGCGGTCGGCGAGGGCGCGGCCGAAGGCGGCGGCCCGCGCGCCGAGCCCGGCGAACCCGACGAGCACGTCGCCGGCCGGCACCTGCGGCAGCCGGGCGCCGCGGCGGGCGAGGGCCGCGGCCGCGGCGATCACGAGCAGGCCGGCGGCGAGCGGCCACGTCGCCTTCCACAGCGCGCCCGGCTCGAGCAGCGGGCCGAGGGAGGCGTCGCGGAGGCGGAGCGCGAGGTCGGCGGCGACCAGCGCGGCCCACGGCAGCCACAGGCCGGGCGGCGGCGGGCCCGCGCTCGCCGCCGGCTCGCGGACGCGCGCGGCGAGGAGCCACAGGGTGCGGGCCATGAGCAGCGTGGTGCCGATCGCCGCCACCGACAGCAGGGCCGCCACCAGCGCGGGGCGCGGGCCGTGCGCGGTCACCACGGCGAGCGCGTGCTTGGCCTCGGCGCCCCCGGTGAGGGGCGCGCCGATCAGCTCGAGCGCGAGCCAGCCGAGGCCCACCGCCAGCAGCGCGCGGCCGAGGCGGCCGAGGCCGGGCCCGATCACGGCGGTGGCGAGGAAGAGGAGGCCCTTGGCCAGGGCGTGGTGGCCGGCGAACGCGACCACCGCGAGCGTCGCGATCGGGGCGGCGGCGGGCGCGGTCAGGGCGACGCCGACGCCGACCATCATCAGCCCCATCTGGCTGATGCTCGAGTAGGCGAGGACGGTCTTGGCGTCGCGCTGGGTGACGCCGACGACGGCGCCGTGGAAGGCGGCGGTGAGGCCGAGCGCGATCCAGGCCGCGCCCAGCGCCGGCTGCGCCAGCTCGCCCAGGGGCAAGAAGCGCAGCCAGCCGAGGAGGCCGGCCTTGATCATCGCGCCCGAGAGGAGCGCCCTCGCCGGCGCCGGCGCCACCGGGTGCGCGAGCGGCAACCACACGTGCAGCGGCAGGACCGCGCCGACCTTGACGCCGAAGCCGGCGAGCAGGAGGACGCCGATGAGGCCGGCGTGGGGCGAGGCCGCGACCGCCGCCGGCACCGCCGCCAGCGCGAGGTTGTCGCCGCCGCCGCTGGCCAGCAGCAGCGCGGCGAGGACGAGCACGTCGCCGAGGAGCGCCATGATCAGGTAGACCTTGCCGGCGTGGCGGGCGGCGTCGGTCCGGTCGTGGACGATGAGGCCGTAGGCGGCGAGCGACATGACCGCGTACCAGAGGTAGAAGCTGACCTGATCGCCGGCGAGGACGACGCCGAGGTTGCCGGCCATCGCCAGGAGGAACCACGCCCAGAACCCGGCGCGCCGCGGGTGGTCGCCGAGGTAGGCGTGGGCCGACCACGCCGCGACCAGCCACAGGATCGCGGTGAACGTCAGGAAGCCGCGCGCCACCGCGTCGACGGCGCCCAGCCGCACGTCGAGCAGCACGCCGGGTAGCTCGAGCGGCGCGCTCGCCGCGGGCGCGAGCGCCAGCGCCAGAGCCGGCAGCGCGGCCAGCGGGGCGGCCCGGGCCACCAGCGCCCGCAGCCGCGGGACCACGAGCAGCGCGGCCAGGAGCAGCGGCGCGGCCAGGGCGAGCGCGGGCGCGAGCGTGGCCAGCGCGCTCACGGTCCGTACTCCTGGGCGGCGATCAGCTCGACCCAGCGCAGCGGCGACAGCTCGGTGGCGGCGAAGACCCCGGCCGCCAGCGCCAGCGCCGCCACCACCACCGTCGGGCCGAGGAGCGTCGGGCGGACCTCGAGGCGCCCGGCCGGCGGCGGCCAGGCCTCGCGCCGCACGCCGAACCACGCCCGGTAGACGATGGGCAGGAAGTAGGCGGCGTTGAGCAGGCTCGAGGTCAGGAGCACCCCCACCACCCACGGCGCGCCGGCGTCGAGCGCGCCGGCGCCCAGGTACCACTTGGTGACGAAGCCGGCCACCGGCGGCAGGCCGATCATGCCCAGCGCCGCCACCGTGAAGGCGGCCATGGTCAGCGGCATGCGGCGGCCGACGCCGTCGAGCTCGCTCACCCGGTGCAGCTCGAGCTCGTCGGCGAGGTTGCCGGCGCAGAAGAACATCACGATCTTCATGAGGCCCTGGTGGACGAGGTGGACCAGGCCGCCGACGGTCGCGATCTGGCCGAAGGTCGCGACCCCGAGCACGATGTACGAGAGCTGGCTGACCGTGGAGGAGGCGAGCCGGCGCTTGAGATCGTCCTGGGTCAGGGCGCGCAGCGAGCCGTAGACGATCGTGGTGGCGGCGACCGCGGCCAGCGGCCGCAGGAGGCCGAGGGTGTCGGCGAGGCGCACGCCGTAGACGTCGTAGATGACGCGGGCGATGCCGAAGGCGCCGGCCTTGACCACGGCCACGGCGTGGAGGAGCGCGCTCACCGGCGCCGGCGCCACCATCGCCACCGGCAGCCAGCCGTGCAGCGGCACCAGCGCCGCCTTGACGCCGAGCCCGGCGACCAGGAGCGCGAAGCAGGCGACGTAGCTCGGCGCGGCGTCGCCGGGTGGGGGCAGGGCGCCACCGACGGTGAACTCGAGCCCGCCGGCGGTGGCGTGGAGCCAGGCGACGCCGACCAGCAGGAGCCCGCCGCCGAGCAGGGTGTAGGCGAGGTAGCGATCGCCGGCGGCCAGCGAGGCCGCGGTGCCGCGGTGGACCACGAGCGGGTAGGTGGAGAGGGTGAGCAGCTCGTAGAACAGGAAGAAGGTGAGGAGGTTGCCGGCCAGGGCGATGCCCATGGTCGAGGCCACGCACAGGGAGAAGAAGCCGAAGAAGCGACTGCGGTCGGGGGCGCCCTCGAGGTAGCCGACGGCGTAGATCGTCGTCGCCAGCCACAGCACCGCCGACAGCGAGATGAAGAGGAGGCTGAGGGGATCGGAGCGCAGGAGCAGGTCGGCGCCGGGCACGAAGGCGACCCGGACCTCGTAGCGCGCGCCCTGGTAGACGCCCCACAGCATCACCGCCACCAGCGCGAGCTTGACCACCGCGGCCACCAGGTTGATCGCGGTGCGGGTCGCCACCCGCCGCTCGGACAGGCCGAAGATCGCGACGCTGGCGACCAGCGACGACAGGAGCACCCACAGCGGCAGGAGGTCGGCGGTCACGGCCCGGCTCCGAGGAGGGCCAGGGGCGGGGCCGCGGCCAGGCCGAGCCCGAGCGACACCAGCGCCAGCGCCAGCGCCGGCAGCTCGGCGCCGCGGGGCGCGCGGGCGATCGCGGCGGCGCCGGCGGCGGGGAGGAAGGCGAGGCGCAGCACGCGGAAGACGTAGGCGGCGGCGAGGAAGCCGCCGACCACGAGCACGATCGCCCACCACCACTGGCCGGTCTCGAGGCTGGCGCCGAGCAGGAGCCACTTGGCGACGAAGCCGCCCGAGGGCGGCAGGCCCATCAAGGTGAGGCCGGCGAGGCCGATCGTGAGGAAGGTGAGCGGCATGCGCGGGGCCAGGCCGCGCAGCGCGCCGAGCTCGTCGCTGCCGCACGCGCGCTCGATCGAGCCGGCGGCCATGAACAGCGCGGCCTTGGCGGCGGCGTGGGCGAGGACGAGGTAGACGGCGCCGGCCAGGGCCGGCCCGGTGCCGAGCGGGAAGACCAGGAACAGGTAGCCGAGCTGGCCGACGCTCGAGTACGCGAGGAGGCGGCGCAGCCGGGTCTGGCGCAGGGCGAGGACCGCGCCCCACAGCGCGCCGGCCGCGCCGAGGACGCCGAGCAGGAGCCCGGCGTCGGGACGCAGCGACGGCGGCACGACCTCGAACCAGAGGCGCACCAGCACCAGGAACGAGGCCTTGCCGAGGAGCCCGGCCAGGACCACGGCGCTCGCCGCCGGCGCGCCGGCGTAGGCCGGCGGCAGCCAGCCGTGGAGCGGGAACAGCGCGCTCTTGAGGGCGAGCCCCGCGACCATCGCCGCGATCGCGACCGCGGTCACCGGCCCGGGTGTCACCGCCGCGCCCAGCGCCGACAGCTCGAGCGTGGCGTGGGCGGCGTAGAGCAGGACGACGCCGAACAGGTAGGCGAGCGAGCCGGCGAGGGCGAGCAGGATGTAGCGCAGCGCCGCGCGCAGGGCGGCGGCCTCGCTCGCCAGGGCGACGAGGGTGGCGCCGGCCAGGGTCAGGAGCTCGAGCGCGACGTAGAGGTTGAAGGCGTCGGCCGAGACCGCGAGGGCGGCGAGGCCGGCCCAGCCGAGGAGCCAGGCGGCGTGGAAGCGGTGGGGCGTGCCGGGGTGGGCCAGGGCGTAGACGATCGCGGCGGTGCCGACCACCGCCACCGCGGCGACGAACAGGGCGCTCAGCCCGTCGGCGCGCAGCGCGATCCCGAGCGGCGCCGCCCAGCCGCCGACCGCATGCTCGACCACGCCGTCGCGCGCGATCTGGCGGACGAGGGCGGCGGCGGCCACCGCCGCGCCCACCGCCGTCACCACCGCGATCGGCGCGGCGCGCCGCCCGGCGAGGACCGCGATCAGCGCGCCGACCAGCGGGATCACGACGACCCCGGCGACCCAGGCCGGCTCGGTCATGGCGGGGCCCCGCCTCCGGCCGGTGGCGGCGCGGCGTCGCCGCCCGCGCGCGCGTCGGCGCCGGCCGGCGGCGCGGCCGGCTCGTGGGTCGCGTCCTCGTCGAGCCGGGCCGTGGCCTCGACCTCGGCCAGGCGGCGGGCCACCGACAGCGCGAGGGCGGTGGCGCTGATGCCGACGACGATGCCGGTGAGCACGAGGGCGTGAGGCACCGGATCGGGCGCCGGCGTGGTGGCGCGGCGGGCCAGCGCCGCCAGGACCAGGAACAGGCCGCTGCCGGCGACGTTGACCGCCAGGATCTTGCGCACCCAGTGGGCATGCGCGAACAGGCCCCACATCCCGACGCCGAACCAGGCCAGGCCCGACAGCGCGTAGAGCTGCCACGCGCTCACGGCGGATCCTCGACGGTGGCGGCGGGCGCGCGCGAGCTGGCGAGGACGCGGGCGGGGAAGAACATGAGGAGGACGATCGCGATCGTCACCACCAGCACGGTCTCGATCGCCAGGATCAGCACGCCGGCCCACGCCACCGGCAGCTCGAGCAGGCGGCCGCCGCGGACCAGCGGCGCTACCGCGACCCCGAGGAACAGGAGCGGGCCGGCGAGCAGCGCCCCGCGCAGGGCGCGGGCGGCGAACGGCACCGGGCGGAGGCGGCGCGCGAACAGGAGCAGGATGCCGCCGGCGGCCAGCACCGCGCCGGCCTGGAAGGCGCCGCCGGGGGCGTGGGCGCCCTTCCACACCAGGAAGCCGGCGACCAGCACCGCGCCCGGCACCAGCAGGTGCGAGAGCACGCCGACCAGCGAGCGCGCCGGCGGCGCCAGCCGGCGCCGGGCGTCGTCGTCGGGCAGCACCGCGTCGATGCCGATCGCGGCCGCGACCAGGACGACGATCTCGAGCAGCGTGTCGTAGCTGCGGTAGTTGAGGAGGACGGCGGTGACCGGGTGCTCGACGCCGCTCACCTCGAGCGCGCCGAGCACCGCCGGGGTCAGGCCCGGCCCCGCCTCCGGCAGGGCGCGGATCGCCCAGCCCAGGCAGGCGACGACGGCCAGCGCGCCGGCCAGCGCGAGGTCGGCGCGGGCGCGCCGCGACGCGGGCGTCAGGCTCTCGGCCCACGGCACGCAGCTCATGAGCAGGGCGCCGGTCACGCCGGTGCCGATCGCGGCCTCGACCAGGGCGATGTCGGGCGCGGCGAGGCGGGCCCAGGCCAGCGCCGCCACCAGGCCGAGCGCCATGAACAGCACGATCGCCTTGCGCAGGTCGGGGGTGGCGACCACGGCCCAGGCCAGGACCGGCAGCACCAGGGCCAGCGCGGCGTCGATCGCGAGCCCGGCGCTCATCGCCGCCTCCACGGCGCGACCCCGGCGCTCATCGCCGTCTCCACGGCGCGACCCCGGCCCGCCGCGCCGCCCGCGCGACGAGCTGGCACGACAGGCTGCTCGACACCATCACCAGCGACCAGATGATGCCGAGCTGCAGCGCCTCGGCGACGCTGCCGGCGTCGAGCGCCAGGCCGGCGACGATCAGCCCGAGGCCGAGGTTGTCGGCCTTGGTCAGCGCGTGCAGCCGGGTGTAGACGTCGGGGAAGCGCAGGAGGCCGACGGTGCCGGCGAGGAAGAACGCGGCGCCGGCGCACAGCAGGGCGCCGGCCACCAGCTCGAGCGCGGTCACGGCGGTGGCTCCGGCGCGGCCGCGGCGTCGGCGCCCGCGGCGGCGGTGGCGTCGGTCGCGGCGGCGGTGGCGGTGACGGTGGCGGTGACGGTGACGGTCGCCGCGGCGGGGGCGGGGGCGGGGGCGTCCGGGTGTCCGGGAGCCGGACCCGCTGCCGGCTCGCGCCCGCTCGCCGCCAGGCGGGCGAAGGCCACCACCGTCACCGACGCCAGGAGCGACAGCACCAGGGCGACGTCGCGCAGGGCGCCGGCGCCGGGGCTGGCGGCGAGCAGCACCAGCACGGCGACGCCGGTGGTCCCCATGAGCAGCGCCACCAGCATGCGATCGGCGAAGCTGGGCCCGCGCGCGACGCGGATCATCCCGACCAGGACGGTGAGCACCAGGAACAGGGCGACCGCGGCGCGCAGCTCAGCCATCGCCGCCCTCCCCGGCGCGCGGGTCGCGATCGCCGCGCCGGCGCAGCTCGGCCGGCCCCATGGCGTCGATGATGCGATCCTCGAGCGCGGCGAGCTCGGCGTGGTGGGCGCGCGGCGTGGCCAGGACGTGGATCACCAGGGCGTCGTCGGTGCGATCGACCGTGAGCGAGCCCGGCATCAGGCTCAGCATCCCGGCCAGCACGTCGCGGGCGGGCCCGGGCGGCAGGCGGCCGCGGTAGGTGACGAGCTCGGGCGCCAGCCGGCGCGGCGAGCACGCCAGGCGCGCGACGTCGACGCCGGCGCGCAGCGAGTGGACGAGGAAGTGGAGCGCGAGGCGGGCCAGCCCCAGCGGCCGCCACGGCTGCGCCGCCGGCGGGCCGAGCCACAGGCTGGTGGCGGTGGCCACGCCCACGACCGCGATCCCGAAGCCGAGCCCGCGCGGGTCGCCCGCGGTCAGGATCCACCAGCCGGCGGCGAGGATCGCGGCGCGGAGCGCGAGCGCGCGGGCGACCAGCATCGGCGTCCTTATACAACGAACGGCATCGGCCGCCAGGTGCCGCGGCGCGGGCGGCGTCAGCGCGCGCCTCCGCCAACGGCGGTGGAGACCCTGCCGTAGCCGATCGCGAAGAACGCGCCGGGTGCGCGGGTCTGCGCGTCGTAGCTCGGACCGAGCTGCAACCGGATCAGGTCGCGACCGAGCTCGAGGGTCGTCTGGTACGTGACGAAGGCGGCGCCCGCGAAGGTCGATCGACGAGCGTCCCACAGGAAGCCGAGGTTGGCCTGATGGCTGACGATGCCGTCGTGCGAGAGCCCGAGCGGACGCGTGACGCCGAGCAGCGCGGCGAAGCGCGGGCGGTCGAGATCGGCGGGCAGGGTGAGGCCGATCCCGAGGTAGACCTGGGTGGAGGTCAGCGGCAGCGAGACGTCGCGCCCGCCGAGCAGCGCCAGGGTGGGGCGGTGCTCGACCGCCAGGGGCCCGTGCGTGGCCAGCCAGAGATCGTACACGCGGTCCTTGCGCGCGGCCCAGTTGATCGCCGACAGCGGCTGGAGCTTGCCGTCGCGTGGACGGTCCTGGTCCTCGAACAGCGAGTCCGCGGTCGATAGCAGCTCGGGCGCCTCGATCTGGAACGGGAAGGACTCCCAGACCTCGAGCTCGTCGTCCGGCTGGAGCTCCCCGTCGACGAAGGTCTGCAGCAGGCCGGTGGCCGAGGCGGTCGCGGCCGCGAGCAGGCGAGCGCGCCCTGCGCGGTTCTCGGGAGCGTCGAGCCGACCGTCGCCGAAGGTCCGCCAGGTCCGGCCACGTCGGTCGCTGACGTCGCGACCACGCTTGCTCCAGTGGTCGTGGAACACGTACCCGGCGGCGGCGCTGGTCGCCGGGCGATTGAACCCCATGTGCCCCGACGCGAACGCGTCGTGCAGCATGTGATCCGCGAACGCGCTCTCGAAGAACGCGCGCTCGAACGCCTCGAACTGCGCCATGCCCGCGCGACGACTCGCGGCGAGCGCCAGGCGCTTGGCGCGCTGGTGATGGCGGCTCCACACCCGGGGCGCCATCGGGTGGAAGTGGTCGGCGTTGACCACGGCCAGGCGCAGGTACGTCCAGAAGCTCACGGCCTGCCATCCGCCGGAGGCCGAGAGGAAGGCGTCGGGCGTCGCGACGTGGTCGCCGGCGAGGGCGGTCGCCTGCCCGTAGAGCTGGGCGGTGACCTCGAGTGTTCCGCACGCCACGTGCAGGCGTTGCCGCTTCTCGAGGTCCGCGGTGGCGTCAGGGGCGGGGCCGCTCGGAGCGGTGGGCGGTGCGCTGGGATCGGTGGGCGGAGCGCTGGGATCGGCGGGCGGCGCGCCGCCGGGAGCCGCGGGGGGCGCGACGCCGGTGGCGCGCGGGGCCGCGGAGGCTCCGTCGCCCTCGAGGCGGGTCGCGATCGCCTCGCAGGCCGCGGTGTAGGCTTCGCGCCCGATCGCCTCGTGTTCCCGGAACCACCACCCCTCCGCGGTCCCGACGGTGAGCGGGAGCAGCGCGAGCGACCACATCACGCGTCGACGGCAGGCCTCTCGTCCCATGGTCTCCTCAGTTGAAGAAGGCGATCGCTCGCGCGACGAGCGCGGAGTCCAGGCTGACCCCGATGGCGACGCGGTCGAGCGCCCAGGCGGTGGTCGTCGGGGCGGCGTCGCCGGTCACGGGCTGGCCCGCGGCATAGCCGGCGGCGAGCCGCTCGATCCGCGTCGGCGCCCAGCCCGCCGCGAGCGCGATGCCTGGCACCACCTCGAAGGCCAGCCCGAGGAAGAACCGGCTGGTCGGCGCGGTGAGTGACAGCGCCGCCATGGCGCTCACGCGATCCCGGGCCCGCGTGAGGTGATCGCTGTGATACCTGCCGTACCGCCAGCCCCCGGGCTCTCGGCGCCAGGCCAGGGGGTAACCATGGAGGCTGACGAAGTAGTCGAAGGTGACCAGATCGCGCCGCCCGACGATGCGCCCGTCCTCGACCCGGTACGCCTCCTCGCCGCGCAGGGTCGCCGCCAGGGCCGAGATCCGGTAGCGGTGCAGGCGATGGACGGGGATGCGCGTCCGCCAGGCGACGCCGCCTTCCGCGAGGACGACCTTGACCGCCAGTCCCTCGCCGGTGACCTCTCCGAGCTCCTGCTTGACCCAGGTCGGCTCCGGGATCGGGTCCTGCGGATCGGTCGGCTCGTCCTTCCCCCGGACGAGCCGCTCGGATCTCCGGTCGGCGTCCTGCTCGAGCCAGATCGCGTACCCAGCCGCGAGGTCGACCGGCGCGAGCAGCCAGAGCTCGAGCCGGTACCCGAGCCCGACGCCATCGAACCGGCAGCGCAGGCGGCCGTCAGGACCCATCACCAGGCGCAGGACGCGGCGGGCGTTGTCGACCGGGCACGCGCCGCCTCGCACGCCCGCGGCGGCCCACGTCGATGGGACGCCATGGCGTCGCTCGAAGCGATCGAGGGCGCGCGCCGTCGCGCCACGGTCGGGATCGGGTCTCGCCACCATCGCCGTGGCGGTCTCGGCGCCGGCCTCTGGCGCCGTCCGCTCGTCGGCCCGGACCGGGTCGATCGCGGCGGTGCTCGCGACCAGGGTCAGCATCGCGGCCGTCCACCGAGGTCGTCGCACCTGCGCCACGCGCCGATGATGGCCGCGCGAGGCGCTAGGACCCACGCCGACGCCCTCGCGGCGCCCTCGCGGGCCTGCGGGAGGCGGCCCCGCGTGAACGTCGCGGCTTCCAGCGCGGGGTCACCGTCAGGACCGAGCACGGCAGCTCGTTGAGGACCTTCTCGGCGGTGTTGCCGATGAACCACGACGAGATGCCCGTGCGCGACGCGGTCCCGAGCACCACCAGCTCCGACCGCGCCGTGCGCGCGATCTCGGGGATGAGGTTCCGGGCGGAGCCCTTGACCAGCAGCACCTTGGGTGGACGGTGCTCTTCGCCGGTGGCCTCGTTCACCACCTTCTCGACCAGGGCACGTTGCTCGCGCTCGGCGGTGGTGACCAGGTGCGTGAGCTCGTCGGTCGGGAGGCCGCCATAGGTGCGCAGGAGATGTTCCCCGGGGACGTTCCAGGCGTGGAGCACGACGAGCTGGGCGCGAGGCCCGCCGATGCTCGCCGCGAGGTCGACCACCAGGGGGTCGATGGGGCGCGCAGCGGCACCGTCATCGTCGAGCGCCACCGTGGCGAGCACGCGCCGCGGCGGCGCCGGATCGCGGATCGCCCACACCGGGCACGGGCTGTGCCGCAGGAGGCGGCGGGTGTTGGCGCGGAAACGCGGGGTCGGGTCGTCGGCGCGCGGCGGCTCGGTCACCACCAGCAGGTCGGCGTTGGTCAGCTTGACGGCGGCGATGAGCTGCTCGTCGACGGCGCCGGTGCGAATCTCGACCGTGATCGTGAGGTCGCCTCGGCGCGCACGGCGTGCGACCGCCTCGAGCTCGCGGCGGCGTTGAGCGACCGCGGCGGCCTGCAGCGTGGCGGGCGTGAGCTTGCCCAGGCCCCACGAGCGGCGCGGCGGCGGCGGCACGACGTGGACGAGGTGGATGCGCGCCCCATGGGCGCGGGCCAGCGCGACGACGGCGGCGGGCACGCGCTCGTCACGCTCGAAGCCGTCGTAGCCGACGACGAGGTTGCGGACAGGGATCATGGCCGGCGCAGGATATACCACGTTGCTCCCACGCGCTCTCCCTGGCCACCGGACCGCGCGGATCCGGACGAGGGCGGGTCATGGTAGATCCGTGCCGTGAAGGCGTCGGACGCGATGGTCTGGCACGAGCGCTCGCGCGACGAGGTGTTCACGGAGCTCGAGACGAGCAGCGGGGGGCTCACCGCGGACGAGGCCGCGCGGCGGCTGGCGCGGGACGGCGCCAACCGGCTCACGCGGCGTACCGGACCGCCAGCGTGGCGCACGCTGGCGGCGCAGTTCGTGGCGCCGCTGGTGCTGGTGCTCGTCTTCGCCGCGATCGCGTCGGCGGCGCTGGGAGAGGTCGTCGACGCGGTCGTCATCGCGGCGGTGGTCGTCGTCAACGGCGTCATTGGGTTCGTCCAGGAGCACCGCGCGCAGGGCGCGATCGCGGCCCTCGATCGGTTGATCGTCACCGAGGCGACCGTCGTGCGCGGGGGGACGCCGCAGCGAGTCCCGAGCGCCGAGCTCGGGCGCGGCGACGTCGTCCAGCTCCAGTCCGGCGATGCGGTCCCCGCGGACCTCAGGCTGTTCGAGGTTCGCGACCTGCAGGTGGACGAGGCGGCGCTCACCGGGGAGTCGGTTCCCGTGGTCAAGAGCGTCGCGACGTCCCCCGCCGCGACGCCGCTCGCCGAGCGCACCAACCTGGCGTTCGCCGGGACGGCGGTCACCTACGGTCAAGCCCGCGGCGTCGTCGTCGCCACGGGCGACGCGACCCAGACCGGCCGTATCGCGGACATGGTGGCGAGCGCCGTGGAGCTCGACACGCCGCTCGTGCGCCGGGTGAACCAGCTATCGCGCGGCATCGTGTGGGTGGTCCTGGGCCTCGCCGCCGCCTTGTTCGCGATCGAGGCGGTGCGCGGTGCGGCCCTGACCAAGACGTTCAACGCCGCGGTCGCGCTGGCCGTCGGCGCGATCCCGGAGGGACTGCCGGCGGCGGTGACGATCCTGCTCGCGGTCGGCGTCTCCACGATGGCCCGTCGGGGGGCCCTGATCCGGCGGCTTCCGGCCGTGGAGACCCTGGGCAGCACCACGGTCATCTGCTCCGACAAGACCGGGACCTTGACCGAGAACCAGATGACCGTGACGGCGCTGATCGCCGCTGGGCTGCCGCACCACGTCAGCGGCGCCGGCTACGGGGCGGCGGGCGAGGTCACGCGAGACACCGGTGAGCCGCCGACGTCCGAGGCCCGGGAGCTCCTCCGTGCGGTCGCGCTCTGCAACGACACCCGCCTGGTCCGGCGTCCGGAGGGCGAGGTCGGCGTCGAGGGCGATCCCACGGAGGCGGCGCTCCTCGTGGCCGCCGCCAAGGCGGGTCTCGACGAGGAGGCGCTCGCGCGGTGGCCGCGCCTCGACGTCGTCCCGTTCGAGTCGCAGCACATGTACATGGCGACCCTGCACGACGGGCCGGACGGCCGCGTCGTCTACGTCAAGGGCGCGTCCGACGCCGTGCTCGCTCGCGCGACGCACCAGCTCGACCCGAGCGGGGAGCGTGCGCCGCTCGCGGTGGAGCAGGTCCAGGCGGAGGTGACGCGGCTGGCCGCCGACGGCCTGCGCGTCCTGTGCGTCGCCAGTCGCGAGGTCGACGCTCGGCAGCAGACCCTCGGCCACGACGACGTCTCCGAGCTCACGATCGTGGGGGTGATCGGGATGATCGACCCGCCGCGCCCCGAGGCGGGCCGCGCGATCGCGGCGTGCCGGACCGCGGGCGTCCAGGTCAAGATGATCACCGGAGATCACGCCGTCACCGCGGCGGCGATCGCCGAACAGCTCGGGCTCGAGGGTGCGCGCGACGCCGGCGGACGCCTCGAGACCGTGACCGGGCAACGCCTGGCGCAGGCGGCGGCCGACGAGCACGACCGCCTGGCGCGCGAGGCTGCGGTCTTCGCGCGCGTCGCGCCCGAGCAGAAGCTGCGGCTCGTCGAGTCGCTCCAGAAGGCTGGCCAGGTCGTGGCCATGACGGGGGACGGGGTCAACGACGCCCCCGCGCTCCGCCAGGCCGACATCGGCATCGCCATGGGTCGATCGGGGACCGACGTCGCCCGCGCGGCGGCCGCGATGGTGCTCACCGACGACAACTTCGCCACCATCGAGGCCGCGGTCGAAGAAGGCCGCGGCGTGTACGACAACCTCGTCAAGTTCGTGGCCTGGACGCTGCCGACCAACGGCGGAGAGGCCCTGGTCCTGCTCGCCGCGATCGTCCTGGGCGCCGAGCTGCCGATGCTCCCGGTCCAGCTGCTCTGGATCAACCTGGTGACCGCGATCGTGCTGGGGCTGTCGCTGGTGTTCGAGCCCAAGGAGCCGGGGATCATGGAGCGCCCGCCGTTGTCGACGACCGCGCCGCTGCTCGGTCGGTCGATCGTGTCGCGCGTGGTGCTCGTCTCGTCGTGCATGGCCGCCGCCGCGTTCGGCTTCTTCGAGCTCGCGCTGGCGCGCGGGCTCTCGCTGGATCAGGCGCGGACCATCGCGATCAACACGGTCGTGGTCTTCGAGGTCGCGTACCTGTTCAGCTGTCGGAGCCTGCGGCTGCCACTGACCCAGCTCCCCATGTTCGCCAACCGCTGGGTGTGGGCAGGCGCCATGCTGATGCTCCTTGCTCAGCTCGCGTTCAGCTACCTGCCCCCGCTGCAGCGCATCTTCCACACCGCCGCGGTGCCGGTGACCTGGTGGGCGTACTCGACCGCGGCCGCGGCAGGGCTGCTGGTGATCGTCGAGACCAAGAAGGTGTGGACGGCCGTCGCCGGCGCGCGCGGGCGGTCCACGCGGAGGCGGTGATGGCCGACTGGCTCGCCACCTGGTGGCCGCTCGTGGCCAGCGGCGTGGCGACGATCGCGGCCATCGCCGCGTCGATCCACGCCGTGCTCAACAAGCGCGAGGCCCGGGCGGCGGCCCTGTGGGTGGCCGTGATCGTCTTCCTGCCGCTGGTGGGGGCGCTGGCCTACCTCCTGCTCGGCGTCAACCGCATCGCCCGGGCCGGCGTGCGGGTGCGCGGCGGGATGAAGCGCTACGCCCACGCCGCGCCGGCGGCGCTGGGCGCCGACGGCCTGCGCGCCCGCCTGGCGCCGGCCGACGCCCACCTCGCCGAGATCGGCCTGGCCATCGAGCGCACCGGCCGCTGGGAGCTCGTGCCCGGCAACCGGGTCGAGCCCCTGCGCGACGGCGACCAGGCCTACCCGGCGATGCTGGCCGCCATCGACGGCGCCACCCGCTCGGTCGCGCTGCTCACCTACATCTTCGACAGCGACGCCGCCGGGCTGCGCTTCGTCGACGCCCTGGCCCGCGCCCGCGATCGCGGCGTCGAGGTCCGGGTGCTGGTCGACGACGCCGGCGCCCGCTACGCGCGGCCGACGATCGACCGCCTCCTGCGGCGGCGGGGCGTGCCGGTGGCGCGCTTCCTGCCGGTGCTCATCCCCTGGTCCCTGAACTACGCCAACCTGCGCAACCACCGCAAGGTGCTGGTGGTCGACGGCGCGCTCGCCTTCACCGGCGGCATGAACATCCGCCACGGCTGCGTCCTGGCCGAGGCGCCGGCGGCGCCGACCCGCGACCTGCACTTCCGGCTCGCGGGGCCGGTGGTGACCGAGCTCATGGACGTCTTCGCCGAGGACTGGACCTTCGCCACCGGCGAGGAGCTCGACGGCACGCGCTGGTTCCCGGCCGCCCAGCAGGTCGCCGGCGACGCCATCGCCCGGGTCATCACCGACGGCCCCGACGCCGATCTCGACTGCATGCGGTGGGCGCTCCTGGCCGGGCTCGCCGCCGCCCACCGCTCGGTGCGGGTGGTGACGCCGTACTTCCTGCCCGACGAGGCGCTGGTCACCGCGCTCAACCTGGCGGCCCTGCGCGGCGTCGAGGTCGACCTCGTCCTGCCGGCGCGCGGCAACCTGCGCGTCGTCGACTGGGCGATGCAGGGCGAGCTGTGGAAGGTGCTGGAGCACGGCTGCCGGGTGTGGCTGACCCCGCCGCCCTTCGATCACTCCAAGGTCATGGTCGTCGACGGCGTGTGGACGCTCCTGGGCTCGACCAACTGGGACCCGCGCAGCCTGCGCCTCAACTTCGAGCTCGGCGTCGAGTGCTACGATCCGGAGCTGGCGACCGCGGTCGAGGCGCTGGTCGCCGAGCGCGTCGCCAGCGCCCGCCGCCTGGTGGCCGCCGACCTGGCGGCGCGGCCGTGGCCGGTCCGCCTGCGCAATGCCACGGTTCGCCTGCTCTCGCCCTACCTGTGACGGTGTAGAACCGCCCGATGTCGGAACGCCTCGCTCGTCTGGTGGCCGCGCCGGCCTTCGGCCACGTCATCACCGGCGTCATCCTGGTGGCCGCGGTGCTGGTCGGCCTCGAGACCTACCCGGCGATCGTCGCCCGTCACGGCGGCCTGCTCGAGGTCCTCGACGCGCTCGTCCTCGCCGTCTTCGTCGCCGAGATCGCGATCCGCATGGGGGCCCACGGCCGCCGGCCGTGGCGGTACTTCCACGACGGCTGGAACGTCTGCGACTTCCTGATCGTCGCGGTGTGCTTCCTGCCCATCGACGCCCGCTACGTGACGGTGCTGCGCCTGGCCCGCCTGCTCCGCGTCCTGCGCCTGGTGCGGACGCTGCCGCGGCTGCAGGTCCTGGTCGGGGCGCTGATCCGCAGCCTGCCGTCGATGGGCTACGTCGCCCTGCTCCTGGGCCTCCTGTTCTACGTCTACGCCGTCGCCGCCACCTTCCTGTTCGGCGGCAACGACCCGGTCCACTTCGGTTCGCTCCAGACCTCGCTCCTGTCCCTGTTCAGCGTCGTCACCCTCGAGGGCTGGACCGATCTCATGGACATCCAGCGCCTGGGCTGCGCCGTCGCCGGCTACGAGGGCGCGGAGGCGCTGTGCACGGCGTCCCAGGCGCGGCCGCTCCTGGCGCCGCTGTTCTTCGTCTCGTTCATCCTGCTGGGCACCATGGTCATGCTCAACCTGTTCATCGGCGTGATCATGAGCGGCATGACCGAGGCCGCGGCCGAGCGCGACGCCGAGGAGCGCGCCCGCGCCCGCGGCGGCCGGGAGGCGACCCTGGCCGAGGAGCTGGAGCTGCTCACCCGCGAGGTGGCCGACGTCCACGAGCAGCTCGACCGGGTGCGGCGGCGGGCGGCTCAGGACGCGGCGGCCGTGGCCCGGGCTCAGAACCAGGGGCCGGCGTAGAGCGTGCCGGCGTTGCCCTTGGCGTCGCTCGGCTTCACCCAGGTCCGCCAGTAGTCGTAGTAGCCGGCGGGGTCGGGGTTGCCGTACGGGTTCTGGTACGCGACCTCGAAGGCGTGGGCGACCGTCGGCTCGCGCAGCTTGCCGAGGTAGCAGCCGGGGCTCGCGGTGCAGCCGTAGGCGCCGTCGTAGCCGTAGTTCTGGGCCCAGATCTCGAGGGTGGCGAAGTTGCCCGACGGGTCGGCGGCGGTGCCCGCCACCGTCGTCAGCTCCTGGCGCAGCGCGGTCCAGTTGCTGGCCCAGCTCCCCGACCAGCCGGTGCCGACCCGGGGCGCGATCGTATCGGTGACCGGCGTGACGTCGCTGCCGACGCCGACGGCGCCGCCGTAGGTGCCGATGCGGTAGAGCGACTGGTTGGCGTCGTTCCAGGTCCGGTCGGCGATGACCTTCTGGCCGGCGCGGTTGGCGTGGAAGCAGTCGAGCTTCGACACCTGACCGGAGTCGAAGGCGTAGGTGCCGACCGACGGCGCGAACACGACGCGCACGCCGTTGGTGCCGTCGTAGCGGGCGGCCTCCTCGGCGAGGACGGTGTTGAACTCGGCGTGGCGGGCGGCGGCCAGGGGGCGGTTGCTGGCCGGGGCCGCGCTGTTGAGCACGTAGCCGCCGGGGAAGCGCGGGGTGCCGACGACGTCCCACGCCCACACCACGGCGCTCTTGAGGCCGCCGACCCAGTTGGTCCACTTCTGCAGGAGGTTGGCGACGCCGCACAGCCACGACAGCGGGTTCCACCACTTGGGCTCGCACACCTTGAGGCCCGAGCTGATCGGCCCCTGGAAGTCGTCCCAGATGCCCTGGCAGGTCTCGAACGCGAAGTGCTTCCGCGTCCGCATCGTGTTGTAGAGCTGGACCACGTTGGGCGCCGACACCAGGATGACGTTGGCCGGGCGCGTCGTCGGCGACGCGTTGACGAGCTGGCCGAGCGCGGCCTGGACCCGGCCGCGGAACTCGGCCTGGGTCGGCAGGGTGCCGCCGAGGGCGGGCAGGAGGTCGTTGCCGCCGAGGCCGATCACGACGGTGTGGCTGCCGCCGGCGGCGAGGCCCTCGGCGGTCTGCGCGGCCGAGTCGCTCATCCACGTCGCGCCGTTCTTGCCGCGGTGGACGGTGGCGGTGGCGCCGAGCCGGGTGCGCAGGCTGTTGGCCATGGTGCCGCACGAGTAGCTGTGGGCGAGGTCGTCGCCGAAGTTGGCGATGCACTCGAGCAGGTCGTCGCAGTCGTCGTCCGCGTTGAAGGCGCGGGACAGGCTGTCGCCCTCGCAGGTGATCCGGTTCGGGTAGCTCGTGGCCCGCGAGTCGTCCACCGTCGCCATCGCCACCACGACCGCTGCGAGAGAGATGATCCGGCCTTGCATCTTCGCCTCCTCGGCAATGC
The DNA here is from genome assembly GCA_900696455.1 of uncultured delta proteobacterium. Lineage (GTDB taxonomy): Bacteria > Myxococcota_A > Polyangia > Haliangiales > Haliangiaceae > UBA2376. The sequence continues at coordinate 23,992 of CAADGB010000151.1, forward strand.
CCGTGAGCTGCACCACGCAAATCACGGGCCATCCGGAACTGCCTGGAACGACGTGGCAGGACCTGGCAGTCGGCGAACTTCTGTTCAAGATCCGGATTGGAGACAGGTCGGGACCTGGACGGAAGTGTTCAAGGTTTGTCCAGGTGAGCAGCCCGTCATGACTGCCGCACAGCTTTGGCCATCCTTCCTCGTCCGTGTCAGCGCAGGGCTGACTCGATCGTCGCGCGCACGTGGGCCGGATCGCCGAGGCGGTCCACGCGGTGGCCGTTCACCCACACGCCCAGGATGTTCAGCTCCAGCCCGAGCTGGTCGGCGCGACGGTTGTTCTCGACCACGCGCTCGAGGTGGCGGTCGGCGTCGAGGCAGGCGCGGAACGGCCGCTCGCGCAGCCCGGCGGCGCGCGCGGCGGCGATCAGGTCGTCGGTGGTCGCCCGGCCGGCGCCGTCGAGCAGGCGGGCGAGGAGGGTCACGCTGTCGCCCTGCTCGTCGGCGCACCGCAGGGCGATGGCGTGGCGCAGCCGCGCGAGGTCGAAGCCCGCGAAGTAGTCGCCGAGCTCGATCCGGGCGCGGTCGCCGTGGACCTCGACGATCGATCGGACCAGCGCCGCGCCCTGGGCGCAGGTCGGGCCGCCGACGCAGTGCAGGATCTCGATCAGGTGCGGCGCGGTGGCGGCGCCGGCGCGCCGCGGCGCCAGCACGGCGGGGCGGATGGGCTCGATCGGCGGCTCGCGCACGAGCAGCTCCACCCCGGCCTCACTGGCCAGGCGCGCGAGCAGCGCGTCGACCGCCGCCACCTCGCGCAGCGTGCGCACGGCGTCGACGGCGCGCTCCCGCTCGCGGGCGTAGGCCGGGTGCTCGGCGACGAAGCGGGCGACCTCGTCCTCGGGCGGCGGGCCCAGCGCCGCCCGCTCGCGCGCGACCAGGGCCGCCGGGGTCAGGCCGGCGGCGGCGGCGGCGCCCTCGAGCAGGCGGTCGCGGGTCGCGGCCTCGAACAGCATCACCAGCGCCTGGTGGTACTCGCGGCGGCCGAGCTGCTCGGCGTAGCCGGCGGCCAGGTGGAGCTCGGCGCGCGTGATCACGCGGTCGCCGATCTTGCCGACCGCGGTCGCCGGCGCCGCGAACGCCGGGTTCACCAGCATGAGCTGGGCGCGCTCGCGCGGGACCCCGGCCAGGCCGTCGGCGACGAGCCGCGAGCGGCGCGCCTGCCACCGCTGGTAGCGCCACAGCGTGCGGGCGGCGTCGCGGCGCGCGGCGGCGGGCAGCTCCGCCAGCTCGGGATGATCGAGGAGCGGCCGCAGGTGCTCGCGGCGCGGCGTCGGCAGGTCGGCGTACGCGCGGGCGAGCAGAGTGGGCACGTCGCCGGCGGCAGCGGCGGCGGCGCGAGCCAGGCCCTCCTCCTCCAGCAGCGCCAGCCAGCCGCGGTCGCGGGCCAGGTAGATGCGATCGCCGATCCGGGTGAGGAGCCGGTCGGAGGCGAGGTCGAGCTCGCGGGTCGTCACGCGGTGCGCGCCGATGCGGCCCACCGACTCGTGGTCGGGGCTGCCCTCGATCATCATCTCCCACAGGTTGAGCGGGTTGACGAGCGGCTCGCGGCCGAGGTCGAGGGCGACCGGGGTGTCGGGGAGCGACGCCGGGTCGACGCCGCCGTGGGGCCGCGCGCCGTCGCCGCAGCCGGCGAAGGCGGCGGTCGCGACGGCCAGGACCAGGCCGGCGCGGACCGCGGCGAGGGCGACCCGGCGCGGGCTCATCGGCGGCGCGCCGGGCCCAGCGGCGGCGTCTGCGCCGGCACCTCGTCCTCGGGCATCGTCGGCCGGCTCGGATCCGGCGCGGGCGGCGCGGTCCCGGGCACGACGGGCGGCGGCGCGCCACCGCCGTACTGGGGATCGCCGCCGAACGAGAGGATGGTCTTGGGCGGCGTGCCGAACGCCGCGGTCAGGTCGCTCCACGCCTCGAACCAGGCCTGCTGCCGGAGATCGAGATCGTCGGCGGTCTCGCCGGGGCGGGGCGGCTCGCCGAGATCGTAGAAGCGCTCGAGCAGGCGGGCGGTGTCCTCGGCCGACGGGTAGTCGTCGGAGGGGTGGTGCTCGCGGTAGAGCTCGGCCCGGCGCCCGAACTCGTCGAGCCCCCAGGCGCGGAAGGCGGCGCGCTCGTGCTCGGCGGCGAAGCCGGGCGGGCGGAGCGGGAACTCGCCGGCGGCGAGGCGGCGCTCGGCGGCGCCGGGGATGGCGGGTGCCGGCAGGCCGCCGTCGTGGAAGTCGGCGGGCGGCGGGGGCAGCCGGCGCGGGCCGAGCGCGGGCGCCGCCGCCGTCGGCTCGGTGATGGCGCCGGCGCGGAGGGCGGGGGCGGCCACCGGCCGGGACGCCGGCGCGGTCGTCGTCGGCGGCGGCGTGGCGTCACGGCGCGGCCCCACGAGCGCCACGACGAGGATGATCCCGGCGATCAGCGCGAGCGCCACGATCGCGATCCTCCCCCGGGACGGCGTGCCCATCACGGTGATGCTAGCGCGAACGGTCTCCCCGGTCGCGATCGTCGTGGAGGCGCCCGGTCGCCCGGCGTAGGATCGGGGGATGGCGTCGCTCGCACCGACCGGGGGGCCGTGAGCGCCCCTCGCAGCCCGGCGGCGACGGCGGGGATCGTGGCCGTCGTGATCGCGATCGTCGTCGGCGTGTGGTGGGTGCGTGGGCGCGATCGGGCGAGCCCGGCGGGGCGCGCGGCGCCGGCGACGACGTCGCCGCGGCTGGCCCCGGCGACCACGCGCCCCCGGCCGGTGCCGGCCGCGCCCGGCCTCGTCCCGCGCCTGGACCCGGGCGCGCCCGCGGTCGACGACGGGGGCGAGGTGGCGCCGGCGCGGCCGGTCGAGGCCACGACCGAGGGGGAGCTGGCGCTGATGCGCGAGCCCGCGCCGACCAAGGAGACCGAGCCGTCGCTGGTGTCGCCGCCGCCGGTCCGGCCCCTGGCCGAGCTCAAGGACGAGGCCCTGGGGCGCATCCGCGAGGCCACCCGGCCGTGCCTGCGGGCCGACGAGGCCGCGATCGCGTCGGGGCAGGCGCTCCGCCTCCGCTACACGCTCGTGCTCGAGGACGGGCGCGGTCGCTTCGAGGGCGTGGCGATCGTCGAGAGCGACCTCGTCGACCCCGGGCTGGGCGAGTGCATCGTGGGCACGATCGGCGACCTGGAGTGGCCGGTGGTCGACGCCCCGGGCGGGCGGCTGGCGGTCCACGACGCGATCCGGCTGTCCGATCTGCGGACGCGTGACTGACGGGCGCCGGGCGGGGCCGGTCGGGCGCCGGGCGGGCGGCCGGGCCGGCCGCTCAGGCGCGCGCGGCCCGGGCGCGCGCGCCGAGCCCCAGGGCGTCGGCCAGCGCGAGCAGCACCAGGGCCAGGAGCGCGAGCGGCACCAGGTCCGGCGCGCGGGCGAACGGCGTGGTGTGGCGAGCCCGCGCCAGCGCCGCGGTGGCGTGCCCCGGCCCGGGCGCGGCGCGGGCCCGGATCCGGCCGCGGCGATCGATCAGCGCCGAGGTCCCGGTGTTGGCGGCGCGCGCGATCGACCGACCGGTCTCCACCGCGCGGAGCTGGGCGATCGCCAGGTGCTGGCGGGCGCCGGCGTCGCCGAACCAGCCGTCGTTGGTCAGGATCACCAGCAGGTCGGCGTCGGCGGCGCGGGCCAGCGCCTCGTCGGCGAAGACGTCCTCGAAGCAGATCAGCACGCCGACCCGGGCCGGGCCGACCGCGAACGGTGGCCCGCCGGCGCCGAAGACGAACTCGGGTCCGGGCAGTGGACGCTCCAGGCCGCCCAGCAGCCCGGGCAGCGGCGTGTACTCGCCGAACGGCACCAGGCGGCGCTTGTGGTACGAGGGGGCGCGCACCCCGCCGGGCCCGTAGAGCACGGCGGCGTTCAGGAAGCGGCCCGGCGCCGCCGGCGCCGGCTCGGCCACGCCGAAGATCAGCGGGACGCGCCAGACCTCCTCGACCCGCTGGCGCAGGGCGCGCGACCGGATCGCCAGCCCGGCGCCCTCGTCGAGCGGGGCCGGGATCGCCGTCTCCGGCCACAGCACGAGCTCGGGCTCGTCGGCGATCGCGCGATCGGTGATGGTGGCGTAGCGGTCGAGGGCGGTGGCGACCACGCCGGCGTCCCAGCGGTCGCGGGCCGAGAGATCGGCCTGGACCACCGCGATCCGGAGGACCTCGCCGCCGTCGGCGCCGCCCAGGATCACGGCGCCGTGCGCGGTGAGGGCGAGCGGGATGGCCGCGGCGAGCGCGAGCGGGCCCGCGGCCCGTCGCCACGCTCGCCCGCGCACCGCCGGCCAGGCGGCGGCCAGCGCGGTGGCGGTCCCGGCCAGCGCCGCCGACAGCAGGGCGACCCCGCCGAGCGCGGCGAGCTGGAGCAGGATCGGCGCCGGCGCGAGGGCGTGGCCGAGCGCGCCCCAGCCGAAGCCGCCGAGCACCCAGCCGCGCGCCCACTCGAGGACGACCCACGCCGCCGGCACCGCGGCCCGCGGCCACAGCCCGCCGCGCAGGAGCCGGGTGGCGACCGCGCCGAACAGCGCCGGGTAGAGCGCGAGGTACGCGGCGAGCGCCAGCCACCCCCACGCCGACAGCGGCGCGAGCCAGCGCAGCGTCAGGGCGAACCCGACCAGCCCGGTCACCGCGCCGAGGGCGGCGCCGCGACGCACCGACTGCCCCTCGGCCGCGATCAGGAGCGGGGTCAGCGCCACGAAGGCGAGGGGCCACAGGCCCGGGCCGGGGCAGGCCATGGCGACGAGGATCCCGCTGGCGGCCGCGGCGCCGAGCCGGGCGCGCATCACGGCGGCCGGCGCCGCAGCGGCACCAGCCGCTCGCTCGCGGGCGTCGGCGCCGCGAGGCCCGCCGCGTCCGCCGGCGGGGGCGGCTCGGCGGGCGCGTACGCCCGCTGCAGGCTGGCGAGCGAGGCGACCACGCGATCCGGCACGTCGCCGAGGTCGGCGTAGGCGTCGAGCGAGGCCGCGTAGTGCGCCATCGCGAGCCGGCCGTCACCACCCCGCTCGGCGAGCGCCCCCAGGAGCCAGCGCGCGTAGCCGACGCCGCGCAGGTCGCCGATCGCGGTGGCCAGCTCGCACGCGTCCTCGGCCGCGCGCCGCGCGTCGTCGGCGCGGTCGCGCTGGAGCTCCCAGCTCGCCAGGCGATCGAGCGCGAACAGCGCGCCCTGGGCGTCGCCGAGGGCGCGGCGGTCGGCGACCACCCGGGCGATCGACGGGGCGGCGTCGTCGAGGTCTCCGGCCTCGGCGGCGAGGGCCGCCGCCGCCGCGCGCAGCGTGGCCGCCGGCGCCAGCGCGCCGACCGCGTCGAGGAGCC
>CAADGB010000152.1 GCA_900696455.1 uncultured delta proteobacterium
CGGCGAGGCGGGCGGTGCCGGCGCGGGTCGCGGGCGGCGCGCGCCCGCCGCCCTCGACCCGGCGGGCCTGGTGCCGTACCTGCTGTCGGCGCCGGTGCAGGCCGCGCTCGCCGCCGGCCAGGAGGGCGGACACCACCCCCGCTTCGAGCGCGCCCAGCTCGAGGACCTGCCGGTGTCCGACGCCCTGGTGCGCCGCGCGGCGGCGATGGCGCGCGCGGTCCGCGACCAGGCCGCGAGCTTCGGCGCCGCCGTGGCCGGCGGTCGCGCGCTGATCGCCACCGTCGAGCGCGAGCTGGCGCCATCGCCGCGGCGGCGCCCCTCGCCGCGCCGCTCGACCCGGTAACGGCTCGTTACCCGCGCGGGGTGCCGTGGTCACGGACCGTTACCTGGACGCTGGCGCTCCGGCGCGAAGCCGGTGAGATCGCACGCGGCGACGACGGGCACGCACGCTGCAAACGGTGCGCGCATGCGCGCCCTCACCGTCCCCCTCCTCGCCTCCTCCCTGGTCGCCGCCTGCGGCGACGCCCCCGTCGATCCCGCGCCGGACGCCGGCGCGCCGCTCCTCGCGCCGCCGCCGGCCGGCGCCGGCCGCCAGCTCGCCATGACCGTCGCCATCGCGCCCGGTCAGGAGGTCGAGCAGTGCCAGTACGTGATCGTCGACGAGGCGATCGAGATCTCGCGGTTCGAGCACGCCTACACCACCGGCTCGCACCACCTCCTGCTCTACCAGACCGCGCTGACGCCGGCCGCGGTCCCGCGCGAGCGCTTCGACTGCACCGGCGCGCCGCTCACCGAGCTGGGCGTGTCGGGGATCGCCTACGCCGCCCAGGTCCCCGCCGGCGAGCTCGCCTATCCGGCCGACGTCGCCTTGCGCGCGGCGGCCGGCTCGGTGCTCCTGGTCCAGACCCACTACCTCAACGCCGGGGTCGCCGCGCTCGACGCCGAGGTCCGCCTCAACCTGTGGTACGCGCCGACGCCGGCGGCGATCGAGGCCGGCACGCTGTTCTTCTACGACTGGGCGATCGTGGTGCCGGCGGGCGGGACCGCGACCGCGCACATGCGCTGCCAGCTCCCGGGCGACGTCCAGCTCCTGTTCGGGATGTCCCACATGCACCGCCGCGGCGTCGGCTACCGCGCCGTGCTCGAGCCGGCCGACGGCGGCGCGCCGGCCGAGCTGTTCGCGACCACGGCGTGGGAGGGCGTCGAGCCCCTGCGCTACCAGCCGGCGCGGCCGGCCGGCGCGGGCGCGGTCATCGACTACCGCTGCGACTTCGTCGGCGAGCCCGGGCGCACGATCATCGAGGGCCCGTCGGCCGACGCCAACGAGATGTGCATGTTCATCGCCTCCTACTACCCGCGCCTCGACCCGGCGACCGAGCTGTGCGCCGGGCCAGGCTCGGGCCCGGTCTTCACCGGCGCCCGGACCTGCGCCGAGACCGTGAGCTGCGTGCGCGCCGCGGGCGCCGACGAGATCGCCGCCGAGACCTGCCTGGTCGACACCTGCGCCGGCTCGAGCCCGGCGGCGGTCGAGCTGATGAAGTGCATCAACTTCCCGTGCGGCGAGGCGTGCGCGGTCCCCGGCACCGCGGCCTGCGACCAGTGCGTGATCAGCACCTGCGGCGAGCCGTTCGGCGACTGCCAGGCCGCGAGCTGCTGAGGCCGCGAGCTGCCGAGGCGGCGAGCTGCCGAGGCGGCGAGCTGCCGAGGCCGGGAGCTGCCGGGGCCGGGGCGAGCTCCGGTGGGCCCCGGGGTGGCCGGATTCCGGCCGGGTGGCCGGATCCCGGCCGGCCTCGCGTCCGGATCTCGGACACGGCAGCCGCAAGCCCGCGAGATCGGTCGCGCGCCCGCCTGGTCCGGCCCTTGCTCTGCCCCCGCGCGAACCACACCCCGCGCCGAGCGCGGAACGGAGAGCGCACATGGGCTGGACGAACTGGATGACGATGACGCTGGTGCTGGCCGCGGTCGCGGGCTGCACCGAGGGAGTGATCGTGGGCGGCGGCGGCGGGTCGCGGTACGACCGCGAGGTCAAGGGCGGCAACCTCCACCACGCGGCGGTCGAGGGCGCCAGCCGGACCGACCTCGACCTCGGCCGGGTCCTGGCGAGCGCGCCGGCGCTGGCGCCCGCGGTGGGGCCGCTGGCGGCGGGCGACTTCACGATCACCACCACCACCTCGCGCGGGGCGACCGGGCGACCGCTGATCCACGCGATGGCCCAGCAGCACGTCGGCGGCGTGCCCATCGTCGACAGCCACCTCTACCTGACGGTGGCGCCGGGGCCGGGCCAGGGCGAGGGCCAGCTCGTGGCGTCGAGCTACCGCCTCTTCCACGGCGCCGACGTCGACGTGACCCCGTCCGTCGATCGCGCCCGGGCCGAGGCCCGAGCCCGCGCGGTGCTGCGCGCCCCGGCCGACGCCGCCGTGCGCGAGGCGCGGCTGGTGATCCGCGAGCGGAGCGGCGCGCTCGCCCTGGCGTGGGACGTGACGCTCGATGGTCACGACGGCCGCGCCCTGATCCACGCCAGCGGCCCACGCGCCGGCACCGCCGACGTGCTCGACGATCGGGTGTACGAGACCAGCGGCACGGTGTCGGCGTGGGTCGCGGTCGGCGGCGCCCCCGGCGCCGGCGGCGAGCCGCGGCTGGTCGCCCAGGCCGACACGATGGTCCTCGCCGGCGGGGCGTCGACCTCGACCGCCGGCGACGGGCGCTACCTCCTGGCCGCGCCGGCCGGCTCGATCGTGACGACGACGGTCGCCGGGCTCGCGGCGCTGGTCACGGACGTCGGCGGGCTCTCGGTCGAGGCCTCGGCCCCGGCCGCGCCGGAGGTCGACCTGACCCTGGGCGGCGCCAGCGAGCGCGAGCTGGCCATGACCACCGCCTACCACTTCACGACCGCGGCGCGCCGCTTCCTGCTCGCCAACGGCGTCCCCGCCAGCGTGCTGGGCGCGCCGCTCGCCACCCGGGTCAACCTGGCCTCGACGTGCAACGCCTACTACTCGCCGGCGGGGCGCACGATCAACTTCTTCCGCGCCGGCGGTGGCTGCAACAACAGCGCCGAGGCGAGCATCATCGCCCACGAGTACGGCCACTTCGTGGACGACACTTTCGGCGGCATCACCGACGGCGGGCTGAGCGAGGGCTGGGGCGACCTGCTGGCCTGCTTCCTCCTCCGCGATCCGGTGATCGGCGGCGATCTGTTCCACTCGAGCGGCCAGCTCCGGACCTGTGACAACGACTACCGCTACCCGCGCAGCGGCCACGACAGCGTCCACGAGCTGGGGCAGGCGTGGTCCGGGTTCGCCTGGCATGCCCGCGCCGGGCTCATGGCCGCGCACGGCGCCGAGGCCGGCGAGGCCCGCGCCCGCGCCCTGATCATGCCGTCCCTGGTCACCAACGCGCCCGACATCCCGGCCGCGGTGCGCGAGGTCTTCCTGCGCGACGACGACGACGGCGATCTGCGCAACGGGACCCCGAACTGGGACGTGCTCCTGGCCGCGGCCGAGCGCCACGGCCTGCGCTTCGCCGTCGACGTCGACCACGGCCCGCCCGGCGCCGTCACCGATCTGATCGCGACCGCGGTCACCCCCACCACCGTCACCCTGCGCTGGACCGCGCCCGGCGACGACGGCGATCACGGCACCGCCGCGCGCTACGAGCTGCGCTGGGCGCTCGAGCCCATCGACGAGGCCAGCTTCGCCGCCGCCGCTCACCTGCCGGCCCCGGCGCCGCAGCCGGCGGGTCACCTCCAGACCACGATCGTGTCGGTGCCGCCGGTCGAGCGGCTCTACCTGGCGCTGCGCGCCATCGACGAGCTCGACCACGCCGGCGCGCTCTCGAACGTGATCGAGGTCGAGCTGCCGGCGCCCCGGGTGATCTGGAGCGACGGCGCCGAGGCCGGGCTCGGCCCGTGGCAGGCGACCGGGCTGTGGCACGTCAGCGAGCGGCGGGCGGCGGCGGGCCAGCGCGCCTTCCGCTACGGCGACGACGCCACCGGCACCTACGACACGCCCGGCCGGGCCAACCAGGGCGCGCTGCTGTCGCCGGTCATCGACCTCGACGCGGCCGTCGCGCCCCGCCTCACCTGGCGCGAGCACGTCGACGTCGAGGAGTCGACGACCTACGACCTGCTCCGGGTCGAGGTCTTCGACGTCGACGACCCTTCGATCGCGGTCAGCGCCGAGAAGCTCCACGGCCGCACCGCCGGCTTCACGCCGCGCCTCGTCGACCTGAGCGGGCTCGTCGGCCGGCGGGTCCGGATCCGCCTGTGGTTCGACACCGTCGACGCGGCGATCAACGACGGCGAGGGCTGGTACGTCGACGAGCTGCGCGTGCTCGGCGACCAGGGGCCGGCGCCGGAGCCGCCCGCCGGCGGCCGCCTCCTGATCAACGAGCTGCTCGCCGATCCGCCGGCCGGCCACGACGCCAGCGGCGACGGGATCGCCAGCCCCACCGCCGACGAGTTCGTCGAGCTCGTGAACATCGGCGACCGGCCGCTCGACCTCGGCGGGGCCACCATCACCGACGACGTCGCGGTGCGCGGCACGTTCCCGCCGGGGACCGCGCTGGCCCCGGGCGAGGTCCTGGTCCTGTTCGGCGGCGGCGTGCCGGCGCTGCCCGGCGTCCGCACCATGGTCCTCGGCCCGCTCGCGCTCAACAACGGCGGCGACACCGTGACCATCCGCGGCGCCGGCGGCGAGGTCCTGGCCCAGCTCGCCTACGGCAGCGCCGCCGGGGACGACCAGTCGCTCACCCGCGCGGTCGACCACGACCCCGAGGCCCCGCTCGTCAAGCACCGCACGCTCTCGTCCGCCCCGGCCTCACCCGGCCGGCGCGCCACCGACCCCGTGCCCTGACCTCGGAGCGCGTGAAGGCCTCACCCGCGCTGGTCGATCGGTCGGTCCCGGCGAGGCCGCCGGTGCCGACCCGAGTCAGCAGAACTCGGCTCGCTTCGCTCGCCTCGGCGGAGCCCGGCGGAGCCCGGCGCGACCCGACGCGGCCGACGCGGCCGCCGCGGCCGACGCGGCCTACGGGCCGTAGAGCGTGCCCTGCGGGGCGCGCTCCTCGATCAGCCGCAGCATCGCCGCCGCCAGCTCGACCTCGGGCGCGAGCGTCGGGTCGGCGAGGGCGGCGGCGTCGGCGGCGAAGCGGTCGTGGGCGGCGCGCATGATCGTGGTGGCGAGCGCCGGATCACCCGCGTACGAGGCCGCGGCGTCGTGCATGCCCGACACCAGGAGGGCCAGCGCCGTGGTCCGGGCCGTCGCCTCCTGGGCGAACCAGTGGCCGCGCTCGTCGAGCGGCGCGCCGTCACGGCTCGCGCGCAGCGTGGTCACCCGCGGCACGCCAGCCGGGTTGACCCACCGCAGCTCGGCGTCGGCGGAGGCCAGCGCCAGGGCGCCCTCCTCGGCCTCGACCAGCGACACCAGCAGGGCGCCGCGGCGCTTCGACAGGAACACGGTCGCGACCTCGAGCCGGGGCTCCTCGCCGAAGCCGACCGGGAAGCCGTAGCCCTGCTCGACGGCCAGGCCCGCGCTGTGGCGGACCTCGACGCCGAGATCGTAGGCGATGGGCGACGCGAACCACGGCCACTCGTCGGCCATGAAGCTCGCCACGTCCTCGGCCCGCTGCATGCTGAAGGCGTTGGCGCCGCGGACCTTGGCCATGCTCTGCAGCACCTCGGGCCCGACGCCGAGGCCCAGGGCCAGGACCGAGATGTGGACGCCGTCGGCGGCGCCCCGGCTGACCAGGTCGTCGAACGCGGTGGGCGAGGTCGGGCCGACGTTGGGCTGGACGTCGGTGAACAGCACCACCCGCACGTGCGGGCGACCGGCGGCCCGCGCCTGCCGCCCCAGCTCGTAGGCGCGCACCAGCCCGCCGTGCATGTCGGTCGACCCGCCCTCGCGCAGCCCGTCGACGACGCCCCGGATCGCGGCCTTGTCGGCGCCGCTGGTCAGGCCCAGGGGCGTGCGTACCGAGCTGCCGTAGGTGACGATCGCGACCTGATCGCCGCCGTCGATCGCGTCGACCAGGCCGTGCATCAGCCGCCGCGACAGGTAGCCGGGAGTCGGGTAGTCCTCGCCGCCGCTGCCCCAGCCCATGGAGCCCGACACGTCGACCGCGAAGATGAAGGTGGTGGCCGGGCGCTGGAACAGCTCGGGCACGACGTTGGACGACAGCCCGACCTGCAGCCAGCCCCGCGGGTCGCCGTCGCGGTCGGGGGCCACCCCCAGCGCGGTGCGCAGGCACAGGGTGTCGTTGCACGGCGCGCCGGTCAGCCCCAGGTCGTGCTCGGCGAACATGGCCTCGACCAGGAGCGCCGCCGCGGGCGGGATCTGTCCGTTGGCGATGAGCTCGCGGGCCAGCTTCATGTCCTTGACCCCGCCCGGGGTCGCGCCGAAGTCGCCGCCGCCGGAACCGTGGAGGTCGGCGCCGCAGGCCGCGGCCAGGGCGAGGAGCGGGGCCAGGAGGATGAAACGCGCGACGCGGTGGTGTCTCATGCGCCCTCCCCCTCGCACCCGCCGTACCAGCCCGCCGCGGGGCGGTCCGCGCACTTGGCGGCCGCGCCTCGAGCGCGTGGCCCGGGGACAGGACATCGATGTCGCGCTCGCGGTCGGGGGCCCCGCCGCCGTGCGCGCCCTCGCCGCCGGATATACTCGGCGCGATGAGCGAAGGCCCAGGCGCGAGGTCCTCCCGGCGTGGCTCGGCCACCGCACGCCGCCGGCGCAAGGTGGCGTGGGCGCACCGCCTGCGCCGGGTGGGGATGGCGTGGCAGAACGCGATCGAGATCGTCCGCGCCGGCCGGCTGACCGCCCCCTACGGCGCGCCGTTCGCGATCGCCCACGAGACCCCGATCTACAAGCTCCGGCACTACCGCGCCGACGACGTACCGGCGCGCGGCGCGCCGCTCCTCCTGGTGCCGCCGCTGATGGTCGCCTCCGAGGTCTACGACATCGCGCCCGACATCAGCTCGATCAACTACCTGACCCGGTCCGGCGTCGACGTCTGGCTCACCGACTTCGGCGCCCCCGAGCGCGAGGCCGGCGGCATGGAGCGGACCCTCGACGATCACGTGCGGGCGGTGTCCGACGCCGTCGACCGGGTCCGCGCCGCCACCGGCCGCGACGTCCACCTCGCCGGCTACTCCCAGGGCGGCATGTTCGCCTACCAGGTGGCGGCCTTCCGCCGCTCCGCCGGCCTGGCCTCGGTCATCACCTTCGGCAGCCCGGTCGACATCCACCGCACCGTGCCCATCGCCGACCAGCTCGTCGAGCGCATGGTCGCCGGGCTGCAGCGCGCGGTCACCCTGCCCCTCGATCACATCGACGGCCTGCCCGGCTTCCTGACCTCGACCGGCTTCCGGCTGCTGAGCGCGCGCAAGGAGATCGGCCAGCTCTTCGACTTCGTCAGCAAGCTGCACGATCGCTCGGCGCTGGAGAAGCGCGAGGCCCGCCGCCTGTTCCTCGGCGGCCAGGGCTTCGTGGCCTGGCCGGGGCCGGCGCTGCGCAAGTTCATCGACGAGATCATCGTCGCCAACCGCATGACCTCGGGCGGCATCGTCATCGACGGCCACGCCGTGACCCTGGCCGACATCAGCTCGCCCATCCTCTACTTCCTGGGCGAGCGCGACGAGATGGGCCGGCCGGCGGCGGTGCGCGGCATCCGCAAGGCGGTGCCGGCGGTCGAGGCCCTGTACGAGGTCCCGGTCAAGGCCGGCCACTTCGGCCTGGTGGTGGGCTCGACCGCGCTCGCGATCACCTGGCCGACCGTGGTCGAGTGGATCCGCTGGCGCGACGGCGACGGCCCGCCGCCGGTGCGCGCGGTGCCGGTGCCGACGCGGGACGCCGGCGCCGCCGGGCCCGGCGCCCGGGTCGAGGACGACGACGGTCGCGACGAGGCCGACGCCGAGGCCGACGCCGGCGTCGACGACGACGACATCGAGGCCGCGTTCGGCGAGCTGCAGTTCGACCTCGAGCTGGTGCAGGACGTGATCGGCAACACCGCGCGCGCCGTCCTCGACCGCCTCGGCGACGTCAGCACCGATCTCGGCGACTACCTCGACAACCTGCGCTGGCAGGTGCCGCGCCTGCGCCGCCTGCGCAACCTGCGCGACGACACCGCGATCTCGCTGGGGCGGACGCTGGCCGATCAGGCCCGCACCATCCCCGAGCGCACGTTCTTCCTGTGGAAGGACCGGGCCTTCACCTACGCCGAGGCCAACCGCCGGGTCGACGCCGTCGCCCGCGGCCTCATGCAGTGCGGGGTCCGCCCCGGGCTCCGGGTGGCGGTGCTGATGGGCGGGCGGCCCAGCTACTTCTCGGCGGTGACCGCGCTGTCGCGGATCGGCGCGGTGGCGGTCCTGATCGCCCCCGCCACCCCCGACGCCGCGCTCGGCCGCGCCTTCGACGTCGGCGAGTGCGAGGCCGTGATCGCCGATCCCGAGCTGGCGCCGCGGGTGCGGGCGGTGTGGGCCGGCAAGCTGCTGGTGCTGGGCGGCGCCCACGACGCCCGCGCCCTGCCCGCCGGCGCCGTCGACCTCGAGGCCATCGATCCGGCGGCGCAGCCCCCGCCCGCCTGGTACCGTCCGGATCCCGGACGAGCCCGCGACCTGGCCCTGGTCTTCGTCTCCGGCGGCGCGTTCTCGGCGCCGCGGGCCAGCCGCATCACCAACCGGCGCTGGGCGTTCTCGGCCCTGGGCGCCGCCGCCACCTGCACCCTGTCCAACCGCGACACCGTCTACTGCTGCCTGCCGCTCCACCACCCGACCGCGATGCTGGTCGCCGCCGGCAGCGCCCTGGCCGGCGGCGCCCGCCTCGCCCTGGCCTCGGAGTTCCGCCCCGACGTGTTCTGGCGCGAGGTCCGCCGCTACGGCGTGACCGTCGTGTACTACGCGGGCGAGCTGTGCCGGTCGCTGGTGCTGGCGCCGCCGATGCTGGGCGAGCACAACCACCCGATCCGCCTGTTCGCCGGCTCGGGCATGCGCCCCGATCTGTGGCGCAAGCTGCTCGATCGGTTCGGCCCGGTCGGCGTGCTCGAGGTCTACGCCTCGACCGAGGCCTCGGCGGTGCTGGCCAACGCCTCGGGGCAGAAGGTGGGCGCGGTCGGGCGCCCGCTGCCGGGCAGCCCCGAGCTGGCGATCGCCGCCTACGACTTCGACGCCGACGAGCTGATCCGCGACGCCGCCGGCCGGCTGGTGCGCGCCCGCGTCGCCGAGCCCGGCATGCTGGTGACCCGGCTCGACTCGCCGCGCGGCATCGCCGACGTCGCCCACCTGCCGCCGGCGCGCCTGCTCCGCGACGCCTTCGCCCCCGGCGACACCTGGTTCTTCTCCGGCGACATCCTGACGATCGACGGCGACGGCGACTACTGGTTCGTCGATCGCTGGGGCGACACGATCCGCACCGCCGCCGGGCCGGTCACCACCCGCCGCATCGAGGACGCGCTGCACGGCGTGCCGGCGGTGCTGGCATGCGCGGCGGTCGGCGTGACCGTGACCGGCGAGCCGGGCGAGGTGCCGGCCGCCGCCTTCGCGCTCACCGCCGGCGCCGCGCTCGATCTCGCCGCGCTGTCGGCGGCGGTGGCGACCCTGCCCGAGCACATGCGCCCGCGCCGCCTGCGCCGGGTCGAGGGCATCCCCATGACCGACGGCTTCCGCCCGCTCAAGAAGCCCATCCAGGATCTCGGCTTCGCCGACGGCCCCGACGTGTGGGCGTGGGACGCCGCCACCGCCAGCTACCGCGGCACGGCGCGCGCCGCCGCCGCCG
>CAADGB010000153.1 GCA_900696455.1 uncultured delta proteobacterium
CGGCGCGACCGGCGGCGGCGCGACCGGCGGCGGCGCGACCGGCGGCGGCGCGACCGGCGGCGGCGCGACCGGCGGCGGCCCGACCGGCGACGACTACGACAAGCTCCTCGCGCGCGCCAACAAGCTGGCCGAGGTCGACTGCGGCCAGGCGATGGCGTTCTACACCCGCGCCCTCGAGGTCCAGCCCAACGGCGTCGAGGCGCTCACCGGCATGGGCTACTGCCACATCGACGCCAAGCAGTTCGCGTCGGCGCACTCCAAGTTCCGCGCCGCGCTCGGCATCTCGCCGCGCTTCGAGCGGGCGCTGTGGGGCGTGGCCGAGGCCTACCAGCAGCAGGGCCGCGCCGATCTCGCCATCACCGCGTACGAGAAGTACCTCGCCGTCTACCCCGGCAGCGCCGCCGCCCAGCGCCAGCTCGATCGCCTCCAGGGCAAGAGCGGCGGGCCGACGCCGCCCGACGACGGCAGCGGCGGTGGTGGCAGCGGCGGGGGCTCCGGCGCGACCGAGCCGCCGCCCGACAAGCCCGCGCCCACGCCCGAGCCCACGCCGGAGCCCGGGCCGAGCACCGATCCCGGCCCGTGACGAACATCCGTCGAGGTAGCGAGGTAGTCATGAAGCGAACGTCTGTGGTCTGGCTGGCCGCCGCGCTGGCCGCGGCCTGCGGCAACGAGAAGCCCGACTGGGAGGTGCCCCGCGGCAGCGCCGAGTCCGACCCCTGGGGCGGCGGCGGCGGCGGCGGAGAGGGCGGCGGCGGCGGCGGCGGCGGTGGCTTCGGCGGCCTCGGCGATCCGATGGTCCTGCTCAAGAACATCGCCGAGAGCATCGAGAAGCCGGGGCCGTACGAGGCGCCGGCGTCGAGCGCCGACTTCGCCAAGGGCAAGCCATACACCGGCGTCATGACCCTGGCCGGTGAGGTCGCCGAGCTCGAGAGCTTCTCGTGGATGTCGGGGCCGAGCGACGTCATCCAGGTCCGCCGCCTCACCGAGCGCCTGCGGGCGCTGGCCGGCGACGACCAGCTCACCGGGCTGCTGCTGCGGGTGGACGGCCTGTCGCTGTCGCTGCCCGACGCCGCCGAGGTCAACGCCGCGCTCCACGCCTTCCGCGCCGCCGGCAAGAAGCTGCACTGCCACACCGAGGGCGCGGCCAACGCCCAGTACCTGGTGATGTCGGCGTGCGAGCGCATCGGCCTGGCGCCCAACGGCGAGGTCGTGGTGTCGGGGCCGGCCGCCATGCCGGTCCACCTCAAGGGCCTGCTCGACGACCTCGGCGTCACCGCCGACTTCCTCCACGTCGGCGCCTTCAAGGGCGCGGCCGAGCCGCTCACCCGCGACCGGCCGTCGAAGGAGATGGTCGAGACCCTCGACGCCATCCTCGATCGGGCCTACGCCTCGATGGTCGAGGTCATCGCCGCCGGGCGCGGGCTCGGGCCCGACGCGGTCAAGGCCCTCATCGACGAGGCCATGTTCACCGCCGACCGCGCGCTGGCGACGCGGCTGGTCGACGCCGTCGAGCCCTTCGAGGCCTTCCGCGACGCGGCCGCCGCCGGGCCGTGGACGCGGGTGACGCTCGAGGAGAAGGACGACGACGCCGCCGGCATGCTCAAGGTCCTGCGCTTCCTGGGCGCGATGCCGGCGCCGCGGCCGAGCCACCCCCGGGTCGCGCTGGTCTACGCGGTCGGCGACATCGTCGACGGTAGCGGCGACGGCATCATGGGCGCCGGCGGCGAGATCGCCTCGCGCACGCTGGTCCCCGCCCTGCGGGTCCTCGCCGCCGACGACAGCGTCAAGGCCGTGGTCCTGCGCATCGACTCCGGCGGCGGCAGCGCCCTGGCGTCCGAGCTCATCTGGCACGCCGTGGCCGAGGTCCGGGCGAAGAAGCCGGTCGTGGTGTCGATGAGCGACCTCGCGGCCTCGGGCGGCTACTACATCGCCGCCGGCGCCACCAAGATCTTCGCCCAGCCCGACACCCTGACCGGCTCGATCGGCGTCGTCGGCGGCAAGCTGGCGCCGGGGGGCGCGCTGGCCAAGGTCGGCGTCACCACCTACCCGATGGGCCGCGGCAAGCGGGCGACGATGATGGCCAGCCTCGGGCCGTGGACCGCCGACGAGCGGGCCGCGGTCCAGGCGTCGATGCAGTCGATCTACGACGTCTTCGTCGGCCGCGTCGCCGCCGGCCGCGGCAAGAGCCGGGACGAGATCCACGCCATCGCCCAGGGCCGGGTGTGGACCGGCAGCGACGCCCTGCGCCTCGGCCTGGTCGACGCCCTGGGCGGCCTCGACGCCGCGCTGGCCGAGGCCCGGACCCTGGGCCAGGTCGACGCCGGCGCCGCGATCGAGGTCTACCCGCCCGACCTGACCCTGCGCGACCTGGTGTCGGGCTTCGGCGAGGTCCAGGCCCCGCTCGGCCTGTCGACGGTGGTGGCCCGGGCGGTGCGCGAGGTCTCGCCCGAGGTCGCGACCGTCATGGTGCGGACGCTGCGCCAGGTGGCGCGCTTCCGCCGCGAGCGCGTGCAGACCGTCGCGCTGTTCCCGGTCGTCCTGCGCTGACCGCGGGTCTCGCCGCGCGGCGCCGGCGGGATGCGCTCGGGGCGCGGGAGGGGATCAGGCCGGGCGCTCGACCCGGCCGTCGGCGTGGCGGGCGAAGCGGCCCTCGTCCCGGTCGTGGACGTGGCCGTCGTCGGGCCACGGCCAGCCGCCGAAGCGGGTGCGCTGGTAGTCGGCGATCGCGTCCTGGATCTCCTCGCGGCTGTTCATGACGAACGGGCCGTGGGCCACCACCGGCTCGCCGATCGATCGGCCCTGCAGCAGGAGGGCCTCGACCTCGGCGCCGCCGGCGACCAGCGGCGCCTCGAGCCCGGCGTGGAGCTCGACCATCGTGCCGGCGGCGACCACCGTCGCGCCGACGCGCAGGCGGTCGCCGCGGAAGACGTAGAGGGCGCGACTGGCGTCGGGCGCGGCCGCGGGAAGGGTGAAGCGCGCGCCGGGCGCCAGGCGCAGGGTCCAGATCGCCACGTCGCTGTCGGGGCGGGCCGCCCACGACGACGGCGGCGGCGGCGGCGCGACCGCCGCGCCCAGGCGGCCGGCGACCACGGTGACGTCGACGGCGCGGCCGTCGCCGTCGGCGATGCGCTGGCGAGGGACGACGTCCCGCCACAGCATCGAGAAGTGCGGCGGCGCGAACTTGTCGGCCCGCGGCAGGTTGAGCCAGATCTGGAACAGCTCGACCGGGTTGGGCGCGGCGCGCTCGAGGAGCGGGAACATCTCGGCGTGCAGGATGCCGGCGCCGGCGGTGAGCCACTGCACGTCGCCGCCGCCGTAGCGGGCGGCGGCGCCCAGCGAGTCGCTGTGGTCGAGCAGGCCGCGCCGCACCACGGTCACGGTCTCGAAGCCGCGGTGCGGGTGCTGCGGGAAGCCGGGCACGGTGCGGCCGTGGTACATGCGCCAGCCGTCCTTGCCCGCGAAGTCGTTGCCGAGGCGGCGCCCGGCCAGGGACGCCGCCGGGCCCAGGCGCTCGTCGCCCGCCGGGTAGTGATCGTCGTGGTGGACGCAGAACAGGAACGGATCGAGCGTCGGCCACGGCGGCGCGCCCAGCGGCCGGGTGGCGATCACCGGCTCGGGGCCGGCGCCGCGCCGCGCCGACGTGCAGGCGACCGCGGCCGAGGCGCCGCCGACGGCGAGCAGGCGGAGGGCGTCGCGGCGATCGAGCTCGCTCATCGGTCCGAGGATAGCGCGCCCGGGCGGGCCGGCGACCGGGGCGTCGCGCGCAGGGCGGCGCCCCGCGCCTCCGCCTTCTCCCACATCCGCAGGTAGGCCTCGGCGGAGCGGAACAGCGGCTCGAGGTCGGCGTCGGTGACGCCGTCGCGGCGCGCGTCCTCGATCAGCTCGGGCAGGAGCCCGAGGTGCAGCATGCCCTCGGTGTTGAAGTCGACGGCGCGCCCGCCGAGCCGGGGCGGGGTGAAGGTGACGTCGCCGGCGTAGGACGTGAACGGGTAGGTGATCGGGTTGGCCTGGGGCGTGGTGCACGGGCTGTCGGGCCCGAAGCGCGGCCGCGGCCCGCCGGCGAAGCCGTTGAAGTCGAAGCCGAAGCCCTCGGCCGGGTAGCCGCCGTGGGCGGCGATGAGGGCGATCCGCGCGCGCAGCGCGTCGCCCATCGCGCCGGGGCGAGCCGGATCGGCGCAGCGGCCGAGGTGGGTCATCGACACCCCGCCCAGCTCGTAGACCCGGCCGCGGTTGACGTTGCCGTGGGTGGCCGCCGGCGGGTAGTCGGCGGCGGTGAGCAGCTCGTAGGCGCGGACGTGGGCGCGCCGCGGCAGGTGATCCACCTCGACGATGAGGCCGCGCCGCATCAGCTCGTCGAGGAGCGTCTCGCCGAGCGCGGTCAGCCCCGCGTTCTGGCAGTGGTCACCGGCCAGCGCCGGCTCCATGAGGCGGCCGAGGAAGGGCGAGATCGTGCGCAGCGGATCGAGGGCGAAGCCGCTCATGTCGTTGGGCGCCGGCGCCAGGTAGTCGGCGCGGGGCATGTTGATGCCGCCGAAGGTCACCGGCCCCCGGTCGAACACCGACGGCACGTCGGGGCAGTCGAGGACCAGGTTCGACCAGTGGCCGCTGTTCACGAAGCTGCCGATCTGTCCGACGTTGCGATCGCCGTCGCCGGCGGAGAACGCGTTGTCGAACTTGTGCACGGGGAAGATCGCGCGCACGCCGCGGGCCTGGTAGTGGTCGAGCTGGGCGCGGAGGTGGGCCTCGTCGCACACCGGCGCGCCGGGTCGCGGCGTGAGGTGGCACTCGAACAGGTTGGAGGTCTCGATGCCGAGGACCACCGCCAGCTTGCCGGCGTCGATCACGGCCCGGGCCTCGGCCGGGCTCGTCACCACGCGGAACCAGCCGCGGCCGGGGCCGCCGGCGTGGGCGTCGACGTAGCGCTCGAGCGCCCGCACCTCGTCGATCGTGCGCTCGACGGCGACCATGTCGTCGCAGGCGTAGCGGACCTGGTGCGCCCCGAGCCCGACCATCAGCTCGCACAGGACCTGGTTGGTGGTGGCGTGCTGGACCACCAGTCGGAGGCCGGCGCGATGGGCGCGCTCCAGCCAGCGGTAGTACTGGGTCTGGTGGGTGGCGCGCTTCCAGCTGTTGGGCCAGTCGGTGAAGGTGGGGTAGCCGTCGGGGTGGTGATCGAAGGTCGGGGTCATGCCGGCGACGAACACGCTGATCAGGGCGGAGCGGTCGAGGTCGGTCAGGCCCGAGAAGGCGAAGCCGACCAGATCCTTGCGCCCCTCGTCGCCGTGGAAGCGCGCGCAGCTCGGCAGCGCGTGCTCGACGCCGAGGCGGTGGAAGGGCGCGCCGTGGAAGATGCCGCCGCCGCCGAAGCCCATGTTGGTGAAGAGGTGGGCGTGGGTGTCGACGATACCGAAGACCGCGCCGTCGTCCCATCGCCGCGGCACCACCGCCCCCTCGGCGTCGAGCGACAGCTCGGGGAAGTCGACGCAGCCGTCGGTCGGGTAGAGCGCGATCACGCCGGCGTCGTCGAGCCCGTCGGACAGCCCGCCGGGGGCGAGGTAGCGCCCGCTGCGGCGGTGGCGGAGCTGCAGGCGGTCGGGGTCGTGGGCGCTCGGCTCGATCACCCACTCCGCCGGCGAGACGAACGCGTCGTCGAGCAGCGCGACGTCGGAGTCGAGCTCGGCCGGGCGGATCAGCGCGCCGTCGTCGGCGGCGGCGAGGAAGCGACGCTCGGCGTCGTAGAGGAGGTAGGTGGCGAGGTCGGCCGGCTGCAGCCGGAAGCGGGCGCCGGCGCGGGCCTCGGTGGCGGCGAAGGCGAAGGCCGCGCCGCGGCGGGCGGCGGCCAGCCAGCGGGTGTTGGTGCTGCCGGGCGTCGTCGCGTCGACGGCGTAGCAGCCGCCGACGAAGCCGTGGACGCCGTCGTGGGCGGGCGGCGGCGGCCGCTCGACGTGGACGTCGCAGGCCCCGAGCGCGAGCCCGACGGCGAGGGCGACGGCGAGGCGGGCGGGGCGACCGGAGGCGCGGCCGGCGGGGCTCACGACGCGCCCCGGGCGGTGGCGGGCGCGTCCGCCGCGGCACCGGCCCGGGCCCGACGCAGGCCGGCCGCCAGCTCCTCGAGCGCGGTCACCGGCAGGCCGGCGGCCTGGCCCTTGGCGATGTAGCCGTCGAGGAGCTCGCGGGTCTGCTCGCCGACCTTGGTGAAGTGCTCGCGCAGGTAGATCTCGAGCGGCAGGGGGATGAGCGGCCGCGTCGCCCACAGGCCGGCGCGCAGGAGCCAGGGGCGGGTCAGGGCGCCGAGGCCGAGCGGCGGCTTGCCGAGGAGGCTCCGCACCACCGCCACCGCCTCGCGCCCGCCGCGGCCGCCCACGGTCAGCGTGCCGGCGCGGGCGGCGCCGCGCACCGTCCAGCCGCCGAGCTCGAGCGCGACCAGGTACGGCATCATGACCGCGGTCGGGAAGCCGGCGAGGCGCGGCACGTCCCGGTGACGCTTCGCCGGCAGCCCGCCGGCGCGCAGGGCCGCCACCACCGCGGCGGTCCGCGCGGCCGGGCCGGAGAACGGCGACGGCGACAGCGGCGGGAACCAGTAGGCCATGCCCGGGCGCGCGAAGCGGGTCTCGCCGGGCAGCGGCGCGTGGTAGCTGACGAGCGAGATCATGCCCTGGACCAGGCGGTCCTCGGGCACGCCGGCGGCGAGGACGAGGGCGCGATCGTCGAGGCCGGGCTGGAGCGCGACCACGGTGGCGTCGCCGGCGGCGGCCACCAGCTCGGGCAGCCACGGCCCGCGCAGGGCCGGCGAGGCCACGGTCAGCACCACCTGATCGAAGGCGCGGGCCGCGACCTCGGCCGCGGCGCTCACCACCGCGAAGCCGTCGAAGCGCACCGGCTCGGCGCCGGGCCGGCGCCGCCGCCGCTGGTTGAGCGGGTAGAGGTCGAAGCCGCGGGCGACGTCGGCCCGGTACTTGTCGCGGACGAAGAACGTCACCTCGGCGCCGCCGCGCTGGTAGTGGTGCGCGAACACCTGCCCGACCGCACCGGCGCCGACGACGAGGACCCGGGGATGGCTCACGCCCCCGACTCTATCGCCGGGCGGGGGGCGCGGGGGCGCGGGCGCCCGCCACGCGCGGGGCGGATGTTCGCAACCCGCCGAAATCCCTCGTGTCGCCTCGGTCGCCCGGGGTGGTGCCGCGCGCGGGTCGTGTGCTACCACTCGGCGCTCCCATGCAGCTGCGCATCGAAGACGTCTCTCCCGTCGAGAAGAAGCTCATCGTCGAGATCCCGTGGGCGACCGTGGCCGACCGCCTCGGCGTCGCGTACCGCGAGCTCGGCAAGGGCGTGGCCCTCAAGGGCTTCCGCAAGGGCAAGGCGCCCCGCTCGGTGCTCGAGCAGATCTACGCGCCGCGCGTCCACGCCGAGGTCGCGTACCAGCTCGTGCGCGAGTCGTTCTTCACCGCCAACCAGCAGCACCAGCTCGGCGCGGTGGCCGAGCCCCGGCTCGAGGAGGGCGGGCAGATCAAGAAGGGCGAGCCCTTCGCGTTCGCCGCCATCGTCGAGATCAAGGGCGAGGTCGTGGTCGACGGCTGGCAGGGGCTCGCCATCGAGCGCCGCCGCCTGAAGGTCGAGGACGCCGAGGTCGACAAGGCGATCGAGGCCCTGCGCAAGGAGCACACCGAGCTGGTGCCGATCGAGGGCCGCACCGAGACCGCCCCCGGCGACGTCGTGATCGTCCACGTCGTCGGCTCGATCGGCGAGCACCCGATCGATCAGCCCCGCTTCGGCGTCGACCTCGATGACCCCGAGCGCGAGCCGGTGCCCGGCCTGCGCGCCGCCCTCACCGGCGTGCCCCTCGACACCAAGGACCAGGTGTTCGAGGTCGACATCCCCGCCGATCACACCGACGAGAGCCTGCGCGGCCGCCACGCCCACCTCACGATGTCGGTGGTCGAGGCCCGGGCCAAGGACGTGCCGGGGCTCGACGACGACTTCGCCAAGGACACCGGCAAGGCCGACACCTTCGACGGCCTGCGCGCCGCCGTGCGCAAGGAGCTCGAGGATCGCGAGGCGGCGGTCATCAAGAGCGAGGCCCGGCAGGCCGCGCTGCGCGCGCTGGTCAAGAAGTTCCAGATCCCGGTGGCGTCGTCGCTCGTCGATCGCGCGGTCGAGATGCAGTACAACCGCCTGCGCCAGATGATCGGCATGCCCCCGGATCGCGAGGGCACCGGGCTCACCGCCGAGCTGCGCGAGAAGATGAAGCCGGCCGGCGCCGACGAGGTCCGCGGCCAGCTCCTGCTCGAGGCCATCGCCGACGGCGAGCAGATCGTGGTCAGCGACGACGAGATCATGGTCCACGTCACCCAGGCGGCGAAGGCCCGCAACGTCCCGCCGGCGCGCCTGCGCGCCGAGTGGGATCGCGACGGCCGCCTCGACTCGGCGCGCTGGTCGCTGCGCCAGGACAAGGTCCTCGACCTCCTGGTCGAGCGGGCCAGCGTGACCGAGGTCGACACGCTGAGCGAGCCGGCCGAGGCCGGCCTCGGCGCCGGCGGGCCGATCGCCACCGCGCCCGACCACGGCGACGAGGGGCACGTCCACGGCCCCGACTGCAACCACTGAGCCGGCGAGCGGGCCAGCGAGCGGCCGGCGATCGGGCCGGCGATCGGGCCGGCGATCGGGCGGTGATCGGGCCGTGATCGGGCCGGCGCGCGGTCCGGGAGTCGGCCCGCTCTTTCGGGCAGGTGCCGCGCCCTTGCCGGGCGATCGCGTTGCGCCATCCCCCGGGGGCTCGTACAGTCGGGGCAGGCCATGGACATCAAGAACTACCTCATCCCGACGGTCATCGAGCAGACGCACCGCGGCGAGCGCGGCTGGGACATCTTCTCGCGCCTGCTCAAGGAGCGGATCGTCTTCCTGGGCACGGCGATCAACGACGAGATCGCCAACGTGGTCATCGCCCAGCTCCTGTTCCTCGAGAGCGAGGACCCGGAGAAGGACATCATGATCTACATCAACTCGCCGGGCGGCCACGTCACGGCGGGCATGGCCATCTACGACACGATGCAGCACGTGCGCTGCAACGTGGCCACGATCTGCATGGGCCAGGCGGCGTCGATGGGCGCCTTCCTGCGCGCCGCCGGCCACCCCGGCAAGCGCTACGCGCTGCCCCACTCGCGGGTGATGATCCACCAGCCGCTGGCCGGCTTCCAGGGCCAGGCCACCGAGATCGAGATCCACGCCAAGGAGCTGCTCAAGACCCGCGAGACGCTCAACGGCCTGCTCGCCAAGCACACCGGCCAGCCCATCGCCAAGATCCAGCAGGACACGGAGCGCGACTACTTCATGGGCGCGGCCCAGGCCAAGGAGTACGGTCTCATCGACGAGGTCTTCATCCGCAAGAAGGTCGAGGACAAGCCGGCCGACAAGGGCGGCGACAAGAAGTGATCCTGGCCTCGTCCGCGGCGTCCCGGTAGCCCCATGCCTCCCGAGAAGCGTGATTCGTCGCTCACCTGCTCCTTCTGCGGCAAGTCGCAGAAGGAGGTGAAGAAGCTCATCGCCGGCCCCACCGTCTACATCTGCGACGAGTGCATCGGCCTGTGCAACGACATCATCGCCGAGGAGATCGAGAAGGACGAGCCGGGCTACGGCACCGGCGTCATCCCCAAGCCGGCCCAGATCAAGAAGGTCCTCGACGAGTACGTCATCGGCCAGGACCGGGCCAAGAAGATCCTGTCGGTCGCCGTCCACAACCACTACAAGCGCATCGACCAGAAGGGCGGCGGCCGCGACGAGGACGTCGAGCTGCAGAAGTCGAACATCCTCCTGCTCGGGCCCACCGGCTCGGGCAAGACGCTGCTGGCCCAGACCCTGGCCCGCATCCTCAACGTGCCGTTCGCGATCGCCGACGCCACCAACCTGACCGAGGCCGGCTACGTCGGCGAGGACGTCGAGAACATCATCGTCTCGCTCCTCCACAACGCCGACCACGACATCGAGCGCGCGCAGCGGGGCATCGTCTACATCGACGAGATCGACAAGATCGCGCGCAAGAGCGACAACCCGTCGATCACCCGCGACGTCTCGGGCGAGGGCGTCCAGCAGGCGCTGCTCAAGATCATCGAGGGCACGCTGGCGTCGGTGCCGCCCAAGGGCGGGCGCAAGCACCCGCAGCAGGAGTTCCTGCAGGTCGACACCACCAACATCCTCTTCATCTGCGGCGGCGCCTTCGTCGGGCTCGAGGACATCATCGAGAACCGCATCGGGCAGAAGTTCATCGGCTTCGGCGCGGCGATGAAGGACGGCCCGGCCAAGCTGACGCAATGGGAGCTCCTGCAGCAGGTGCAGCCCGAGGACCTGCTCAAGTACGGCATGATCCCCGAGTTCATCGGGCGCCTGCCGGTGATCGCGCCCCTGCACGAGCTGTCGGAGGAGGCGCTGGTGCAGATCCTGACCCAGCCCAAGAACGCGCTGGTCAAGCAGTACCAGAAGCTGTTCGAGATGGACGGGGTGAAGATCAAGTTCACCAAGGGCGCGCTCAACAAGGTCGCGTCCCTGGCCGGGCAGCAGAAGAGCGGCGCCCGCGGGCTGCGCGCGATCCTGGAGTCGGCGCTGCTCGACATCATGTTCGAGATGCCGGGGCAGTCGGTGAGCGAGGTGATCGTCAACGAGGACGTCATCGAGAAGCACGCCCAGCCCCTCATCACGTACGCCAAGGAAGCCCGCGCCGCCGACGCCTGATCGGTGGTGGCTCCGCGGCGATGGTGGCGGCGGGTGGTGGCGGCGGCGGCTCGCGGCGGCGGCTCGCGGCGGCGGCTCGCGGCGGCGGCTCGCGGCGGTGGCTCGCGGCGGCGGGCCGGGAGCGATGGGCGCGGCGGTGGGTGGCGGCGGGGATCTGGTGATACTCCCGGGGCGTCGGTGCGCCCGCGCGGCCGGCGCGCGGGGCCTGCCCGCAGCGACGGCCCAGGCGTCCCCGCGCTCGGGTCCTCGCTGTGCCGGACTCGCGGCGGGCTGCTCTTTCGGGCCGCGCGGATCGATCCACCCGGGCTGCCCGCGCGCGGAGCTGCGGTACGAGCGCGAGTCCGCCCGGGCCGTCTCGCGGGCGGCCGGCCCCGCGCGCCTCCCTGCGCGCACCACCGTTCCTCGGAACTCGATCACCGCGCCCGAGCAAGAGCCCGCAGGGTGAGCGGTCTTCCAGAACCGCGCCTGGAGCCGAACCCGAGCCCGGAGCCGAACCCGAGCCCGGAGCCGAGCCCGAGCCCGGAGCCGAACCCGAGCCCGGAGCCGAACCCGAGCCCGGAGCCGAACCCGAGCCGAACCCGAGCCCGAGCCGAACCCGAGCCCGGAGCCGAACCCGAGCCCGGAGATTGCGGGAGCGGCGAGCTCCATCTCTCCGGTCGGCCTGAGCCGCCCGAGCGCAAGCGAGGGCGTGTCGAAGGCCGACAAGCCGCGGCCGTCGCGCGAGTGAGGTTGGGCGCATGCTGGCGCCGTTCGTCAGGCGCCCGGCGGAGGGAGCGGAGCGAGCGACGCCGGTGTCGAAGGGCGACGGGCGACGAGCCGTCAGGTCGCGCGGCCGGTGAGGCCGAGCTCGGTGGCGTGGGCGCGGAGCGCGTCGATGACGAACGCGAGGTGCGCGTCGAGCGAGACGCCGAGCAGCTCGGCGCCCGCGGTGACCTCGCCGCGGTCGACGGTGGCGGCGAAGCGCTTGTCCTTGAGGCGCTTCCTGACGCTGGCGACCTCGAGGGTGGCGATGCCGTCGGGGCGGACCAGGCAGCAGGCCATGACGAAGCCGGTGGGCTCGTCACACGCGAGCAGCGCGCGGTCGAGCGCGCTCTCGTACGGCACGCCCCAGCGCGTGTAGTGGGCGCTGATGGCGTGGGCCAGGGCGGCCTCGCCGCGCTCGCGCAGCCAGCCGACGACGCGGTGGGGGTGCTCGTCGGGCCAGGCCTCGTAGTCGGCGTCGTGCAGGAGGCCGGCGAGGCCCCACTGCTCGACGTCGGCGTCGGCGCCGCCGTAGCGCGGCGCGGCGGCGCGCATCACCAGCTCGACGGCGCGGCCGTGGCGGCGCAGCGCGTCGCCGGTGGTCCAGGTGGTGAACAGGGCCCAGGCCTCGTCGCGGGACAGCGGCATCGGCGCGATGGTACGTCGCCGGCGGTGGTGGCGCGACCGGGCCGCGACCGGCGGTCGGTGGTCGCTCAGCGCCGGAGGCCCAGGGAGACCCCGACCCGATCGGCGAGGTCGTCGTAGGTCGTGCGCTGCGCGCCCACCACCACCGACGCGCCGCGGCGGCGGTGGATCGTCAGCTCGGCGCCGTACCGGGTCTCGCCGACGTCGCCGGCGCGATCGAGCCGGCGGGCCCAGGCGTCGAGCCCGAGGCGGCGACCGAGCGCGAGCCGGGCGCGGACGCCGGCGTAGCCGTAGAGGCCGGCGTCGAGCGCCGGCCGGTCGTCGGCGGCGCCGAGCCCGAGCCCGTCGAGGCCGACCCCGAAGCCGCCCAGGATCACCAGCGTCGGGCCCGGCCGCAGGCCGAGCATCGCGCCGGCGTGGGTGTCGAAGGTGACGCTCGACGCGCGATCGACGGCGGCGCTGGCGTCGTACTCGAGGCCGCCGGCCAGCGCGTTCCACGGACGCCCCCACAGGCGCAGCGCGCCGACGCCGGCGCCGGCGCCGAGCGCGGCCTCGGTGGCGGCGACCGCCGTCCCCGGCGCGAGCTGGTGCAGCTCGCCGCGCCAGTGCCGGCGCCCGAGCCCGAGCGCGTGGTCGCGCCGACCGGCGTAGGGCGCCAGGTCGTCATCCTCGTCGTGGCGGCGGCCGGTGCGGGTGTACGGGTCGGGCGACCCGTCGTAGGACGGCGCGGCCGTCGTCGCGGCCGCGGCCAGCGGGGCGGAGGTCACGGGCCGCGGCGTCGGGGTCGACGCCGGCGATGGCCTCACCACCGGGGGGGCGGGCGGCGCGGGCGCCGGCGGCGGTGGCGCCGTGGCGGGCGGGCGCGCGGCGCCGGCGGCGGCGGCGATCGCCTCGAGCAGGGCGCGCACCCGCGATCCGTCGGCGGGGTCGGCGAGCCGGACCTGGACGATGAGCGCGTGACCATCCGCGGGGTCGAGGCAGGCCAGCGCCGAGTCGCCGCGTGTGGCGCCGAGCGGGTAGAAACTCGCTGGCGCCCACGACGGCCGAGGCTGTCGTAGTCCGACCTCGTCGCAGCGCTGCCGCACGCGGGGGCGGTTCATGCTGATGGCTGCGGGCGGCCCCTGCGGCCACAGCCTGAGCAGGAGGGTCGACATGGCATCGACCTTGCCGGAGACGAAGTTCCAGGTCCCGGTGCGGGCGTCCAGCGGCACCGCCAGGATCGAGGGCTGAAACAGCGAGAGCGAGCTTGCCGGCCACGCGAACCCCTTCAGGTCGGTGAACAGCGCCTCCAGCACCCCCCTCACCGACGCGTGATCGGATGCCGTCGGCGCCCCGGTCCAGGTGATCGTGGTGACGACGGCGGCGCCATCGAGGTCGGCGCACACCACGCCGCGGACCCGTCCGCCGTCGGGTTCCTCGACCGCGACGGGGTAGGCAGACGGCGGGACGTACGCGCGGTGTCCAACGCGGTACCTTCGATCCAGCCCCTCGGCACAGCCGATGCCGACGTTGAAGACCGCGGTGCGGATCTGGATCGCGGGGGATGGCGCGATCCGGGTGAGGACGAGGTCGCGGATCTCCCATCGCGAGCCGTCGGAGAGCTGCACCTCCTCGGCGAGGGCGGGAGCCGCGGTGGCGGCGGCGAG
>CAADGB010000154.1 GCA_900696455.1 uncultured delta proteobacterium
CCGGGCGCGGTCGACGCCGGCGCGGCGGGCGCGGGCGCGGTGGCGGCCGCGGGGGCCGGGGCCGCGGCGTCGTCGCCCCGGGGCTCGAGATCGAGGAGCGGATCGTCGGCGTCGATGATCGCGACGGTGTCGGCCACGTACTCGGCCCGCGCCCGCGCCGCCAGCGAGCTGCGCCCGGGCGCGTCGTGGAGGTGCGCGGCCGTCATCACGCCACCGTGGAGGAGGAGCGACGCCGCCGCGAACATCGCCAGCCGGCGATCGACGCGCTCGGCCAGGGTGCCGCGCACCGCCCGCGGCAGCGCCGGCACCGGCGCCGGCGGCGCCGCCCGCTGCTCCTGGAACAGCACCGTGACCTCGCCCAGCGCGACCTTGCCGTGGCTGCCGGCGGGCAGGGTCACGAGCGTCGCCCGCCGGGTGGGCGCGCCGCGGGCGTCGAGCTCGGCGCGGCCCCACAGCTCGCCGCCGGCGGACACCCGCGCGTCCATCCCGGGGCCGAGCCGCAGCAGCACGCCGCGCTCGACCAGCTCGAGGAGCTGCCAGCGCCGCGGCAGCCCGCTCACCGGCAGCGGCACCAGGTTGCGGATCGACTGGCCGATCGTGAACGCCGTGCCGCCGGGCACGACGTGCTCGGCGACCAGGGTGCCGGACAGGACCACGCCGATGCGGAGGGCGCGGGGGGCGGGACGAGGCGAGGACATGCCCCCTACCAACGCCCGAGCCGGGCCGGCGGTCTCGGCGGCACGGGGGGGGAGCGGGCCGGCGCGCTTCGGCCGGCCTCAGGCCCCGGCCCGGTGGGCGCGCTCGATCCGGGCGGCGACGATGAAGTCGCTCTCGGACAGCCCGCCCACGGTGTGGGTCCACAGCTCGATCGCGGCCTTGCCCCACGCCAGGTGGACGTCGGGGTGGTGATCCTGGTCGTCGGCGATGACGCCGACCTGGTTCACGAACGCCAGGGCGGACGCGAAGCTGGGGAAGGGGAAGGTCTTGCGCAGGCGGTCCCCGACCACGGTCCAGCCCGGCCCCAGCCGGGCGAGGAGCGCGCGCCACGCGTCGCCGGGCAGGCGCGGGGTGCCGGTCGGGATCGGGCGGCAGGTGCGGGCGGCCAGCTCGGCCAGCGCGGACTCGTCCATGGCGGCAGGGTAGCGCGGCGGCGCGCGCGGACGGTGTACAAGGACGCGGCGGTGCCCGCGATCGTCCTCGCCTACCTGACGTGCGCCCTGGTCTGGGGCACGACCTGGTTCGCGATCCGGGTCTCGACCGGCGCCGCCGGCTTCCCGACCCTCGAGTCGGTGGCGCTGCGCTTCACCCTGGCCGCCGCGCTGCTCGCGCCGGTCGTCTGGGCGCTGCGCCTCGGGCCGTGGCCGCGCGATCGCCGCACCTGGGCGTGGCTGCTCGCCGCCGGCGTGCTCGACGCCGGCAGCTACGCGCTGGTCTACTTCGGCGAGGAGCACATCCCGGGCGGGATGGCGGCGGTGCTGTTCTCGACCCAGCCGCTGATGCTGGCGCTGGTGCTGGCGCGGTCGGGGCTCGAGCGGGTGCGCCCGGCCGACGTCGCCGGCGCGGGGATCGCGCTGGCCGGCGTCGCCCTCATCTTCCTCGACCGCCATCAGGTGTCGCCGGCCCAGGTCGGCGGCCTGGTGATGCTCCTGGGCGCGGTCGTGTGCTCGACCGCGTACTCGTACGTGCTCAAGCGCCACGGCGGCGGCGTCCACCCGCTGGTGACCGCGCTGGTCTTCATCGCCGTGACCGCGCTCTGCCTCGACCTGGCGGTGCTCGTGCGCGGGCCGCGCGCCCTGCCGTGGCCGCCACCCCGCGACGCCACGCTGGCCCTCGTCTACCTGGCGGTGTTCGGCTCGATCATCACGTTCTGGTCGTGGCTGTGGCTCCTGCAGCGCCTGTCGCTCATGGCCCTCAGCACCCTGGTCTTCGTCCTGCCCGTGGTGGCCCTGCTCGTCGACGCGCTGTGGGAGCACGAGCTCCGCCTCGAGCCGCGCGCCTACCTCGGCATCGCCGTGGTCCTGGTCGGGCTCGCCGTGGCCCTGCTCACCCGCCGCCGGCCCTGAGCGGCCGGCCGGCCGGCGCCGGGGCCGGCGTCGAACCGATGCGATCACGGTGGCTTGCGCCGAGATCGCGGTGACCACGCAACCGCGGGCGGGGGGCTGCCGATACCTCCGGCAAACGAGCGCAGGGCAAGTGGCCCGCGCCAACCGCAGGAGAGTCCCATGTCCCAGTTCCAACCCTACGATCCCGCAGCTCACCTCACCCCGCCCCGCACCTCCGGCATGGCCATCGCCGGCTTCGTGACCTCGTTCCTGTGCGGGCTGCTCGGCATCATCCTGTCGGCCGTCGCCCTGAGCGAGATCGGCAAGAGCCAGGGCCGGCTCACCGGCGAGGGCCTCGCCATCGCCGGCATCGTCATCGGCGTCGTCACCATCCTCGGCGCGCTGGTGATCAACCTGGGAGGTGCGTGATGTACCGCGCCGACTGGGACGCCGCGGTCGCTCGCGTCCAGGCGCTGGAGCGTGAGCTCGCCGGGGCGCGGCAGGAGCGCGCGGGCGATCAGGCCACCATCCTCGAGCTCCAGGAGGCCCTGACGCGGGCGCGGGCCGACGCCGACGCGCAGGCGCGATGGTTCCGCGCCGGACCGGCGGTGCCCGATCCGATGATGCAGCACTTCCTGCCATCGAACGCGACCGCGGTGCTGGTGATCGGCATCCTGTCGATGACCCTGTGCTCCTTGCTGGGGCCGGTGGCGTGGGCGATGGGCGTCGCCGAGCTGCGCCGCATCGATCAGGGCGTCGCCAACCCCTTCAAGCGGAGCAACGCCACCGTCGGCATGGTGTGCGGCGTCGTCGCCACCTTGCTGCTGGGGCTGGTCGTCCTCTGGGTGCTCGTGACGCTCGCGAGCGGGCCGAGCCAGGACTACTGATGCTGGAGCGGCTGGCTCGGCTCACCGCTGCGGGGTGGGCGGCGTGCGTCGCCGTCGGCCTCGCCGCCGGTGGTCTCGGCTCGCCCGAGCTGCGCGCGACCCTCGCCGAGGACGGGCCGGGCTGCCCGCTGCGGGCGCTCACGGGGATCCCGTGCGCGTTCTGCGGGATGACCCGGGCCACGCTCGCGCTCGGCGACGGCGACGTGGCCGGCGCGCTCGCGCTGCACCCGCTGGCGCCGCTGGTCCTGGTCGCGACCCTGGGCCTGTCGCTGGCGATCGCGGCGGGGCGCGCCGACGCGCTGGTCGGGGGCCGGCGCCCCGCGCTGCTGCTGCTGACGGTCGCGGCGATCTGGCTCGTGCGGCTGGCTCGGCCGGTCCCGGCCTAGTCGTCGTCGTCGCTCGGGACCGGGAAGCCGGGGCCGGGCGGCAGGTCGTCGCGGCCGGGGGTGGCCAGGCCGAGGCGGTGCAGCATCTTGTGGATCGACATGCGGTCGATGCCGGCGGCGCGGGCCGCCGCCGAGATGTTGCCGTCGTGGTGGGCCAGGAGCTTGGAGATGTAGCGGCGCTCGAACTCGCTGACGACGTTCTGCTTGGCCAGCTTGAACGGCGTGGCGATGTCGACCGGCACCGTCATGCTGGCGTCGGGCGACGACGCCGTGGTCGACGGCGTGGCGTCGGTCTTGACCGGCGGCGGCGGCGGGGCCCGGCGCAGCGCGGCCTCGTTCTCGGGCGTCTCGGCCAGGAGCACCGCGCGCTCGATCACGTTGCGCAGCTCGCGCACGTTGCCCGGCCAGTCGTGCTTCATCATCAGGTCGATGGTCTCGGGCGCGATGTACGCGCCCTCGCCGCCCGGGGTCGCGGCCAGGATGTTCTCGATGAGTAGCGGGATGTCTTCCTTGCGGTCGCGGAGCGGCGGCACGATGATGCGCGCCACCGCCAGGCGGTAGTACAGGTCCTCGCGGAAGCGGCCGCGGTTGACCTCGACGCCGAGGTCGCGGTTGGTGGCGGCGACGACGCGGATGTCGACGTTGACGGTCCGGGTGCCGCCGACTCGCCGCACCTCGCGCTGCTCGAGCACGCGCAGGAGCTTGGGCTGCATCGCCAGCGGCAGCTCGCCGACCTCGTCGAGAAAGACCGTGCCGCCGCTGGCGCGCTCGAAGGCGCCGGCGTACGAGGCGGTGGCGCCGGTGAAGGCGCCGCGCTCGTGGCCGAACAGCTCGCTCTCGATGAGCGACGACGGGATCGAGCCGCAGTCGAGGACGACGAACGGCCCCTTGGCCCGCGGCGACAGCTCGTGCAGGCACTCGGCGGCCAGCTCCTTGCCGACGCCGGTCTCGCCGGTGATGAGCACGGTGGTGTCGGAGGCGGCCAGCTTCTCGAGCCGCGCGAACAGCTCGCGCATCTTGACCGAGCGGCCGATCATCCCGCCCAGGCGGTCGCGCTCCGACAGCTCGAGCTCGACCGACTCGCCGAGCGGATCGAAGCGCAGGCGGGTGCCGCCGACGGCGATCTGGGCTCCGGGCTGGATGTAGACGTCGTTGATGCGCAGGCCCGAGACGTAGGTGCCGTTGGTGGAGTCGAGGTCGCGCAGGCGGTAGCCGCGATCGTCGAGGCGGATCTCGCAGTGCAGGCCCGACACCTTGGCGTCGGAGAGCTGGACGTCGTTGCCGCGGCGGGCGCCGACGCGGATGACCGGGGCCTCGATGTCGCGGACCAGCCCGGCGTCGGCGCCGGCCACCACCTCGACCCGGCAGCGGCGGAGCCGCATCCCGGAGGCGCGGCCACCCACGTAGGTGACCCAGGTTCCTGAGCGCAGGTCGTCGACCGGCATCGGCGCGCACATTATCACGGCGCCGCCGACTGGCCGGGTGGTAGGGTCGCGGGCGATGGCGTACGCGACGATCCCCGGCCACCTCACCCGCCTCACCGAGCTGGACGACGCCTGGGCCACCACCGGCGCCGGCGCCCGCCTGGCCGCGGTGCGTGCCGCGGCGCGTCGCCTCCACGACCGGCTGGCCAGCGGCGGCCCCGCGGTCGCGGTCCGCACCGCCGACGTCGCCACCTTCCCGTACCCGACGAGGTTCGGCCTCGAGGGCGCGGCGCGCTCGATCGCGCCGTTCGTGATGATGCGCAACCGGGTGCAGCTCGTCCAGGTGAAGGTCGGCGCCGAGCTGATCAACGTCCTGGTCAACCCCAGCGATCCCGAGCGCTCCCTGGCCGCGCCGTTCTTCGCCGAGCAGCTCGCGCGCTACGGCAACTTCGTCTCGCGCCGGGTGATGTCGCAGCAGCACGGCACCACCGCCAGCGCCCTGGCGGCGTGGGGCGTGGATCCGGCCGACATCCACTACGTCACCTTCGATCACCTCCACGTCCAGGACGTGCGCGGGCTGCTGGGCACGATCGTCCCCGAGCCCGGCCAGGGCCAGCCCACCCGCGCGCTCCTGCCCAACGCCCGGCTGCTGGCCCAGCGCAGCGAGCTGGCCACCCTCGAGGAGCCGCACCCGCTGCAGCGCCACTGGTACGTCGCCGGCGGCATCCTCGGCGTCGATCCGCAGAAGCTGGTCGCCCTCGACGGCGACTACGCGCTGGGCGCCGGCCTGGCGCTGGTGCGCACGCCCGGCCACACCATCGGCAACCACTCGATCGCGATGGTCACCGACCGCGGGGTGTGGACGGTGAGCGAGAACGGCGTGGCGGTCGACGCCTACGCTCCCGAGGCCAGCGCCATCGCCGGCCTGAGCGGCTTCGCCCGGGCCCGCGGCGTCGAGGTCATCCTCAACGCCAACACCCGCGAGCACACCCTCGACCAGTACACCTCGATGGTGCTGGAGAAGACCCTGGCCGATCCGTGCCCCGACCGGCCGGAGTTCCCCCAGCACTTCTCGTCGTCGGAGCTGGTCCGCCACCCGCTGGCGCCCGGCCTGGGGCCCACCTACAGCCACGGCGCGATCACCCACGGCCAGGTCGAGGGCCGGCGCGCGGCCGCGTCGTCGTCGTCGCGGCCGTCGGCCCAGGCCTGACGAGCGCGGCGCCCGCCCGCGGCGGGGCGCCCGCCCGGGCCTGGCCACGGCCCGGCTTGTCGGCCGCGCGCGCGCGTGCGACCGTCGCCGGCGATGAGCCGAGAGTTCGCGCTGCCTGGCACCCGCGCTCGCTGGGCCCCCGACCGCGAGGTCGACGTCGAGCACTACCGGATCGCCGTCACCCTCGACCCCGGCGCCCGCCGCCTCGACGGCGTGACCACGATCCGGGCCCGCGTGCTCGCCGCCGAGGTGCGCTGGCTCGAGCTCGACGCGGTCGAGCTCGAGATCCGGGGCGTGGCCGAGGGCGCGACCGCCCGCCGCTTCGAGCACGACGGCAAGAAGCTGCGCGTCGAGCTCGGCGAGCGCCGCCGCCGCGGCGCCGAGCTCGAGCTCGCCGTCACCTACGGCGCCCAGCCGCGGCGCGGCCTCTACTTCGTCGGCCCCGACGCCGGCTACCCGGACAAGCCGTCCCAGGCGCGGACCCAGGGACAGGACGAGGACTCGCGCTACTGGTTCCCCTGCGTCGACGCCCCCCACGAGAAGGCGACCAGCGAGGTCATCGCCGACGTGCCGGCGGGCTGGTACGCGCTGTCCAACGGCGTCCTCGTCGACGACCGGGTGGCCGGCGACCGCCGGGTCCAGCACTGGCGCCACGATCAGCCCCACTCCTGCTACCTGGTGACCCTCGCCGCCGGCGACTTCGCGGTGGTCGAGGATCGCTGGCGGGACGTGCCGGTGGTGTACCTGGTGGCGCGGGGGCAGGAGGCGGCGGCGCGGCGCACCCTGGGCCGCACGCCGCAGATGCTCGAGCTGTTCTCGCGCCTGTTCGGCGTGCCCTACCCGTACCCGCGCTACGCCCAGGTCTGCGTCGCCGACTTCATCTTCGGCGGCATGGAGAACACCTCGGCCACCACCCTCACCGACGTCATCCTGCTCGACGAGCGGGCCGCCCTCGACGACGACGAGGAGGCGCTGGTCGCCCACGAGCTCGCCCACCAGTGGTTCGGCGATCTGGTCACCTGCCGCGACTGGGGCGAGGGCTGGCTCAACGAGGGCTTCGCCACCTACGCCGAGTACCTGTGGCGCGAGCACGCCGACGGCCGCGACGAGGCCGACCTCCTGCTCGAGGAGTTCGGCGAGATGTACTTCGCCGAGGACGGCGCCCGCTACCGGCGCACGATCTGCACCAAGCACTACGACGAGCCCATCGACATCTTCGATCACCACCTCTACGACAAGGCCGGCCGGGTCCTGCACATGCTGCGGCAGACCCTGGGCGACGAGGCGTTCTGGAAGAGCCTGGCCCACTACCTGACCAAGCACCGCCACGGCGTGGTCGAGACCCGCGACCTGGCGCGCGCCATCGAGGACGCCACCGGCCGCGTCCTCGACGGGTTCTTCAGCCAGTGGATCCTCGACGGCGCCGGCCACCCCGAGCTCAAGGTGGCGATGAGCTGGGACGCCGAGACCCGGCTGGCCGAGGTCAAGGTCGAGCAGACCCAGAAGCTCGAGGGCAAGACGCCGGTGTTCACCCTCGACGTCGCGCTGCGCTTCCGGGTCGGCGACCAGGACGTGGACGTGCCGGTGACCGTCGACGAGGCGCGGCAGGTCTTCCACGTCCCGCTCGCCGCCGAGCCGACCCAGATGATCTTCGATCCGGGAGCGACGCTCCTGGCCGCCGTCGACACCGACAAGAGCCTCGCGCTGTGGGCGGCGGAGCTGGCCGGCGCCACCCTCGCCGTCGATCGCAGCCACGCGGCGCGGGCGCTGGGCAAGCGCGGCGGACCGGCCGCCCTCACCGCGCTCGGCGCCGCGCTCACCGGCGATCCGTTCTGGGCGGTGCGCGGCGCGGCGGCGGCGGCGCTCGGCGTCCTGCGCGGCGACGCCGCCCGCGATCGGCTGCTGGCGGCGCTCGCCGCCGAGGCC
Source organism: uncultured delta proteobacterium (assembly GCA_900696455.1). Lineage (GTDB taxonomy): Bacteria > Myxococcota_A > Polyangia > Haliangiales > Haliangiaceae > UBA2376. The sequence continues at coordinate 7,876 of CAADGB010000154.1, forward strand.
CACCCCAAGGCCCGCCGCGCGATCGCGCGCGCGCTCGGCGACCTGCGCGGCGACGCCGCGGTGGCGGCCGCCCTGGCCGCGGTGGTCGAGCGCGGCGACCCCAGCTACTTCGTCGAGGCCGAGGCCTGCCTGGCCCTGGGCCGGGCGCGCGCGCCCCAGGCTCCGGCGCTCCTCCGCGCCGCCGCCGGTCGCGACGCCTTCCTCGACGTGATCCGCTCCCACGCCTACCGCGGCCTGGCCGAGGCTCGCGACGACAGCGCGATCGACTTCCTGCTCGCCGGCACCGCGTGGGGGCGTCCCTCGCACGGGCGGCGGGCGGCGGTCGCGGCCCTGGCGTCCCTGGCCCGGGGCCGGCGCGATCGCGACGCGGCGCGGGTGCGCGAGCGCCTCGAGGAGCTGCTCGAGGACCAGGACTTCCGGGTGCAGTCGGCGGCGCTCGAGGGGCTGGGCGCGCTCGGCGACCCGGCGGCGATCGGCGCGGTCGAGCGCATGACCGGGCGCGAGCTCGACGGTCGGCTGCGCCGGCGCGGGCGCGAGGTGGTGCGCGATCTGCGCGAGCACGGCGGCCAGGCCGAGGAGGTCCGGCGCCTGCGCGACGAGCTGGGCGAGCTGCGCACCGCGGCCGCGGCGCTGCGCGATCGGGTCGACAAGCTCGAGGCGCGGGGCGGAGCTGGCGGCGACGGCGGGGCGCCCGCCCCGACGGCGACCGGCGCGGCGCCGCGTGCCGGGACCGGCGCACGGGC
>CAADGB010000155.1 GCA_900696455.1 uncultured delta proteobacterium
CCGCCGGTGGCCGACGAGCTGGCGCCGGCCGCCGGGGTCATCAGCCGCGGCCGCGCGACCGTGCCGCCGCCGGTGGCCGCGGCCGCGGTCGAGCTCGCGGCCGACGCCGCGGTCGAGGTCGCCGCCGCGCCGCCGCTGCGGCTCGACACCGACGCCGACACCGCGGTGTCCGAGCCCGAGATCGTGATCGAGGCGCTGGCCCCTGGCACCTCGGGCGTGATCGAGGAGGCGGCCGCGGCGGCGGCGCCGCCGGACGATCGCGAGCCGGCGCCCGCGCCCGAGCCCGAGCCGCCGGCGATCACGCTCGAGGCCGAGCTGCCGCCGCGGCGGGTGCGCCCGGCGTCGCTCCCGACCCTGCCGCCGCTCGCCGACACCCCGCCGCGCTCCAAGGGCAAGACCGTGCCGCCGCCGGCGCCGCCCGCCCGCCTGTCGGCGGCCGCCACCGAGGCCGCGGTCGACGCCGCCCTCCGCGACCTCGACGACGCCGAGCCCACCCAGGTCGCGGGCGGACCGCCGCGGCGCGGCTAGCCTGCCCGGCCGGCACGGCGGCTCCGGACACGGATCGCAGCTGAGAAGCCGGGCCGGTTGGGGTACGTTGTCGCCATGCGCGCACACGCGACGTTCGGCCTCGCCCTGTCCGTGGTCCTGGCCGGGGCCCTGCCGGCTGCCGGCTGCGGCGGCGACGACGGCGGCCCCTGCGACCCCACCCGCGAGCCGTGCACGTTCGCCCGCGACGTCTCGACGGTCACGATCCCGGGCGGGGTCGAGGACGAGGACACCTGCCAGAGCTGGACCCTCGACAACCCGACCGAGCTCTGGGTCAACGCGGTCACCGAGCAGAACGGCGGCGCCTACCACCACGCCAACTGGTTCTTCGTGCCCGACAACCTCTACCCGCTGCCCGACGGCACCTGGCGCTGCAGCGACCACGGCTTCGCCGAGCTCAACGCCGCGGTGGTCGGCGGCTACCTGTTCGCGCTGTCGACCCAGTCCGAGGCCGAGACCCAGGCCCTGCCCGCGGGCAGCGCGATCCGCATCCCGCCCTACAGCCGCATCATCGGCTCGAGCCACCTGCTCAACGCCAGCTCCGAGCCGGTGACCTCGACGATGAACCTGCAGATCCACACCATCCCGCCGGCGCAGGTGCAGGCCAAGATGGCGCCCGCGCGCATCCAGTACCACGACCTCACCCTCGACCCCATGGCGCGCTCGTCGTTCACCGTCGAGTGCCTGCTCGACGAGGCCCACCAGGTCCAGCTCGGCCGCCCCTTCGCCTACGAGCTGCACTACGTGCTGTCGCACTACCACGGCCTCGGCAGCTACACCCAGCTCGAGGTCGCCGGCGGTCCGCGCGACGGCGAGGTCATCATGCGCCACGACGGCTTCGGCGAGAACTTCGGCGTCGCGATCGATCCGCCGCTCGACCTCGGCGCCGCCGGCGCCCGCGGCGTGCGCTTCACCTGCGGCTTCCTCAACCCGCGCGACGTCCAGGTCGGCTGGGGCATCGGCGACCAGGAGATGTGCGTCGTCGCGCTCCAGGCCCGCACCGACCTGGCCTGGGACGGCGACGTCCGGCGCGGCACCGGCGCGCGCACCGGCACCGGCGCGGACGGCGAGGTCCAGTACGGCGGCCCCTGCGACCTGCTCGCCTTCGCGTGGGACTTCGAGAAGGCCGGCGGCCCGCCGCGCTGACCGCGGCGTCGGGCTCAGGCCGGGCTCGCCCGCAGCGCGACCAGGCGGTCTTCGACCTGCCACGCCCGTGCCCAGCGTTCGATGTGGCTCCAGTCGAGCGCGGGGAGCGCCAGCAGGTTCCGGAGATCGATCAGATCCTTCGCGCGGTGGGCGATCAGCTTCAGCACCACCAGATCCTCCGGTGTGGCGACAGGCAGCCCGGCGTGGTGCTCGAGGGCACGTTCGACGACCTGGACCTGGAACGCCGTCTTCGCGGCCTGGAGATCGATGGGGGGATCGTCGACGCCGCCCGCCAGGCGAACGAAGTCCGGTCCGGACGGAAGGTCGGCGCCGACCGCGCGCACGACGCGATACCCACATGCACCGAGGTCGGCCTGGACGCGCTCGATCCCGGCCCGATCGGCGAGCACCGTCAGGTCGATGTCGGCCGTGAACCGCGGCTCCACCCACGCGTTCACGGCGTGACCGCCGATCAGGCAGGCGCGCAGCCCGGCGTGCTCGACGACCCGCGCGACGAAGGCCAGCGGGTCGTCGCCCGTGATCATGGTCGGTACATCCCGAGGAGCCGCGCTCGATCGTAGAGCGGGCACGGATCATCGACGCGCTGGGCGAGGTTGGCCGAGGCCCGGAACCGGCGGTACAGCGCGACACTTCGTCGTAGGCGCTCCGGCAGGTCGGCGGCGAGGTGCTCGGCGAGGCGCTCGGCGTGGGCCTCGGCTTCGTACGAGCCGAGACGGCGCATGTACTCGCGATCGGCCTCGCTCACGGGCATCGTCGTCCGATCATACGCGGCGGGCGCCGCCTCGACCAGCGCCGCCCGACGGCCTATGATGCCGCCATGATCGCGCGACGTCCCTGGCACGCGGTCGCCCTCGTCGCCCTCGTCGCCCTCGCGCTTGAAAGCCTCGGGGCGTGCTCGTCGTCGTCGGACGATCCGTTCACCGCGGACATGAAGATGATCTGCCGGGCCGGCCAGGGCGGTGATCACCTGCCGCCGGAGCTGCGCCGGGTGGAGGCGCTGCGCGAGATCGCCGAACGGATCCGGACGCCGGAGGCGGCCCGCCTCCTGGCCACCCTGATGCAGGTCGCGCCGGCGGAGCGCGGGCCGCTGGTCGCCGAGGCCCTGGCCCGGGCCGGGCTCCGGCGCTGTCCGTTCCTCGAGCCGTGACCGGGCCATGCTACGGTAGGGTCGCATGGGTCGGATCGAAGAGCTGGTCGCGCAGGATCCCGTGCTCGCCAGCGAGGTGAGCGCGCTGTCGGAGGAGCACCGGCGATGGCTCGAGGTCGACCTGGCCCTCCGCGCTCGGGCCGCGACGCTCGCGATCGAGCTGAGCCTGGACGAAGGGGACATCTACCACCAGCTCAAGCAGCTCCGCAGGACCTCCACCGAGCGACTGCGGACGGGGCTCGCGCATGGCCGACGGCGACTCCGGGCTGCTCAGTGACGGCGAGCGCGCGTTCCTGCGGGCGCTGAACGAGCTCGGCGTTCGCTTCCTCGTCGTGGGCATGAGCGCCGCGCTCCTCCAGGGAGCGCGCGGCGCAACCGAGGACATCGACCTGTGGTTCGAGTACATCGGCGATCCCCGGATCGGGGAGGCGGCGCGTCGGGCCGGCGGTTCTGGATCACACGGATGCCGCCCCCACGCCTGGGCGGTGCGATCGGGGACCGGTTCGACGTGGTCGGCACCCTGTCCGGGGTCACGGACTTCGAGGCCGAGTTCGCGGGTGCGGTCGAGGAGGACCTTGACGGCGTGAAGGTCCGGGTTCTCCCGCTCGAGCGGATCCTCCACAGCAAGCGCGCGGCGGCGCGAGCGAAGGACGAGCCCGGGATCCATCAGATCGAGCTCGTGCTGGCGGTTCGCCGCAAGCTCGACTCCTGAGTCACCTCACCTCGGTGGGCGTGGCGGGATCAGGCGTAGAGGTCGTTCTCGCCCAGCACGCCCAGCGCCGGCGTCGTGGCGCCGGCGGGGCGGGTCTCGACCGTGACCGTGACCGGGACGTTCAGCGCGCGCGAGATGATGCAGTTCTTCTCGGCCTTGGCCAGCAGCTTGCGGGCGCGCTCGGCGTCGGCCGGCGCCACCGCCAGCTCGACCGCGAGCGTGATCGACGTGAAGACCGGGCCGCCGGCGCCCTTGTCGAGGACGGCCTCGCCGGTGCCGGCCCACGACTCGACCTCGAGCTTGTCGTGGCGGGCGTAGGCCTCGAACGTGGTCCACAGGCACTCCAGGGCGGCGGCGACCAGGAGGTCCTCCGGGCTCCACACCCGGTCGGTGCCGCCGAACTGGGGCGGCGAGTCGACGGCGATGGGCGATCGCGGCGGTGCCACCAGCCGGCGATCTTCGAGGCGGACGGTGTAGTGGTGGGGGAACGGCGCGATCGACATGACGCCAGGACCTTCAAGGCGCGGGCCAGCGAGGGCAGGCCGTGGCCCGCCCGGAACGCGCAAGGGTTGCGCGAGTGGCGACCGCGGGCGAAGCCGCTTCGCGGCGCGTGATAGGGTCGGGCGATGGCGGAGACGCCGGAGCCACCGCGCGAGCCGCGTGGGTCGGGCTGGTCGTTCGATGACGCGGCGGCGTTCGTGCTGCGGCCGGTGCGGACGCTCCTGGCCGCGGTCGTCGGCTACGAGCCGCCGCTCGAGCTGCAGCTCGTCGGCCGCCTGGTCCTGCAGGCGATCCTCATCGGCCTCACCGTCGGCGTCGCCGGCTGCCTGTTCCTGGTCGGGCTCGACGAGCTCGAGGCCCTGATCCTCGACCGCGCGATCGAGTACCCGCACCTGCGCGCGGCCGGCGAGCAGGTGCCGCCGGTGACCGAGGGCTCGCCGCGCCTGTACCTGGTGGCCGTGGTTCCGGCCCTGGGCGCGCTGGTGGCCGGCCTGCTGTCGCGCTTCGCGCCCGAGATCCGCGGCGGCGGCGACGCGATGATCGCGGCCTTCCATCACCACGGCGGGGCGATCCGCCGCCGGGTCATCCTGCTCAAGCCGCTGGCCTCGATCGCCACCCTCGCCGCCGGCGGCGCCGGCGGCCGCGAGGGCCCGACGATGCAGCTCGGCGGCGCCATCGGCACCTGGATCGGCTCGCTCTTGCCCGGCACCGAGCGCGAGCGCCGGGTGCTCATGATCGCCGGCGTCGCCGCCGGGTTGTCGGCGGTGTTCCGCACCCCGCTGGGGGCGGCGCTGCTCGCGATCGAGGTGCTGTACCGCGACGACTTCGAGTCGGAGGCGCTGATCCCGGCGGTGCTGGCGTCGGTGGTGGCGTACTCGCTGTCGGCGACGCTGCTGTCGACCGAGCCCATGTTCGGCGCGCTGCCGCGCTATCCGTTCCAGTGGGAGCACCTGCCGTTCTACGCCGCGACCGCGGTGCTGGTGGCGATGGCCGCGTTCCTGTTCGTGCGCCTGCTCCACGGCGTCGAGGCGGCGGCGGCGCGGCTGCCGGGCCCGGCGTGGGCGCGGCCGGCGCTGGGCGCGCTGGCGCTGGGCGCGCTGGCGGTGCTGGTGCTGGTGGTGGCGCCGCGGCTGGTCGACGCCTCGCTCGCGCACCTGAGCGTGCTCGGCGGCGGCTACGGCTCGGGGCAGCTCGCCATCACCGGCGACGACGCCCTGGGCGTCGGCACCGGCGCGGCGCTGATCCTGCTCCTGGCCGCGGCCCTGCGCGCGGTCGCCACCTCGCTCACGATCGGCAGCGGCGGCTCGGCCGGCGACTTCGCGCCGTCGCTGGCCCTGGGCGCGCTGGTCGGCGGCGCGATCGGCCACGCCGCCACCGCCTGGTTCGACGTGCCGGGGCTGGCGCCCGGCGCCTTCGCCCTGGTCGGCATGGCCACGTTCTACGGCGGCATCGCCAAGGTGCCGCTGGCGGCGACGGTCATGGTGTGCGAGATGACCGGCAGCTACGACCTGCTGGTGCCGCTCATGCTGGCCCAGGCCATCGCCTTCGTGGCGCTGCGCCGCTTCGCCCTCTACCGCTCGCAGGTGGCGAGCCAGCGCCTGTCGCCGGCCCACGCGGCGACCTGGGCCCGCACCGGGCTGCAGCGCCTGCGCGCCGGCGAGCTCCTGGGCGAGGGCCGGCCGGTGGTCACCCTCGCGCTCGACGACAGCGCCGAGGTCGTGCTGCGCGCGCTGGCCGACGCGCCCGGGCAGTCGGTGTTCCCGGTGGTCGACGGCGACGGCGTCCTGCGCGGCCTGGTCACCGAGGCCGGCACCCGCGAGATCGCCGCCGCCGACGACGCGCGGTGGGCGATCGCCGCCGACGTGATGCAGGCGCCGGTGTCGGTGCCCCACACCCTGCCGCTCGGCGAGGTCGCGCGCCTCCTGCTCGAGCGCGACCTGCGCGCGGTCCCGGTGGTGGGCGAGGACGGCCGGATCCTCGGCCTCATCGACGAGCACGACGTGTCGCGCGCCTACGTGGCCACCGCCGCCGGCGCCGCGACCTCGGCGTCGCGCGAGCTGCGCGCGGTCGATCCGCCGCCCTGACGTCGAGGCGCCCGTCGCGCGTGGCCGGGCCGGCGCCAGGGAGTTCGCGCGTCTGCCGGACCGTGCCGGCCCTGACCGCGGCCCGGGCGCGTCGCGCGCCCACGTCGACCCCGGCGCTGTTCTAAGATGCCGGCGTGCGAGCGATCCTCCTGGTCCTGAGCGTCCTGGCCGGCCTCGGCTGCGGGAGTCGCCCCGGCGCCTACGTGTGCAGCACCGGTCCCGACTGCGCGGTGGCCGGCGGCACCGGGTACTGCGAGGCCGACGGCCGCTGCAGCGTCGCCGACGCGACCTGCCCCGGCGGTCGCCGCTACGGCGACAGCGCCGGCGCGCTGGCCGGCACCTGCGTCGGCGACGAGGTCGACGCCGCCAGCGGTGACGCGCCCCCCGACGGCCTCGCGCCCGACGCCAGCCCCGACGCCGTCGCCGTGGATCCGCGGCTGTGTGCGCCGGCGCCGGCCGCCGACGCCAGCGAGCCGTGCGCCGCGATCGTGTGCGCCCAGCGCCCGGGCTGCTGCACCACCGGCTGGGACGAGGGCTGCGTGCGCGCCGCCGAGGTCCACTGCGGGCGCCACTGCTCGCAGCTCCTGGCCACCGCCATCCCCGCCCGGGCCATGGTCGGCGCCTTCGACGGCACGACGTTCTCGCCCCGCGAGCTCTTCGGCAACCCGTTCTGGGTCTACGACCTGCGCTGGGGGCACGCCAACGGCGACGCCCGCGCCGACCTGGCGGCGGCGCGCCAGCCGCAGGGCTCGGCCAGCGGGCTCCTCATCCGCACCACCACCGGCCTCACCGGGGGCCAGCTCACCGTCGACGAGGTGCCGCTCACCGGCGACCTGGTCGGGCAGGTCGATCGGATCGAGTGGGCGGACGTCGACGGGGACGGCGACCTCGACGTGGTCGTCGCCGGCATCACCGGCCTGTTCATCGCCCGCAACGAGGGCGCGAGCTTCGCGGTGACGCGGCTCACCAGCGAGACCGTGGCCGGCGTGGTCACGGTCGACGTCGACGGCGTCCCGCCGCTCGAGCTCCTGGTCGCCTTCAACCCCACGCCGGCGCTCGGCGACGAGCGCACGGTGCTGCACCGCCTCACCAGCACCACCGACTTCACCCTCGACGGCGGCACGGTGCTCGGCGCCGAGTTCCCGCACAACCCGACGCGCTGCCAGCTCCAGCCCGGCCGCCCTCACGTCGCATCGTCGTACGGCGTCTACGCCCCGACCGCCGGCGGGCTGACCGCGCGCAGCGGGCCGGGCTACAGCGCCTTCGCCTGCGGCGACCTCGACGGCGACGGCTGGGACGACGCGGTGGTCGCCGGCTACGACGCCCCGGTCCGGGTCTTCCTCAGCCGCGGCGGCTTCGAGACCACGGCGGCGTGGACCTCGGCCGTCAGCTACGAGGGCTTCGAGGTCGAGCTCGGCGACGTCGACGGCGACGGCAAGCTGGACGTCGTGGTCAACGAGGCCGCCGCGCCCGACCGCCCCTTCACGTTCCTCCACAACACCTCGAGCGGCGGCACGATCAGCTTCGAGGAGCGCGTCATCTCCGACTGGGACCCCGCCAACACCAACCACCGCTTCGACCTGGGGCCGGCGCCGCCCTGAGCCGCAGCGCCCCGGCCTCGCCCCGGCCGGGCCGCGATCAGCGGATCTCGAAGTCGTAGCGGCGCGGCGCCGGCTCGTCGGCGAGCGTGAAGTGCCACCACTCCTTGCGGTAGGGGCGGAAGTCGGGGGCCATGACCTCGCGCAGGAGCTGGCGCGCGGCCCGCTGCTCGGCGGTGAGGTCGGCGGCGTCGGCGTGGGAGCGGGGATCGAAGAAGTCGAACGGGCTGCCCAGGTCGAGCGGCGCCGCCCGCCCGTCGCGCTGCTCGGCGATCGTCAGGTCGACGACGGTGGCGCGGGTGTGACCGCTGTCGGCGGCGATGTAGCCGGCGCGCACCAGCTCGGCCCGCGGCAGCGAGGGGTGGAAGCGGGCGCGGGTGGCCGGGTCCTCGGGCTCGCCGGCCCAGCGTACGAAGTCGGCGACCGCCTGCGGCGGGCGGTAGCAGTCGAGGATCAGGAGCGTCAGCGCGCGACCGCGGGCCTGCCCGGCGGCGCGCAGCCGGGCCTGGGCGCGCGCCAGGGCGCGGGCGGCGTCCTCGGTCAGGTAGCAGACGCTGGCGTGGTAGCCGGCGGCCGGGCGGCCGAGGAAGCCGTCGGGGCCGGCGTAGACCAGGTCGACCACGAGGCTCGGCTCGAGCGCGCGCACGTCGACGATCCCGGCGGGGAGGTCGGGCGCGGCGTCGGCCGGCGCGGCGTCGGGGCCGGCGTCGATGGGCGGCTCGGCGCGGGGACGGGGCCGGCGCAGGGGCTCGGGCGGCGGCGGGCCGCACGCCGAGGCCAGCGCGAGGGTGAGGGCCAGCGCGGTCCCGACCGCCGGCGCCCGGGCGCTCACGTCCGGCCGCGCATGAGCGCGGCGTAGGCCGCCGCCGAGATCCCCGACGACACGAACCAGGCCCAGGTGTAGAGGTGGTTGAAGAGCGCCGGCACGCTCGCCGGGTCGGCGCCGGCGGCGGCGACGAGGAAGCCGGGCAGGCACGGCGCCACGCCCAGGGCGAAGGCGATCATCGCGCGCCAGTTGATGCCGTTGGCGTACTCGTAGCGGCCGCCGCGGCGGTAGAGGTCGTCGACGTCGAGCTCGCGCCGGCGCAGGACGAAGTAGTCGACGATCATGATCGCGCCGATGGGGCCGAGGAGGACGCCGTAGCCGACCAGCCAGATGAAGATGTAGTTGCCGGCCGACTGCAGGATCAGCCACGGGCAGATGAGCACGCCGATGACCGCGGTGATGACGCCGCCGCCGCGGTAGCTGATCTTCGCCGGCGCCAGGTTGGCGAAGTCGTTGGCCGGCGACACCACGTTGGCGGCGATGTTGGTCGACAGCGTCGCCACCGCCAGGCCCAGCATCGACAGCCCGACCACCAGCCGGTCGCCGAAGCGGGTGACGAGCTGATCGGGGTAGGCGATGGCCTGGCCGTAGACCAGCACGGTGGCGGCGGTGGTGGCGACGCCGATGAACGCGAACAGGGTCATCGTCGTCGGCATGGCGAGGGCCTGGCCGAGCACCTGATCGCGCTGGCTGCGCGCGTAGCGCGAGAAGTCGGGGATGTTGAGGGCGAGGGTGGCCCAGAACGAGACCCCCGAGGTCAGCGCGACCGCGAAGGTGTCGGAGAGCGGGCGGGTCGCGGGCTGGGACATCAGCGTGCCGAGGCCGCCGCCGCGGGTGATCGCCCACGCCAGGAGGCCGAGCCCGCACAGGAGCAGGAAGGGCGCGGCCAGGGTCTCGAGCCACTTGATCGACTCCATGCCGCGCCAGATGAAGTAGAGCGTGATCATCCAGAACACGAAGAACCACACGAGCGGCCCCAGCGGCGCGCCGAGCACGGTGACGTCGGGCACCGACACCGACGGCACCAGCGCCGACGCCGTGGCCCACAGGCCGAGGCCGCCGAACCAGCACTGGATGCCGAACCAGCCGCACGCCACCAGCGCGCGCAGGATGGCCGGGAGCTGGGCGCCGCGCACGCCGAACGAGGCGCGCACCACCACCGGGAACGGGATGCCGTACCTGGTGCCGGGGTGGCCGTTGGCCATGAGCGGCAGCAGCACGATCAGGTTGGCCAGCGCGATGACGAACACCGCCTGCCACGCGCTCATGCCGGCGGCGACCCGCTCCGAGGCCAGGGTGTAGGTCGGCACGCAGACCGCCATGCCCACCCACAGCGCGGCGATGTTGCCGGTGCGCCAGGTCCGCCGCTCGGGCGGGACCGGCGCCAGATCCGCGTTGTACAGGGCCGGATCCCTCATCCGCGCCCAGCATCGCCCGCGCCGGGTCAGGCGTCCAGCGCGGCGCGGAAGATGCGATCGTAGCGGACGGTGGCGCCGAGGTGGGCGAGCACGGAGAACAGCCCGAACTGCATGCGGTTGACGAACAGCCAGTCGGGCGGCATCGCCAGCTTCAGCTTGTTCGCGTTCCTGAAGGCGAGGCGATCGTGGACCTCGGCGACGTAGGCGTGGGTGAAGCGGAACGGCTCGGTGGCGAGCATCGGGCGGTAGAGGACGCGCAGGGCCGAGAGCTGGTGATCGAAGTCGAAGCCGCGGGCGCGTCCGACGAAGCCGGCGTCGAGCCAGGCCTGCCGGAACGCCGCGCGGTCGTCGGCGAGGACGGCGCGGGCCAGCCGCTTCCAGCGGGCCATGAAGTCCGGCGAGAACTGCTTGACGCAGCCGAAGTCGAGCAGCGTGACCCGGCCGTCGCCGGTGAAGCGGTAGTTGCCGGGGTGCGGATCGGCGTTGTAGACGCCGTGGCCGAACAGCGAGCCGAAACAGGCCCGGTAGATCGCCGCGCCGGCGCGGTCGCGGGCGGCCTGGGGCGCGGCGGCGACGAAGCCGTCGAAGTCGAGCCCGTCGCACAGCGCCGTGGTCAGCACCCGCCGGGTCGAGCGGTCGGCGCGCACCGCCGGCACCACCAGGTCGGGGTCGCCGGCGAGGAGCGCGCCGAACCGAGCCTGATCGTCCGCCTCGCGGACGTAGTCGCACTCGTCGAGCACGCGCGCGGCCAGCTCCTCGACCAGGCCCCGGCCGTCGAGCGGTGAGAGCAGCGTGGCCAGGCGAGCCAGCCGGCCCACGGTCGCGACGTCGGCGCGCAGCAGCTCCTCGATCCCCGGGTACTGGACCTTGACCGCCCACGCCCGGCCGTCGAACTCGGCGCGGTGGACCTGCCCGATCGAGGCCGCGGCGAACGGCCGCGGCTCGAAGCGCGCGAAGAGGTCGGCGGGCGCCGCGCCCAGCTCCGACCGGATGACCTCGGCGATGGCGTCGCCGTCGACCGGCCGCGACGCCGCCTGCAGCCGGCCCAGCACCCGGCGGGCCCGGGGCGGCAGCGAGCTGTCGGTGTAGCTGAGCATCTGGCCGAGCTTCATGGTCAGGCCCTTGAGCCCGTCGAGCTGCTCGAGCAGGTCGCGGGCGGCTGCGACCGCGTCGTCCTCGTCGACCTCGGCGTCGACCTGCGCGGCGCTCAGGTTCTTCTTGACCATGGCCAGGCCCAGCCGCGCCATCACGCGGGTCGTGACCAGCGTCCGCTTGCGGAAGCCGCGGGCCAGGGCCGCCAGGGGCGGACGGTCGTCGTCGTCGGTCACCGCCGGTGCGATGCCGGCGCGCGCCGGGTCGTCGCGCGGCGGGTCGTCGCACCCGCGGGGGCCATCAGGCCGCGCAGCATCGCGGCCAGGGCCCCGCGCAGGTCGACGTCGAACTGCGAGCACATCCCGTGGAACTCGGGCCGCGCGAGCACGCTCGCCGTCGGCGGCGCCGGGTGCGCCATCGGCCACAGCCCGGCCACCAGGGCGTGGAGGTAGCGGAGCAGGGCCTCGGCGTGGGCGTGGGGCAGCGACGGCAGCGCGGCGTGGAGCGCGTTGCGGATGCGGCGCGAGACCTCGAGCACGCGGGCCTTGAAGCCGGCCACGCTGGTCGCCGACAGGTTGCGCTCGAGGACGGCCGCCACCACCGAGATCAGCTCGCAGGTCAGCGGGCGGCGCGCGATCGTGGCGGCGACCACCGCGGCCACCTGGTCGGCGTCGTCGCTGCCGGCGAGGGGGGCCAGCGCCTGCTCGAGCTCGCCCACCCACGCCACCTCGTCGTCGACCAGCAGCTCGAGCAGGATCTCCTCGCGGCTCTCGAAGTAGCGGTAGACGTTCGACTTGGCCAGCCCGACCGCGCGCGCGATCGCCGACAGCGTCACCGCCTCCAGGTCGCCGTCGGCGAGCAGCGCGGCCGCGGCGTCGAGCAGGGCCCGGCGGCGCTGCTCCTTCTGCTCGGGCTCGCGGGCGCGCTGGAACGAGGGGGCCTGCATGCGACGTGTGTTCTCTTACAGTACGTCGTCGATCCTGGCTTGACAAGAGAACGTCGGTCTCTTAGATAAGAGAACACTGTTCTCTCGAACCGGCCGCCCGCCCGGCCCAGGAGCCCCATGTCCCTCGATCACGACCCCGCCACCACCACCGTCCTCGTCACCGGCGCCTCCGGCTTCATCGCCCAGCACACCATCGTCCGCCTGCTCGCCGCCGGCTACCGGGTGCGAGGCACGATCCGCTCGCTGGCCCGGGCCGACGCCACCCGCGCCGTGCTGGCCGCCCACGCCGAGGTCGGGGACCGGCTCGAGCTGGTCGCCGCCGACCTCGCCGCCGACGACGGCTGGGCCGACGCCGCGCGCGGCTGTCGGTTCGTGCTCCACCTCGCGTCGCCGCTGCCGGCCCGGCCGCCGCGCCACGAGGACGAGCTGATCGTGCCGGCCCGCGACGGCGCCCTGCGCGTGCTGCGCGCCGCGGTCGCCGCCCGGGCGGCGCGCGTGGTCATGACGTCGTCGGTCGCCGCGGTGGTCTACGGCCACGCCCGCGACGGCAGCCGCGTCTACGACGAGGGCGACTGGTCCCAGCTCGGCCCCGAGGTCGGCGCCTACGAGAAGAGCAAGACCCTGGCCGAGCGCGCGGCCTGGGACTACCTGGCCGGCCTGCCCGCCGGCGAGCGCATCGAGCTGTGCACGATCAACCCCGGCCTGGTGCTGGGGCCGCTCCTGGCCGCTGACGTCTCGACCTCGGGCGAGGTCGTGCGCAAGCTCCTGGCCCGCGAGCTGCCGGGCTGTCCCGACATCGGCTGGGCGGTGGTCGACGTCCGCGACGTGGCCGCCGCCCACCTGGCGGCGATGACGACCCCGGCCGCCGCCGGCCAGCGCTTCATCGTGGCCATCGAGCACGCGTCGATGCTGGACATCGCCCGCGTCCTCGACGCCGAGCTCGGGGGCCGCGGCTTCCGGGTGCCGACGCGGCGGGTGCCCGGCTGGGTGCTGCGCCTGGTCTCGCTCTGGGATCGCACGGCGCGCCTGGCGGTGCAGGAGCTCGGCAAGCGCCAGGATCTGTCGAGCGCGCGGGCCCGCGAGGTCCTGGGCTGGCAGCCGCGGTCGCTGCGCGAGATGGTGATCGACATGGCCGAGAGCATGATCGCCCACGGCGTGGTGCCGGCGCCGCGGCCGGGCACGGCCCCCGCCCCCGCGGCCTGAGCCCCTCGCCCGCGCGCGCCGGCTCACACGCCGCGCAGCGCGGTGGCGCGCAGGACGCGCGACATCGCCAGCGCGAAGGCGGCGGTGCGCAGGGGGCAGGCGTACTGCCGGGCGGCGGCGCGGAGGTCGGCCCACGCCTTGCGCATGACCCGTCGCAGCTCGGCCTCGACCTTGTCCTCGTCCCAGTAGAACTGCTGGATGTTCTGCACCCACTCGAAGTAGCTGACGGTCACGCCGCCGGCGTTGGCGTAGATGTCGGGCAGGACGGTGATGCCCTTCTTCTCCAGGACCTCGTCGGCGTCGGGGTCGGAGGGGTGGTTGGCGCCCTCGAGGATCCAGCGGGCCCGGATCTCGGCCGCGGTGTGCTTGGTGATGACGCCGCCCAGGGCCGCCGGCACCAGCACGTCGCACTCGGTGGCCAGGAGCGCCTCGCCGGGCATGGCCTCGGCGCCGGGGAAGCCGGTGACCGTCCGGTGCGCCTTGACCCAGGCCTGCAGCGCCGGCACGTCGATGCCGTCCGGGTTGCGGACGGCGCCGTCGACGTCGGACACCGCGACGATCTTGCCGCCGCGCTCGTGGAGCAGGCGGGCCGCCCACGAGCCGACGTTGCCGAAGCCCTGGATGGCGTAGCGGAAGTCGGCGATCGTGCGGCCGGCGTCCTCGAACGCGCACTCGGCCGCGAACAGGAGGCCGCGGCCGGTGGCGGCGTCGCGGCCCAGCGAGCCGCCGAGCTCGATCGGCTTGCCGGTGACCACGCCCGGCTGCCAGCCGTGGAACTTGGCGTACTCGTCGACGATCCAGGCCATGGTCTGGGCGTTGGTGCCCATGTCGGGCGCCGGGATGTCGACCTGCGGCCCGATGCAGTCGTGGATCTTCTCGGTGAACTGGCGGGTCAGGCGCTGCAGCTCCGCCGCTGACAGCCGCCGCGGATCGCAGTTGATCCCGCCCTTGCCGCCGCCGTAGGGCAGGTTGACCACCGCCGTCTTCCAGGTCATGAGCGAGGCCAGCGCGTTGACCTCGTCGGGGTCGACCTCGGGGTGGTAGCGGATGCCGCCCTTCATCGGCCCCCGCGAGTTGTCGTGCTGGACGCGGAAGCCGGTGTAGGTGGCCAGCGAGCCGTCGTCGCGGACCAGCGTGAGCTCGACCTTGATCTCGCGGTAGGGCGTGACGAGCTGCCGCTCGGTGGTCTCGTCGATGCCGACCAGGCGGGCGGCGCGCGCGAAGTTGCGGTTGGTGGCCTCGGTTGCCTTCATGTTCCCCCCTGCCCGGGAGGGTACCAGCCGCCGGGACGCCGGGGGCGGTCACCGGGCGCGGGCGGTCGTCGGCCTCTCGCCGGGCGCCCGGGCCGCCGGGCCGGAGGGTCGGCCAGCCAGCGCTCGCTGGATCGCACCTCCGCCGCGATCGGTCAGGAGGGCTCGACCCGGACGCGGGCGTCGAGGGCGAGCACGCCGGCCCCCGGCGGCCGCGCCACCAGCGGGTTGAGGTCGAGCTCGGCGATCTCGGGCAGGTCGCCGACCATGCGATCGACGCGGAGGATGGCGTCGACGATCGCCGCCCGATCGGCGGCGGGGGCGCCGCGGAAGCCGTCGAGGAGCGGGCGCCCCCGGAACCGCTCGAGCAGCTCGGCGGCGTCCTGGTCGGTGAGCGGGTGGAGGCGGAAGACCACGTCGCGCCACAGCTCGACCGCGGTGCCGCCGGTGCCGAAGCCGATGAGCGGCCCGAACCCGGGGGCGCGGGTGGCGCCGAGGAACAGCTCGACCCCGCGCGGCACCATCGGCTGCACGGTGACCCCGGTCATCTCGTCGCGGCGGCCGAGCGCGGTCAGGCGGGCCGCGATCGCGGCGAAGGCGTCAGCCACCGCGGCGTCGTCGGCGAGCCCCAGCATCACGCCGCCGACGGCGGACTTGTGGGTGATGGTCGCCGACGCCAGCTTGACCGCGACCGGCAGGCCGAGCGCGCGGGCCGCGGCCACCGCCTCGTCGGCGGTCGTCGCCACCCGGGCCGCGGGCTGGACGAGGCCGTAGGCGGCGAGGACCTCGCGGGTCGCGTCGGCGGGCAGCCAGCCGCGGTGGCCGGCGATCGCGGCGCGGGCGCGGGCGGGATCGACGTCGGGCAGGGCGACCGCCCGTCCCGGCCCGCGGGCCAGCCACTGGCCGTAGCGCACCACCCGGGCCAGGGCGATCGCCGCCGCCTCGGGGAAGGCGTACGACGGGAAGCGGCCCTGGCGCAGCGTCGACAGCGCCGCCGGCACGCCGTGCATGCCCATGAACGAGGTCAGGATCGGCTTGGCGGCGCCGGCGCCGCCGCGCTGGATCGCGGCCGCCACCGCCGCGGCCTCGGTGCCGACCGGCGGCACGAACATCACGATCACGGCGTCGACCTCGGGGTCGGCGAGGAGCAGCGGCAGCGCGCGCTCGTAGGCGGCCGGCGTCGCGCTCGCGATCATGTCGACCGGGTTCCGCACCGAGGCCTCGGGCGGCAGGAAGGCGCGCAGCGCGGCGACGGTGTGCGGCGACAGCTCGCCCACGCGCAGGCCGTGGCTCTCGCAGGCGTCGGCGGCCATGATCCCGGGGCCGCCGGCGTTGGTGAGCAGCGCGACCCGATCGCCGCGGGGCACCGGCTGGTGGGCGAGCACCATCGCCACGTCGAACAGCTCCTCGATCGTGTCGGTGCGGATCACGCCGGCCTGGTGGATGAGGGCCTCGACCGCGGTCTCGAGGCCGGCCAGCGCCCCGGTGTGGGAGCTGGCGGCGCGGGCGCCGGCGCCGGTGCGGCCGCTCTTGACCGCGACGATCGGCTTGCGCCGCGCGACCTCGCGGCAGATGCGCAGGAAGCGGGTCGGGTTGCCGAAGCTCTCCAGGTAGAGGAGCACCACCGACACCGCGGGATCGGCGCCCCAGTGCTCGATCAGATCGTTGCCCGAGACGTCGGCCTTGTTGCCGATCGACACGAACTGGTGGATGCCGACGCCGAGCTCGGCGGCGTAGTCGAGGATGGCGAGGCCGACCGCGCCCGACTGCGACGAGAACGCGACCCCGCCGTGGGGCGGCCAGGTCGGCGCGAACGTGGCGTCGAGCGCGACCTCGGGATCGGCGTTGAGCAGGCCGAGGCAGTTGGGGCCGACCATGCGCATGCCGGCGCCCCGCACCCGGGCCAGGAGCGCGTCCTGGCGCGCCTTGCCGTCCTCGCCGGTCTCGGCGAAGCCGGCGCTGACGACCAGCACGCCCTTGACGCCCTTGGCCACGCAGTCGTCGATGACCGGGGGCACCGCCGCCGCCGGCACGACGATCACGGCGAGGTCGATCTCGTCGGGGATCTCGCGCAGGCTGGGGTAGCAGCGCACCCCCTGGACCGCCCGCGCCCCGGGGTTGACCGGGTAGACCGCGCCGGTGAAGCCGTGGGCGACCAGGTTGTGGAAGATCTCGGCGCCGATCGTGCCGCGGGTGCGGGACGCGCCGATGACGGCGACCGTGCGAGGCCGGAGCAGGGCGTCGAGCGACGAGGCCATGGCCGCGGAGGATACCCGGCGGGCAGGGAGCTACGGCGTCTCCTCGGCGCCGATCGACGGCAGCGGCGCCAGGCTGCTGCTGGTGCCGGTGTAGAACGTGCCGGGCGAGCCGGGCTGGCCGTTGCCGGCGTCGCCGTAGAGGCCGCCGGCGCCGCCGGTGACGGTGGTGGTGCCGGTCGCGACCAGGGCGCCGCCGTGGAGGAGCTTGATCCGGCCGCCGCCGCCGCCGCCCCCGCCGTCGTTGGCGGTGCTCGTGCCGCTGCCGCCGGCGCCGCCGTCGACCGCGATCG
Organism: uncultured delta proteobacterium; assembly: GCA_900696455.1. Lineage (GTDB taxonomy): Bacteria > Myxococcota_A > Polyangia > Haliangiales > Haliangiaceae > UBA2376. Next base: position 17,039 of record CAADGB010000155.1, read on the forward strand.
CGCCGGTGAGCTCGATCGACGACGCCCGCACCAGGACGCCGCCGCCGGCGCCGCCGCCCGAGCACCGCCCCGACGAGCCGCCGACCTCGCCGCGCGCGCCGATCGTCCCGGCGAGGAGGACGCGGCGGCCGTCGAGCTGCACCGCGCCCCCGCCGCGGCCCGCCACCGGCGAGCTGTCGGTGGTGCCGCCGCCCGAGCCCATCGCGATCGACTCGGACGACAGGTCGCCGCTGGCGAGGCCGCCGGCGCCCGGGCTGTCGCCGCCGTCGAGGCCGCCGCGGCCACCGGCGCCGCCGTGGCCGCCGCCGCCGGC
>CAADGB010000156.1 GCA_900696455.1 uncultured delta proteobacterium
ACGGCGAGCTGCATCTCTCCGGTCGGCCTGAGCCGCCCGAGCGTGAGCGAGGGCGTGTCGAAGGCCGACACGCCGCGGCCGCCGCGCGAGTGATGTCGTGCGCGTGCCGACGCCGTTCGTCAGGAGCGTGTGATTCCTTCACACGCGCTGACGACTCGGCGCGGTGCTAGCCTGAGGCGATGCGCCCGTCGACCCTCGCCGCCGTCGCCCTCGCCTCCGTCCTCGCCCTCGCCCTCGCCCTCGCCGTCACCGGCTGCGGCCGGGACGCGCCGCGCCGCGGCCTGCCCGCGGCCGACGCCGCCGAGCTCCTGATCGATCGCAACTGGATCGACGCCTGGCCGCACGACAAGGACGACCGGCTGCGGGTCTACCGCTTCGTGCCGTCGATGGGCGGCGGCGTGTACCAGGACCGCACGGTGTTCAGGGGCGCGTTCGAGCTGTTCCAGTACACCACCGACGGCGCGCACCTCGACTACCACTTCCCCCACGACGGCCTGCGCAAGCGCGCCCGCTACACGATCGAGCGCATCGACGGCCCGCCGCCGTTCGACCTCCGCCTCACGATCCACGGTGACCCCCGCGGCCCCGGCACGTACTTCGGCTGGACCGAGGACCGCGGCCTCGAGCTCGACGCGCTCCTGGCCCGGCGGCGCTGACGCCGACGGCGGCCGAGCCGCGCCGACGTCGCGCGAGCCGCCCCGCGAAGCGATCAGGCGCGGCGGGCGGGGCGGCGCGTGATCTGGACGAGATCGGTCACGGCGACGGCGGGATCGGCGGCGTCGAGGGGCTCGACCACGACCTCGAAGACGCCGTTGTCGAAGGGCAGGCCGTCGGCGGCGGCGCCCGGCACCAGGCGCTCGCGCTGGCCGCGGCGGGCGTGGACGCGGGCGCGGTAGTGGCAGTACGGGTTGTTGCCGGGGCGGCCGAGGATGGCGTGGGCGGTGAAGGTGCAGCCGCCCAGGCACTCGGCGGCGAAGTCGCACGTGCGGCAGAAGCCCCACAGGTCGTCGACGGTGCGCGCCCGGTTGAAGGCGAGCTCGGGCGCGTCCTTCCAGATCGCGGCCAGGGTTCGCTCGCGCAGGTTGCCGCCGACGTAGGCCCGGGTCTGCAGCGACGGGCAGCCCTTGACCGCGCCGTCGCTCTCGATCCCCATCACGAACTTGCCGGCCTGGCAGCCGCGCCAGTGATCGCGGTCGCCGGCGCGCAGCGAGCGCAGGAGCGTCTCCTCGGGGCCGAAGTAGCCCAGGTTGTTGCCGGGCATGAGCGTGATGCCGTCGCCGCGCGCCCGCTGCTTGAGCGCGGCGATCCGCGGCACCAGGTCGAGCAGGTCCCAGGGCTGGAGGATCATCTGCACGCGGTCGGCGGCGCGGCCGAGCGGCGCGGTGAGCTGCACCTGCCACGCCACGATGCCCTGGGCCCGCAGGTGATCGTAGAGCGGCTCGAGGTCGTCGCGGTTGGAGCGGTTGAGGTTGGTGTTGGCGGTGATGGCGACGCCGGCGGCCCGGAGGTTGGCGAGCGCCGCCATGGCGCCGGCGAAGCTGCCGCGCAGGTGGCGCATGCGATCGTGGGTGGCCTCGAGGCCGTCGACCGAGACCGAGGCCTGGCCCAGCCCGGCCGCCGCCATCGCGCGCGCCAGCTCGGCGGTGCCGCCGCGGCCGCCGGTGGTGAGGCCGACGGTGACGCCGCGGTCGGCCAGGGCGCGGACCACGTCGAGGAAGCCGTCGTGGAGGTAGGCCTCGCCGCCGATGAGGATGACCTCGCGGGCGCCGGCGTCGGCGAGCTGGCCGGCCACGCCCACCGCCTCGGCGGTCGACAGCTCGCGCTCGCGCGCGACCCCGGCGCGCGAGCCGCAGTGGGTGCAGGCGTGGTCGCAGGCCAGCGTCAGCTCCCACACCACGTAGACCGGCGCGTGCCGGGTGGCCACCACGTCGAGGCGGCGACGGTGGCCGGTGCGGCTCATGGCGCGAGAGGATCGGGCGCCGGCTCGCTGCCGCCGGGGACCGCCATGGCCGCCGGATCGCGCGCGCCGTCGGCGCCGTCGCAGTCCTGGTCGACGCCGTCGCCGTCCGGATCCTCGGCGCCCGGGTAGACGCTGGCGTCCCGGTCGTCGCAGTCGCGGTCGGCGCACACGCCGTCGACGTCGTTGTCGATGCAGTGGGCCGTCGACATGTGGCGCGCGCTCATGCCGTAGCAGGCCATGAGCGTGACCAGGGCGCCGCCGGCGAGCGCGGTCCGGCCCAGGGCGCGGGCCAGGCCGCCAGCCAGGCGACCGGCGCGGCCGGCGCGGCCACCGAGACGGGCGTCGCAGTGCACGCAGGTGGCGCGGGCGCGCGGCGAGAGCCCCCCGCAGGCGGGGCAGGAGGCGAGACCGGGGGCTCGTGACATGGAGGGTGTCCGGGGCATCGAGGGTGGAACGCGCCCGGGCCGGACGCCCTTACAGCGTAGCAGGAGCGCCACACCGGCCGACACCCTGCTGGAGCGCGGTCGGTGGAGGGCTCAGGCGGTGCGGCGGCGGCGGCGGACCAGGGCCAGGGCGGTCAGCAGGCCGAGGGCCAGCGAGCCGGTGGGCAGGCGGCCGCCGGTCGAGCAGCAGCCGCCGTCGTCCTCGGGCTCCGGCTCGGGGTCGGGGCCGTCGCCGCGGGCCATGATGCAGAAGTCGTCGAGGGTCCAGCCGCCCATCTCGAGGCCGCCGTCGGTCTCGAGCGTGAACGCCACCTGCACCGCGCCGTCGGCGGCCTGCGCCGACAGGTCGAGCTCGTGGACGCGCCACTCGCGATCGCGGTGGTGGAAGTTCGCGTCCTCGTCGGGGCTGGCGTAGTTGCTCCACACCACCGTGCCGTCGACGCGCACCGTCGCGCGGTCGTAGAAGCCGTCCTCGATGTCGAGCCAGCGCCGGTAGACCAGGCGGACGCCGGCGTAGCCGGTCACGTCGATCACCGGCGACACCAGCTCGGAGGTCACGTCCGGCTCGTAGAGGCCGTCGCGCGCGATGCCCAGATCGGTGCCGACCGCGCCGGTGCCGCTGAAGGCGCCGCTGGGATCGCCGTTGTTGGGCCGCCCCGCCGGCGTGCCCCACGCCCACTCCGACGAGCCACGGCTGGCGCTGTGGGTCCAGCCGGCCGCGAACGGATCCGACTCGAAGTCGGTGCAGAAGATCGGCACCAGCGGCCCGACGTGGAGCTCGTACAGCGGGTCGGCCTTGTTCTGGGGGAAGGCGTAGGTGCTGCCGTCGGCGGTGCGGGTGATCACCCGGTACTGCAGGATCGTGTCCACCGGGTGCGGGGGCAGCTCGATCCGGAAGGTGTCGCCGCTGCGCGTGCCCTCGAGGGTCTGGAAGGCGCCGCCGCGCGGCCGCCACTCGACGCTGACGCTCGCCACCTCGGCGCCGGTGCAGCCGCCGGCCGGCTCGCGCACGGTCTGGGAGATCACCAGGCCGTCGCGGACCGGCGGCGTCAGGCCGACCGCGAGCAGCGGATCGGCGAGGCCGTGGGCGCCGAACGCGCGGTCGATCGCGCACTTGTTGGGCGTGCCGTTGGCGAGGTCGCCGTCGTCGTCGTCGGCCGCCAGCACCTCGACGTAGGTGCTGGCGATCTCCGAGCCGCGCGCGATCGTCGCGTAGAACATCAGGTCGGCGAGCCGCTTGCCCTCGGCCTCGCCGTGGCTGGCGATGAGGTCCTTGCGCAGGTCCCACAGCGCGCCGGCGATGATGAGGCCGCTGGTGTGCGGCACGTCGCTCATGTCGTCGGGGTAGCGGTGCTCGCGGCCGGCGGGGTCGATGTGGCGCAGCGGCGAGGTGCCGCCGAGGAAGAAGCCGCGGCCCATGGCCGGGTCGCCGGTGGTCGTGGCGGCGAGGTAGTCGGAGATGCCCTCCGACAGGTGCGAGTCGAACACGCCCGCGCCCTGGATGATCGAGTTGGCGTGCAGGGAGTGACCGAACTCGTGGTAGACGACGTCGGCGAGGCGAGCGGTGTTCTCGCACTGGTTCGACGCCCGGTAGAAGTGGATGTCGTCGCCGGTGGAGTAGGCGTTGCACGAGCCGCTCTCGTTGACGACCACCGCGAGCTGGCGGCCCAGCCACGGGAGCTGGGGGTTGAGCGCGGTGCGGGCGAAGGCCTTGATCAGGCCGGCGTGGACGAACGCGGTGACCTGGGCGTCCTCGGTGGGGACGCCGGCGGCGCTCCACACGCCGGTGCCGCCGTCGTCGACCGACAGCGACGAGGTGACCGCCGCCGCGCCGTTGTTGCTGACGCGGACCAGCGGCCCGGTGACGAGGGAGGTGACCGCGGCCGGCCCGGCGCCGTCGAAGCCGAAGCCACCGGCGTCGTCGGTCACCGCCGACACCGCGTCGACCACCAGGTTGGCCCGCATCGCCGGGTAGTCGAGGCGCTCGCCGCTCGGGTAGCGCGCCGGCGCGTTGTAGCGGACGGTGCCGGTGCCGAACATGAGGGTCTGGCGGCGCGCCACCGGAGCGCCGGTGGCGGCGTCGACGTACACGTCCCAGCGCGCGCGGGGCTCGTCGAGATCGAGCACGACCGTGCGCACGACGCGGTACTCGAGCGGCGCCTGGTGGTCGTCGCGCTCGCGCACGACCGGCAGGATCGCGAGGTCGCCCACCGACAGCACGCGGGGGGTCGCGCCGTAGAGGCCGTCGATCCACGCCACCGCCTTGCTGGTGACGTCGGCGGCCAGGTGCGCCGGCGCGGCGACGTCGACGCCGGGCAGCGCGGCCGAGCTCATCACGATGAGGCGGTCGCGCTTGAAGAGGAAGCTGACCTGGCCGCCCAGCACCGGCAGGCCGGCGTGACGCTGGACGAAGCCGACGGTGCGCAGCTCGCCGCCGGGGCCGTGGGCGACGTTGGAGATCGGCGACCAGTCGGTGAGCGCGGTGCGCGGCGCCACCAGCTCGAGGTGCTCGACCAGCGCCTGCCAGGCGGCGGCCTCGGCCTTGCCGGCGTCGGCGCTGGCCCCCGGCGCCGGGATGCCCTCGCCGAAGACGCGCAGGGGCGCGCCGCGATCGAGGTCCCAGATGGCGCGCCACGCGCCGTGGCGGGCGAGCAGCCGGTCCCACGCCTTGCGCATGGCCCGCGGCGCCTCCCACGAGGTCGGCGCGTGCTGGCGGGCGCGGCCGGTGGCCGGCTCGAGCGGGCGCTCGTCGAGGTAGTCGGGGTTGCGCACCGCGCCGGCGTCGCCGGCGAGGAGGAGGGCCGGGGCGGCCAGGGCGGCCAGGGTCGCGCCGAGGCGCAGGGAGGGACGGCGCTTCATGCGGCTCACCTGCAGGTTGTCACGCGGGCGCCCACCGCGGCTCAACGATCGTCGCCTGACACCCCCAAATACGCGCCCCCGGGCTGAGACCCGGGGTCGGCAGCAACCCGCGCGCCGGCGTGGTCCGGCGCACGCGGCGCGGGGTCGCGAGGGTCCGGCCGCGACGTGCAGGTGCGCAGGATCTGCGGCAGGCGCGGCTCCGGACCGGCTCGGCGCGCTCGGGCGCGCTCAGGCGCGCGCGGAGGCGGCGCGGCCCGTCGCCGGCCTGGACTTGGCGCGGACGCCGTTGCCGGCGTGGACCGCCTCCTTGAGGGCCTCGAGCTTGGGCGTGCGTTCCCAGGTGAAGCCGGCCTCGTCGCGACCGAAGTGGCCGTACGCGGCGGTCTTGCGATAGATGGGGCGGCGCAGGTCGAGCTCCTGGATGAGCATGCCGGGGCGGGCGTCGAAGAGCCGCGCCACCGCCGCCGACAGCTTCTCGTCGGAGACGACGCCGGTGCCGAAGGTGTGGACCAGCATCGACACCGGCTGGGCCACGCCGATGGCGTAGGCGAACTGGACCTCGCAGCGGCGGGCGAGGCCGGCGGCCACGACGTGCTTGGCGATGTAGCGGGCGTAGTAGGCCGCCGAGCGATCGACCTTGGACGGGTCCTTGCCCGAGAAGGCGCCGCCGCCGTGGCGGGCCATGCCGCCGTAGGTGTCGACGATGATCTTGCGGCCGGTGAGTCCCGAGTCGCCCTTGGGGCCGCCGATGACGAAGCGACCGGTGGGGTTGATGTGGAAGCGGGTCTGCTTGCCGATCAGCTTGGCCGGGACGATCGGCTTGATGACCAGCTCGCGGATGGCCTCCTCGATCTGCTTGTTGCTCACCAGCTTGCCGTTCATGCGATCGGCGTGCTGGGTCGACACCACGATGGCCTCGACCGCCACCGGCTGGTCGTCCTCGTAGCGGACCGAGACCTGGGTCTTGCCGTCGGGGCGGAGGAAGTCGACGCCCTGGGTCTTCTTCTTGCGGACCTGGGCCAGCCGGAAGGCGAGCTGGTGCGAGAGCTGGATGGGCAGCGGCATCAGCTCCCTGGTCTCGTCGCAGGCGTAGCCGAACATGAGGCCCTGGTCGCCGGCGCCCTGGCGCGACGGGTCGCCGCGATCGACGCCCTGGGCGATGTCGGGCGACTGCTGCTCGACCGCGAGCATCACGCCGCAGGTCGCGGCGTCGAAGCCCATGTCCGACGAGGTGTAGCCGATGTCGGCCACCACCTGACGCACCAGCCCGGGGATGTCGACGTACGTCGACGTGGTGATCTCGCCGCCGACCAGCACGAAGCCGGTCTTGGTGAAGGTCTCGGCGGCGACGCGGCTGGCGGGATCGTCGTGGAGACACGCATCGAGCACCGCGTCGGAGATCTGGTCGCAGAGCTTGTCGGGGTGTCCCTCGGTGACGGACTCGGACGAGAACAGGTGGCTGGCCATGAGGGGCGCCACTATATCGGCACCGCCCTCCCGGTCAAGGACGACCCTCCCCCGTCGGTGGTAGAATCGTCGGGATGCGATCGGTCGCTCGCGCGGCGCTGGCCCGCTCCCTGGTCCTGGGCGTGATCCTGGCGGTGGCGGCGACGGGCGCGATCGGCGCGTGCGGCGGACGGCCGCCGCCGCCGGCCCGCGGCGTGGCCGAGGGCGCGATCGCCGACTGGGAGTTCCGGCGCTTCCAGGAGGTCCTCGACATCGAGGTCTGGGTCAGCCAGAACCCGGCCAAGGCCTTCGCCGGCACGTACGTGCGCGCCGCGGCCGAGCGCAGCGGCCGGCTCGGCGACGACGACCTCGTCAACGTCTTCGTCACCCGCTACGAGCGCGACGACGGCGTCCTGCGCGCGACCGTGAAGTTCCTGCGCCGCCTGGCGCAGGAGGCCGGCTACCACCTCGAGGAGGACAAGGTCGAGGGCGTGCGACTGGTGAAGATCACCGGCAACGGCGAGACCTGGGCGATGTGGTCGTCGCGCGGCCACGTCGTGAAGGTGGGCGGGCGCGGCCGGACCGGCGTGCCCGGCGACGTCGTCGAGTGGTACGGCGAGCGCTACCCCTCGACGCTGCCGGCGGGCGTGCTCGAAGGTCCGCTGCCCGCCGGCACCGACGAGCCGCGGCCGGAGGGAGAGGAAGGCCCGTACGATCCCGACGCCCCGACGCCGGACTGGGAGAGCTACGACCCGAAGAAGGCCAAGCCCCCCGGGACGAAGTAGCGGGGTCGGCTCGCCCGGTCTTGGACCCGGACTCGGCCCCGGCCTCGGCCCCGCACTCGGCCTCGGCCTCGGCCCCGGACCCGGACTCGGCCCCGGACCCGGCCTCGGACTCGGACCCGGCCTCGGACTCGGTCTCGGTCTCGGACCCGGCCTCGGACCCGCACTCGTCCCCGTCCCCGTCCCCAGCCCCCCTCCCCGTTCGCCCTGAGCCCTTCACCGACCGCGGTCGGAGCTCGCGGGAAACGAACGGCGAGCTCCATCTCTCCGGTCGGCCTGAGCCGCCCGAGCGCCAGCGAGGGCGTGTCGAAGGCCGACAAGCCGCGGGAGCAAGGCCCCGGAGGGGCCGCGTCGAAGGGGCCGGCGCTACCTGCGAAGGCGTGAGCTCCCCGAAACGCGCCTCAGGCGCCGGGGGCGGGCGAGATGGTGCCGCGCACGTCGCTCGACGCGGCGCGGATGATGACGAGGCCGACCCCGCCGCCGCCGCCGCCACCGCCGCCAGGTCGAGCGGCCGCGGGCGCCGCGCCCTCGGGCATCGTGAGGTGGCCGCCGGCCGAGCCGTCGCTGCCGGTGGAGCCTCCGCCCGTGCCGCCGGCCGCGGCGCTCGCGCTGCGCTGACCGGGTTGCCCGGGCTGTCCGGCGGCGCCATTGCCCGAGCCCTGACCGCCGCCGCCGCCGTTGGCCGCGACCACCCCCGGGACCTCGACCAGCGGCGCCTCGAGCGCGATCAGCCCGCCCGCGCCGCCGCCGCCGCCGCCCGCGTCGGCGAAGCCGCCGCCGTCCTCGGTGCCACCCGCGCCGCCCGCGCCGCCCGCGTCGATCGCGCCCGACGCCCGCACCAGGGTCGCGGAGCTCAGGTAGACCGCG
>CAADGB010000157.1 GCA_900696455.1 uncultured delta proteobacterium
CGGTCGGCGCGGCCCGCGCGACGGTCGCGGCGGTCGCGGCCCCGGCGGCGGTCGCGGCCCGCGCGCGGCAGGCGGCCATGACCACGGTGCGCCAGCGCATCGAGGCACAGCATCCCACACGTGGTAGCTGTGGTCATCCATGGTGCCCGCGCCCGCGCGCTTCGTCGACCTCCTCGATCGCTACGACGGCTTCCTGTTCGACGCCTACGGCGTGCTGGTCGATGCCAGCGGGGCCCGCGCCGGCGCCGAGCACGCCATCGCCCGGGTGCGCGCCGCCGGCAAGCCGCTGCGCGTGGTCACCAACGACGCCTCGCGCCTGCCGGCCACCGCGGCGGCGCGCTTCGCCGGGCTCGGCCTCGCCATCACCGCCGACGAGGTCGTGAGCTCGGGCCAGCTCCTGGCCGGTCACGTCGCCGCCGCCGGCCTGGCCGGCGCCCGCGCCCTGGTCCTGGGCACCGCCGACGCCCGCGCCTGGGCGGCCCGGGCCGGCCTCGACGCCCGCGCGCCCGGCGCGCCCGGCGCCGACGACCTCGACGCCATCGTCATCGCCGACGACGGCGGCTTCTCGCTGCGCGACGGGCTCGACGCCGCGCTCACCGCCGGCGCGCGCGCGCTGGCCCGGGGCCGGGCGCTGGCGCTCGTCTGCCCCAACCCCGATCTGGTCTACCCCCGCGGCGGCGACGCCCACGGCTTCACCGCCGGCGCGCTGGCGCTCATGCTCGAGGCCGGGCTGCGCCGCCTCCACCCCGCCGCGCCGGCGGTGGTCTACCTGGGCAAGCCGGCGCCGGCCCTGTTCGAGCTGGCCCGCGCCAGCGTCGGCGGCGACGCCCGGCTGGTGATGGTGGGCGATCAGCTCGAGACCGACATCGCCGGCGCCCGCGCCGCCGGCCTCGACGCCGCCCTGGTCACCGGCGTGTCGCGCTGGACGGCGGGCGCGGCCCCGCCCGATCGCGCCCCGCACTGGCTCCTCGACGACCTGAGCTGACGCGGGCGCGCGCGCTCGCGGCGGCCGGTCGCAGCCGCACGGGGCGGCCAGCACACCGAACAGCTTGGCCCGCCGGCATGCTTGGAATATGCTTCCGAGCATGGAACGAATCATCTCGGTGACCGACCTGGTGCGCCACGCCGCGCGCATCGCGGAGGACGTCGAGACCACCGGCACCATCTACCGCATCACCCGCGGAGGCCGCGGGAGCATGGTCCTCGTCGACGAGGACTACTTCGACGGCTGGATGGCTGCGCTCGACGAGCTGCGGCGACCCGACTGGCAGGCGGCCTGGGCCGAGACCAGCCGGGACATCGCCGCCGGCCGCGGTCGCAGCCTGGACGCGGTCACCAAGGAGCTCGGGCTTGAAGGTTCACCTGACCCCACGCGCCGAGCGCCAGCTCGAGGCGCTGCCCGCCTCCGCGGCGCGAAAGCTCGTCCGGGCGCTCCGCGGACTCGCCGCCGCGCCCCGTAGGGGGCGCGCCTACCCCGACGACTCGCCGTTTCGCGGCGCGTTCTACAAGAACGTCGTCGTGCGAGCGCGCCGCTGGTCCTACCGCCTCACCTACGAGCTGCGCGGCGACACGCTCTGGGTACGGTTCATCCACCCGTCGTGGTACCCGCTCACCCATCCCGATCTCGCCAGCGCCGGCGCGCCGCCCGACGCGCCGGGCGGCGTCACTCGTCGACGGCGAAGTTCCAGGTCTTGATGACGACCGCGCGGCCGGGCAGGAGCTCGGCGAAGATCGCCGACCACGCCGGGCTGGCGAGGGCCGCCGCCAGAGCGTCACGATCGGCGAAGCGGGCGACGATCGACAGGTCCCAGCGGGCGGCGCTGTCGTCGGCGGGGGTGCCGACGGTGAGTCGGCGCAGGCCGGGCAGGTCGCCGAGGCCGTCGCGGATCGCGGCCAGGGCGGCGGCGCGGCCGGCCGGCGTGGCGTGGTCGTCGGTGAGGCGGACGAAGCAGTAGCGGTCGATCATCGCGGCTCCTCGGGGCCGGGCCCGGCGGTGGGCGCGGCGGTGGTGGCGGGGCCAGGCCCGGCGGCGGGCGCGGCGGTGGTGGCCAGGTCGGCGGTGGGCACGGGCGACGGTGCGGCGGGCACGGCGGTGGTGGCCAGGTCGGCGGTGGGCACGGGCGACGGTGCGGCGGGCACGGGCGACGGTGCGGCGGGCGCGGGCGACGGGGCGGCGAGCGCGGCGACGGGGGCGGGCGCGCCTGTGCGCAGCCGCTCGAGCCAGCCGGCGAGGTCGTCGGGCAGCGGGCTCTCCCAGCGCAGGCGCTCGCCGGTGGCGGGGTGGACCACGCCGAGCACCGCAGCGTGCAGCGCCAGCCGCGGCGGCCGCGGCCGCGGGGTGAAGCGGCGCAGGGCGTCGGCGCCGTGGGTGCCGTCGCCGAGCACCGGGTGGCCGATGGCGGCGGCGTGGATGCGGAGCTGGTGGCTGCGCCCGGTCTCCAGGCCGAAGCGGACCAGGGTCGCCGCGCCGCCGGCCACCACCTCGCGCCCCAGCACGTGGGTCACCGCGCGGCGACCGCGGATGGGCTGGTCGATGCGGACCTGGGCCTCCGGCCAGGTGCCCTCGACCACCGCCAGGTACGCGCGCTCGACGTCGTGCTCGACGAAGCGCGCCGCCAGCGCCCGGTTGGCGGCGGCGGTGCGGGCGAAGACCAGGAGGCCGCTGGTCGGCAGGTCGATGCGGTGGACGAGGTACACCGGTCCGCCGCCCGGACGGCGCGCCAGCAGGTCGAGCAGGTTGCCGCGATCGCTCTCCGGCGTCGGCGCGGTGACCAGCCCCGCCGGCTTGTCGACGACGATCAGGTGCTCGTCCTCGAAGACCACCCGGTACGGCGGCAGCGCCGCCTGGTCGCGAGCGCGGGCCTCGGCGCCGGCGCCGGTGGCCGCGGCGCGATCGAGGGCGCCGCCGAGGTTGGCCTCGACGACCTGGCCGGCGCGCACCGGCCGGCCGGCGACCTTGACCCGGGCGCGGTCGACGAAGACCCCACCGATCTCGAGCAGCACCCGCGCCCGCCGCCGGGAAAGACCTGGCACGTGTCGGGCCAGCACCTGATCGAGGCGCAGGCCCTCGTCGGCGGCCGGGACGACGAACCGGACGGTCTCGGACATCGGCGCATCTTGGGCGGAGCGACGGCGAGGACGCAACTCGCGGCCGCCCGAACCGTCGTATGATCGCCTCGTGCGCTCCCCGGGCTCCGCTCGTCATGGCGTCGTCGCCCTCGTGTTCGCGCTCACCGCCGGCGCCGGCGCCGCGCCCGCCCAGCCCGCCGGCGGCGTGCCAGCCTCGGGGGAGTCGGCCAGCCCGCTCCACCACCAGGGCCGCGACCTCGCCCGCCAGTGGCTGACCGGCGGCGACCGCGCGAAGCTCGAGCGGGCCGCCGCGCTGTTCAAGGAGGCCCTCGCGCTCGCGCCGTCGCCCCTCGTCGAGTGCGATCTCGGGCTCGCGCTCTTCCACCTCGGCGAGCTGTCCCGGGCCCACGCCCGCCTGACGAGCTGCATGCCGCGCCTGGCGATCGACGCCCCCGACCAGGTCGACGGCTACAAGGGCGTCGCCGCCAGCGTCGACGCCGCGGTCGCCCGCGCCCACGTCGCGGTCGACGTCGCCACCTCGCCGCCCGGCGCGGTGGTGTCGATCTCGAGCTTCCCCGCCGACGAGACGGTGCTGGCGCCGACCCTGGTGTGGCTGCCCGCGGGCCGCCACACCTTCACCGCCCGCGCCGCCGGCCACCAGGCGCACGCGTGGACCGTCGAGATCGGCGACGACGACGTGACCGCGCGCGCCCGCAAGCGGTGGCAGGTCCGGCTCGAGCCGGTGCCGGCCGGCGCCGTCGTGCCGGCCCGCGATCGCGCGCCGCCGCCGGGCCTCGTCGGCGACGCGCCGCCGCGCCGCTCGCGCACCGCCGCCACGCTCACCCTGGCGGCGGGCGGGGCCCTGCTCGCCGGCGGCGGCGTCCTCCACTACCTGGGCCGCGACGTGCGCGCCGAGCTGGCGACCTTGTCGGGCGACGCCTACCAGGACCAGCTCGAGACGTGGCACCTCTACCAGCGCTCGACGATCGGGCTCTACGCCACCGGCGCGCTCGCCACCGGCGTCGGGGTCTGGCTGTACCTGCGCGCCCGCGCGCCCGCGCCGATCGCGGTCACGCCCACCGCCGAGGGCCGGGGCGCGATGGTGTGGGTGTGGTCGTGGTCGGCCGCGGCCCCGACGACCACGACGCGTGCGCGGTGACGGCGTGAGCGGCCCCGAACCGACCCCCAGCGGCGACGGCGAGGAGTGGTACTGCGCCACCTGCGATCGCTCGTTCCCGGCGGGGAGCGCGGTCTGTCCCGGCGACGGCACCCGCCTGGTGTGCGTGCGCGAGGGCGATCCGCTCCTCGGTCGCGAGATCGACGGCCGCTTCGTCATCCGCGCGCGCCTCGGCCAGGGCGGGATGGGCGTGGTCTACCGGGCGTGGCAGGCCTCGGTCGGGCGCGAGGTCGCGATCAAGGTGATCCGGCCTCGCCCCGGGCACGACGCCACCACGACCAAGCGCTTCCTGCGCGAGGCCAAGCTGGCCAGCCAGCTCTCGCAGCCGGCGACCGTGGGCGTCATCGACTTCGGTCAGGGCGACGACGGCATCCTCTACCTGGTCATGGAGCTGGTGCGCGGCCGCACGCTGTCCGAGGTGCTGCGCCGCGACGGCCGGCTCGCCGCCGGACGCGCGGTGCGCATCGCCACCCAGGTGTGCGACGCCCTCGACGCCGCCCATCGCCTGGGCATCGTCCACCGCGACCTCAAGCCCGCCAACGTGATGATCCTCGACGATCCGCCGGGTCGCGACCTGGTCAAGGTGCTCGACTTCGGGCTGGCCAAGGTCATCGACAGCGAGGAGTCGACGGTGACCCAGTCCGGGCGCATGGTCGGCACGCCGTCGCACCTGGCGCCCGAGGTCGCGATCGGCGAGGCCGCGACGCCGCGCAGCGATCTGTACGCCCTGGGCGTGCTGCTGTTCGAGATGCTCGACGGCCGGCCGCCGTTCGCCGCCGACAGCGTGAACATGATGGTCGCGATGCACGCCTACGAGCCGGCGCCCGGCCTCGGCCCCCACGTGCCGCGGCCGCTGGCCCAGCTCGTGGCCCGGACGCTGGCCAAGAACCCGGCGGTGCGGCCGTCGTCGGCGGCCGAGCTGCGCGAGCTGCTCGAGGCCGCCGCCCGCGGCGAGGCGGCGGCGGGGAGCGGCCCCATCGAGGTGACCGCCGACTCCGACTCCGACGAGCGGCGCCCGGTGCCGTGGGAGCGGCTGGTCGAGCACCGGGCGTCCGATCGGTCGCAGGCGGCCCTGGCCGAGACGTTTCGCAAGCCCAAGACCATCCCGCCGCCGTCCGGGCGCGGCGCGAGCGGCGGCGCGGCCGCGAGCCCGGCCGCGGCGGCCGCACCGGCC
>CAADGB010000158.1 GCA_900696455.1 uncultured delta proteobacterium
CGCCGCGGCGCCGGGCCGCGCCGAGGGCGACCGCGGCGGCCCGACCTGCCCCAAGTGCGGGTACGGCCCGGCGCGCGGGGCGGCGTGCGTCCGCTGCGGGCTGGCGGTCGACCGCATGGCCGGCTGGAGCGAGGTCGGCGTCGTGCCCGACGCCCTGGCCGAGGCCTGGGCGGCCTGTCGCGCCGCGTGGCGCGAGCCGGCGGCTCACGATCGGGTCGCCTCGCTCGCCGTGGCGCTCGGCGAGCAGCCGTGGCTGGCGCGCCGCTACCGCGAGGCCCTGCGCGCGCAGCCCGGCGACGCGGTCGCCGCCGCCGGCCTCGAGCGCGCCGCGCGCATCGCCCAGGCTGCGGTCCTGGCCACCGCCGCGCCGCCGCGGCCGCCGCTGTTCCGCCGCGGCAGCGCGTACACCGTGCTGGTCGCGCTCGCCCTCCTGGTGATCGGTGGGCTCCTGTGGGCGCTCTACCTCGTCCGCACCCGCGAGCCGGCGGCCACCGGCAAGCGCACGCCGGCGACCCCGGCGCTGCGGCGCGCGTCGCCACCCGCTTCCCCCGCCGCATCCCCGCCCGTACCGGTGCCCCGCGTTGAATCCCGTCCACCCGGGGAGTAGGCTCGAACACCGAGGGAACAGGTGGCGCAGGTCGACTTCAACGAACGGCAGCTCACGCTCAAGCTGGTCTACTTCGGGCCACCGCTGTCGGGGAAGACCACCAACCTGCGGGCGCTGCACGACAAGGTCGACGCCCTCAACCGCGGCCGGATGATGACCCTCGAGACCCGCGACGACCGCACCCTGTTCTTCGACCTCCTGCCGGTCTTCTTCCGCTCCAACGGGCTGTCCTTCCGCATCAAGGTCTACACCGTCCCCGGCCAGCCGATGCACGAGGGCACCCGGCGCGTGGTGCTGCAGGGCGCCGACGCGGTGGTCTTCGTCGCCCACTCCAGCCCCGACCACCAGGACGCCAACCGCGAGTCGTGGGCCGGCCTCGGCCGCAACCTCGCCGAGCTCGGGGTGCGGGTGCCGATCGTGGTCCAGTACAACAAGCGCGATCTCCCCGATCGCGTCGACCTCGACACCGCCGATCGCTTCGGCGAGCCCGGCCGCACGCTGCACCCGGCGACCGCGGTGACCGGCGAGGGCGTCCTGCCCACCTTCTTCGCGGTCCTGGGCGCCGCCTGGGACGCCCTCGATCCGATGTTCAAGCTGAGCGAGCGCTTCGGCGTGGCGCGCGACGACTTCATGCGGACGGTGTGCGTGCATGTGGGCGGGACCGAACGTGATATCCTGGTGGCGTGACGTCCAGCGGGACCGACCGCGGTCGCGCCGCTGACCAGGCCGCCGACCCTTTCGACGAGCCTCTCGAGCTGGCCACGCTGCTGTCGGCGGTGGACCTCGACGATCTGGTCCAGACCCTGGCTCGCGGCCACGGCTGCGGCGTGGCGCTGGTCGACCGCCGCGGCCTGCTGGTGGCCGCCGCCGGCCTCAGCGGCGCCGCCGGGGTGCGGGCGCCCGTCGAGCACCAGGGCGAGCGGCTGGGCGAGGTGGTGGTCGAGTGCGCCGAGCCGGCGGCGGCCCGCCACGCCGCCGAGGTCGCGGCCCTGGTCGTCCACCACGCCCACGCCCGGCGCCTGGTCGGCGTCGCCCACGAGGCGGCGGTCAGCGTCAGCTACGCCGAGCTGACCCAGAAGAACCGGAGCCTCGAGCTCGCGGTCACGCGCCTGCGCGACGCCGATCGGGTGAAGTCCAACTTCCTGGCCACGATGTCGCACGAGCTGCGGACCCCGCTGACCAGCGTGATCGGGTACTCCGAGATGCTGCTCGAGGGGCTGGCCGGGCCGCTGTCGGACGAGCAGCGCGACTACGTGTCGACCATCCTGGGCAAGGCCGATCAGCTCCTCCAGCTCATCACCAGCGTGCTCGACATGTCGCGGGTCGAGGCCCAGCGCGCGCCCATGGAGCAGGCCGAGGTGCCGCTGGCCGACGTCGTCGACAGCGTGGTGGCCAGCTTCGCCCCGCAGGCGACCAAGCACGGCGTCACGCTCGAGTCCGCGATCGAGTTCCCGCTGCGGGTGATCGGTGATCGTCGTCAGATCCGCCAGGTGCTGTGGAACCTGGTGTCGAACGCGGTCAAGTTCACCGGCGACGGCGGCCACGTGGTGGTCGCGGTCAAGCTCGGCCCGCTGGTGCCCGGCGGCGTCGGCACCCGCCCCGACAACCGCCTGGCCGCCCACCTCGCGGTCACCGACACCGGCATCGGCATCTCGCGCGAGCTCCTGCCCAACATCTTCGAACCGTTCTTCCAGGTCGACTCGTCGTCGACGCGGTCGTACGGCGGCAGCGGGCTCGGCCTGGCCCTGGCCAAGGCCTACGTCGAGGCCCACGGCGGGCGGATCTGGGTCGACTCGACGGTCGGCCGCGGCAGCACGTTCGTCGCCTCGCTCCCCGCCGTCTCCGACGACGTGCGGGCCGCGATGGGGGCGCTGCGGAGGTGACGCGGTGAGCGTCGACTGGCACGGGCTGGCGCCCTGGCTCCTGGCCGCGCTCGGCCTGCTCGTGCTCGGCGGGTTCTTCGCCGGCACCGAGGTCGCCATGTTCGGGCTGCGCCGGGTCGAGCGCGAGCAGCTCGCGCGCTCGGGGCGGCGGGGCGACGCGATCGTGCTGCGCTTGCTCTCCCAGCCGCGCCGCCTGGTGACCACGGTGCTGCTCGGCAGCGAGGCCGTGAGCACGTCGGTGGCGGCGATCGCGGTGGTGGTGTTCGCCGAGCTGGTGCCCGACGCCGGCCCCGCGCTCCTGGTGGCGCTCGCGGTGGCCGGGGCGGCGCCGCTGGTGCTCCTGGTCGGCGTGGTGGTGCCGCGCACCCTGGCCATCAAGGCCCCGATCGGCTGGGCGCGGTCGGCGGCGCGGCCGCTGGCCGCGATCGCGCTGCTGCTGTCCCCGCTGCGGGTCGCGGTGCAGGCCGTCAGCGACACCGTCGCCCGCGCGCTGGGCGGCGGTGGCCGGGCCCGCGGCGCCGGCGAGCTGTCCGAGGAGGAGTTCCGCAAGCTGGTCGACGCCGGCAGCGCCCAGGGCCAGGTCGACGCCCGCGAGCGCCGCCTCATCCACAAGGTCTTCGAGTTCGGCGACAAGAACGTCGGCCAGATCATGACCCCGCGCGACAAGGTGTTCGCGCTCGCCTACGACGTGCCCATGGCCCGCCTGGTCAAGGAGGTCGCCGCCCGCGGCTTCTCGCGCGTGCCCATCTACCAGCGCTCGCTCGACAACGTGCGCGGCATCCTCAACGCCAAGGACCTGGTGCTCGCCACCGCCGGCCAGGCGCCGGCCCGGATCCTGTCCGAGCTCCTGCACGAGCCCCTGTTCGTGCCGCGGACCACCCCCCTGGCCCGGCTGTTCCGCACCTTCAAGCAGCGCAAGGTCCACATGGCGCTGGTGGTGAGCGAGTACGGCTCCCTGCTCGGGCTGGTGACGATGGAGGATCTGCTCGAGCAGCTCTTCGGCGAGATCCGCGACGAGCGCGAGACGCTGCAGGCCGGCGTGCTGCGCCGGGGCCGGGGCGGACGGACGCCGGTGCCGGGCACGGTGCCGGCGGTGACCGGCGAGGCCGGGGCGGAGGCGGCGCCGATCCCTGGCGACGACCTCACGCCGCCGCCGGTCGAGGAGCCGCTGCCGCCGCGGGCGGGGCGCGCCACCGGCGTGCTGGCGATGATCGGCAGCGGCGACGTGCCGCGGGGCGCCGGCGCCCTGGCGGCCGCGGTCGACGAGCCGTCCGACGTCGGCGCCGCCCCGGCCGGCGAGCCGCCGCCCGCCGACGCGATCGACGAGCCGCCGCCCGAGATCACCAAGCCCTTCGATCTCGAGGATCTGGCCGACGACGGCGCCGAGGCCGTGCGGCCGCGGGACGGCAAGGCGGGGCGGCGATGATCGAGCTGGGCGACCTGGTCACGGTCGTGGCGCTCGCGGTGGTGGCGCAGTCCTTCTTCGTCGGCGCCGAGATCGCGCTGGGCTCGTGCGACCGGGCGCGGCTGCGGCAGCGGGCGAGCGCGGGCGAGCGCTCGGCGCGGACGATCGAGCGGCTCCTGGCCCGCCAGGAGACCACCGCCGCCACCGTGCTCATCGGCGCCACCGCCGCCAGCCTGGCGGCGGCGGCCACCGCCGCGCTCTACGTCGCCGGTCACGGGCTCAGCCACGCCTGGGCGGCGGCGATCGTGGTCGTGCCGCTGGTGGTCTTCGGTCACCTCGTGCCCAAGGCCGTGGCCGGGGCTCACGCCGAGAAGCTGGCGCCGCTCTACGCCCGGGTGCTCGAGCCCCTCGGCTGGCTGATGCGGCCGCTGGTGCTGGTGGTGGGCGCGGTGGCGAGCGCGTCGACGCGCCTGGCCGGCACCGACAAGAAGAAGGCGTTCATCACCCGCGACGAGCTGGCGCTCATCATCGAGGCCGAGCCGGCCAGCGACAAGTCGGGGATCACCGCCGACGAGCGCGAGATGATCGCCAACGTCTTCGAGCTGTCGGAGTACACCGTCGACGATCTGATGGTGCCGCTGTCGGAGGTGACGGCGGTGCCCGAGGAGACCACCCTGGGCGAGGCCGCGCTCGAGGTCGCCGACAAGCAGCACTCGCGCATGCCGGTGTACCGCGGCCGGGTCGACGACATCGTCGGCATCGTCCACGCCTTCGACATCCTCGGCGCCGGCCCCGATCGCCGCGGCCAGAAGGTGGCCGAGGTCGCCCGCCCGGCCAGCTACGTGCCGGGCAGCATGAAGGCGGTGGACCTCCTGGTCCAGCTCCAGGTCGGCGGCAACCCGATGGCGATCGTGGTCGACGAGTACGGCGGCGCGGTGGGGATCGTCACCGTCGAGGACCTGCTCGAGACCATCGTCGGCGACATCGAGGACGAGTACGACGACGAGCCGTCGCCGATCCGCCAGGAGAAGCCGGGGGTGTGGCGGGTCGAGGCCAAGACCTCGGTGGCCAAGCTCAACCAGGTCCTCGATCTCGGCCTGCCCGAGAGCGACGACTACGAGACCGTGGCCGGCTTCCTGATCGAGCGCTTCCGCCGCATCCCGGTGGCGGGCTCGCAGGTCCAGGTCGGCGGCGCCTCGATCGAGGTCGTGGCGGCGTCGGATCGCGCGGTCGAGGAGGTCCGGATCACTCGCCGCAAGCGCTGACGGCGGTGGCGGTTCGAGGTCCCAGGAGGGCGCGCACCGCCTCCCGGTCGAGCTTGCCGGTGGGGCCGCGCGGCAGCGCGTCGACCAGCGCGATCACGCGCGGCCGGGCGTGCGGGGCGAGGGCGGCCACCGCGGCGTCGAGCGCGGCCCGCGCGAAGCCGGGGCCGGGCACGATCGCCGCCGCCACCCGCTGGCCCCAGCGCGGATCGGCGACCGCGACCACGCCGGCGGCGGCGACGCCGGGCACGGCCAGGAGCGCGGCCTCGACCGCGGCCGGGTGCACCTTCTCGCCGCCGGTGATGATGACGTCGTCGCGGCGGCCGACGACGAACAGCCAGCCGTCCTCGAGGAACCCGAGATCGGTGGTGACGACCGCGTCGGGGTCGGGCCGCGGCTCGTCGAGGTAGCCGGTGAACGCGGCCGCCGTGCGCACGACGATCGTCGCCGGCGCGGCGCGGGTGCCGGCGGCGACGGTGACGCCGGGCAGGGGCCGACCGACCGCGCCGGGGGGCGGCGTCGCGCCCGGCGGGCAGGTGGCGACCTGGCCGCAGGTCTCGCTCATCCCGTAGGTGGTGAGCACCGGCACGCCGCGGGCGCGGGCGCGGGCCACGAGCGCGGGAGCCGCCGCCGCGCCGCCCACCAGCACGGCCCGCAGCCGCGGCGGCGGTCGCCACCCCGGATCGTCGAGCAGCGCGGCGAGCTGGGTCGGCACCAGCGACGCCAGCGTCACCTCGTCGCCGGCCAGCGCGGCGGCCACGCTCGCGCGATCCCCGCCGGCGGCCACCAGCGGCGGCGTCCCGGCGGCGACGCTGCGCAGGATCACGCCGAGCCCGCTGACGTGGGCCGGGGGCAGCGCCAGGAGCCAGCGGTCATCGGCGCGCGCGCCGAGGTGGCGGGCGCTGGCCGCGACCGCGGCGGCGGCGGCGGCGTGGGCGAGCACGACGCCCTTGGGGCGGCCGGTCGAGCCCGAGGTGAACACGACGGCGGCGGTGTCGGCCGGCACCGTCGCCGCGGCGAGGCGGGCGGCCAGCGCGGCGCGCTCGTCGGCGGGGAGCCGATCGTGGACCAGGCCGAGCGGGGTGCGCGCGGCGAGGGCGCGCGCGATCGCGTCGACCGCGCGCGGGTCGAGGCCAGCGACCAGCGGCGCGGCGTGGCTCACGGCCCGCCTCCCGGCGCCGCCGGCGCGGCGACGACGGGTGGCGCATCGGCCGCCGCGGCGAGCACGGCGTCGATGTCGAGGCCGAGCCCGGCGCCGGGCGCGGCGATCACGGCGGCGGCGGCGAGCTGGGGCACGACGACCGACCACGTCGCCAGCGTGGGGTGGCGGTCGAGGCCGACCGCGCCCGCCGGCGCCAGCGCGCGCGCCAGCTCGGCGCCGGCCGCGGTCGCGACCGGGCCCTCGAGGGCGTGGGTGACGACGGCGTCGACGCCGTGGGCGCGCGCCCGCGCCGCCAGCGCGAGGCAGGCGGCGAGGCCGCCGAGCACGGTCGGCTTGAGGACGAGCGCGGTGACGGCGCCCGAGGCCAGGGCGCGGTCGAGCCAGGCCTCGCGATCGGCGCCGGCCAGGCTCTCGTCGAGCGCCACCGGCAGCGGCAGCGGCGCGCGCAAGGACGGCGCCAGCCCGGCGGCGGGCTCCTCGACGTAGGCCACGACCCCGGCGCAGGCGCCCGCGGCCAGCTCGGCCAGCCGGGCCGGGACCTCGGCCCGCGGCCAGCTCTGGTTGGCGTCGAGGCGCAGGGTCGCGCCCGGCGGCAGCGCCGCGGCGAGCGCGCCCAGCCGCGCCGCGGTGGCCGCGCGATCGGCGTCGACCTTGACCTTGAGCGTGGTGATGCCGCGGGCGAGCGCGGCGCCGGCCCCGGCGACGTCGGCGACCACGGCGTTGAGCGGGACGCGGGCGGCCGGCGCGACCGCGAGCAGGTCGGCGACGCGGACGCCGCGGGCGCGGGCCTGCAGGTCGAGCACCGCGGTCTCGGCGGCGAAGCGGAGGGCGGCGCGGGC
>CAADGB010000159.1 GCA_900696455.1 uncultured delta proteobacterium
GAGCGCGGGCGCCGCGACGACCGCCGCGGCCTCGACCGCGGCGACCGGAGCGACCGGGAGCCCCGCCAGCGGCGACGGCGACGGCGACCGGACGACCGCGCCCGGCGCCCCCGCCCCCGCCGCGCTCGCGCCGATCTTCGGCGACGACTTCCAGCGCGGCGCCCTCGGGCCGCGCTACACGGTCACCGGCCCCGGCTGGTCGATCGACCAGGGCACGCTGGTGGCGCGCCGGGTCGAGGGCCACCCGGCGTGGCTCGACGTGCCGCTGCCCGCCGACGCGCGGATCGCCCTCGACGTGCGCAGCCACGGCGACCTCGTCGTCCTCGAGCTGTGGGGGGACGGCCGCGACCACGCGCAGGTCGGCAGCCAGCAGCACCGCGGCACCGGCTACCGCCTGGTCTTCGCCGCCGCCGGCGCGGCGCTCCTCCGCGAGCGCCCCGCCTCGGGACCGCCGCTGTCGGTCAGCCGCAACGACGTCAAGCTCGAGAAGGCGCGCCGCTACCACATCGAGGTCGTCCGCCGCGGCGGTCGCATCGACTGGATGCTGGACCGCGATCCCACGCCGTTCCTCACCCTCCTCGATCCAGCGCCGCTGCCCGACGCGCCGGCGTCGTACCTCGGCCTCGGCGGCGGCCTGGTGTGGCGCGACGGCGCGAGCGGGCCCATCCACTACGACAACCTCGAGATCGCGCCGCTGGCTCCGGACCCCGCCGCGCCCGCGGTCACCCCCGGTCCGCCCCGCCCCGACGCGCCGCTCCCGCCGGCCGACTGGGTGCGGGTCGCGCCGCCCGACCCGCCGGTCCGGCTCGGCGTGCCCGCCGACCACCCCGAGGCGCTCACCGGCTTCCGCCCCGATCGCGACGTGCGCTCGCCGGCGCGGCCGTACTGGATCCTCGCCGAGGAGGTGCGCGGCGAGGCCCTGGCCGCGTTCGCGAAGCGCGCGGGCGCGACGTGGAAGGGCGCGGCCACCCGGGCGCCGGCGTCGAACGTCCCGTTCGCGCTGGCGCGCGCCTACTGCCAGGCGCTGGGCGGCGACCTTCCGTCCGAGGAGGAGTTCGAGCTGGCGGCGCGCGGGCCCGAGCTGCGCCCGTACCCGTGGGGCGACGCCCCGCGCCTGCCGGCGACCGGCGACGCCACGCCCGACAGCCCGGCGATCCGCAAGCTGCTCGCGCCGCCGCGCGAGTGGGTGCGCGACCTCGCCCGCACCGACGCGACCTGTCCCGCCGATCGCCCGGCGTGCGAGGCCTACTTCACGAGCGACGGCAAGGAGATCGGGATGGTGCGCGGCCTCACCGCCAGGGAGCTCGGCGGCGAGCTGCCGCCGCTCGCCGCCGCCGCGCGCTCCCGCCTCTACCGCGCCGGCCCCGATCTCAAGAAGGCCGAGCCGCTGCTCGCCGACGTCGGCTTCCGCTGCGTGCGGCACGACTGATCCTTCACCCGCGCTGCGCACCGGCCGCAGGCGGCCGTGCCGCCGAACCGCCCGGTGCGCTAGGCCTCGCCGGCCTCCCGCGCCAGCCGCTCGCTCAGGCGCGCGGCCACGTCCGCCGGCGCGTCGCCGCCCAGCCGCTGGCGCAGCCCGCCGACCACCGCGCCCACCGCGCCGCCGAGGCGGGCGCACGCGTCGCAGCCGCGGAGGTGGGTCTCGACCGCGGCGCGCGCGGCCGGCGCCAGGTCACCGTCGAGGTAGTCGCCGAGGCGGTCGAGCACCTGCCGGCAGGTCAGGCCGGCGAGCTCACGATCGAGGGACATGGTCGCCTCCTTGGCGGCGCAGCGTCGCGGCCAGGCGCAGGCGCGCGCGGTGGAGCCGGCTCTTCATCGCCGGCAGGGTCAGCTCGAGCGCGGCCGCGGTGTCGTGGCCCGACAGGCCCTCGACGTCGCGCAGCACGAGGACGGCGCGCTCGTCGACCGGGAGCTCGGCCAGCGCGCGCTCGAGGGCGGCGCGCTCCTCGGCGGCGGCGACCACGGTCTCGACGTCGGGCTGGCCCCAGCCGGCGGCCGCGCCCAGGGCGTCGAGGGACTCCGGCGCCACCGGCACCTGATCGGCGCGGCGGCCGTGACGGTGCGCGGCGTGGCGCGCGATCGCGAACAGCCAGCTCGCGACCGAGCCGTCGCCGCGGAAGCCGGCGGCGCCGCGCAGGGCGGCGACGAAGGTGTCCTGCAGGACGTCCTCGGCGGCGGCCGCGTCGCGGGTCAGGATCGTGGCCAGGCGGTGGATGGCGCCGCGGTGCCGCGCGACCAGCGCGCCGAACGCCGCCCGGTCGCCCGCCGCGGCGCGCGCGATCAGGTCGCGGTCGCGTTGCGCGTCGGCGAGGTCGGCCTGGTCCGGCACGTCGAGATCCCGAAGAGAGTGTAGAGCGGGCAGCTCCCGAGGAGGCCGGTGACCAGCGGCACCAGCCCGAGCAGGCCCCACAGGGTCTTCGGTCCGACCACGATCAGGCTCAACACCGCCAGGCCGATGACGACCCGCAGCACCCGCTCGCTCACGTGCTCGTTCCTGGGGAGGATCTTGTCCAGCATCGCGCGCTCCTTGCTTGCTGGCCAGGAGCCGCGAGGCGCCGGGAGGATTCAGCCCCGGGCACGACAGATCGTCGCACCTCTCGATCGGAGCCCCGGGCCGCGCCCCGGGCCAGACCGCGGGCCGGGCCCCGATCCGAGCCCCGAGCGCCGTGGTACGAACCGCGCGATGCTCTACCGGGCGCTCTTCTGGCTGGTGCTCAAGCGGCTGCCGGCCGAGACCGCCCACCACGTCGGCTTCGCGCTCCTGCGCGCGGCGATGTGGCTGCCGGGGGTCCGGGCCCTGGTCCGGCGGCTGTGCGCGGCGCGCGATCCGGCGCTGCGGCTCCACGTCTTCGGGCGCGAGGTGCCGTCGCCGCTGGGGCTGGCCGCCGGCTTCGACAAGGACGGCAAGGGGCCGGCGGCGCTGGCCGCGCTCGGCTTCGGCGCGATCGAGGTCGGCACGATCACGGCGCAGCCGCAGCCCGGCAACCCGCGGCCGCGCATGTTCCGGCTGCCGCGCGACCGCGCCCTCGTCAACCGCCTCGGCTTCAACAACCAGGGCGCCGAGGTGGCGGCGCGACGCCTGGCCCGGCGGCCGGCGGTGCCGCTGCTCGGCATCAACATCGGCAAGACCAAGGTCGTCACCGAGGACGGCGCCCTCGCCGACTACGCGGCGTCGGCCGAGCGCCTCGCGCCGCTCGCCGACTACCTGGTCGTGAACGTCAGCTCGCCCAACACCCCGGGCCTGCGCGATCTGCAGGCGGTCGAGAAGCTGCGGCCGCTGCTCGCCCACGTCCGCGCCACCCTCGACCGCGCCTGCCCCGCACGCCGGGTGCCGCTGCTGGTCAAGATCGCACCCGATCTCGCCGACGACGACATCGATCGCGTCGCCGACCTCGCGCTCGAGCTCGGCCTCGACGGCGTCATCGCCACCAACACGACGATCGCCCGCGCCGGCCTCGCGACGCCGGCGGACGAGGTCGCCGCGCTCGGGGCCGGCGGCCTGTCCGGCGCCCCGCTGCGCGAGCGCGCGCTGGCCGTGCTCCGGCGCCTGCGGGCGCGCACCGGCGGCAAGCTGGTGCTGATCGCCGCCGGCGGCGTCGAGTCCGCCGACGACGCCTGGGCCCGCATCCGCGCCGGCGCCACCCTGGTCCAGGGCTACACCGGCTTCGTCTACGGCGGCCCGCTGTGGCCGCGCCGCGTCCACCGCGGCCTGTCGCGCCACCTCGCCGCCGCCGGCCTGACCTCGCTCGCCGACGCCGTGGGCAGCGAGCCGCCGCCCTCCTGATCGCGATCAAGTCGCGGCCCGGCGGCGCGTGGGACCGTGGTCGGCGAGGAGGCTCGTCATGGGGATGATCGCCATCGGCTTCGCCGTCGGCCTGGCGCTGGGCGCCGGCACCGGCACCGCGGCCGGCGCGTTCACCGGCGCCGCGCTCGGCATGCTGCTCGGGCTGTCCGCCGCCGCCGCGCGCTGGCTCTACGACCACTCGAGCGACGTCCGCGTCCGCGAGCGCCACCGGCTCATGTGCACCACCCGGGGCACGTTCGCCGACTGCGAGCTGGAGGGCGCCGCCGACCGCGGCCGCTGGCTCGCCGTCCACCGCTGCTCGCTCCAGGCCGAGTCGCCGCCCGCCTGCGACCGACGCTGCCTGCGCCTCATCAACGACGCCGGGGTCCGGCCGTCGCAGCCAGCCTGAGCCACCGCCCGGGATCCGAGCCGCGGCCGTCAGCGCGGCGTGTCGAGCACCTGCCGCACCTTGCGCAGCAGGGCGTCGGGCGTGATCGGCTTGTGCAGGAAGGCGATGCCGGCGTCGCGCACGCCGTGCTGGACGATGGCGTCCTCGGTGTAGCCGGAGATGTAGAGGACGCGTAGCCCCGGGCGCACGGCCTGGATCCGCTCGGCCAGCTCGCGGCCGCTCATGCCCGGCATGACGACGTCGGTGACGAGCAGCGCGATCGGCGCCGCCTGCCGCTCGCAGACCGCGAGGGCCTCGGCGCCGTGGCGCGCGTCGAGCACCTGGTAGCCGCTGCGGCGCAGCACCGCGGCCATCATCGCCCGCACCTGCTCGTCATCCTCGACCAGGAGGATGGTCTCGGCGCCCGGCTGCGGCGCCGGCCGCCCGGGCGCGGGCTCGGCCTCGGGCGGCCGCGTGGTCCGCGGCAGGTAGACGCGGAAGGTCGCGCCGTCGCCGGGATGGCTCTCGACCTCGAGGTGGCCGCCGCTCTGGCGGACGATGCCGAACACCGTCGACAGCCCGAGGCCGGTGCCCTTGCCCGGCTCCTTGGTGGTGAAGAACGGCTCGAACATGCGCTCGCGCACCGCCGCGTCGATGCCCACGCCGTCGTCGCGCACCGCCAGCACCACGTGCGGCCCCGGGGCCGTGCCCGGGTGGCGGGCGGCGTGGGCCGCGTCGAGCTCGACGTCGGCCACCTCGATCGTCAGCGTGCCGCCGCGCGGCATCGCGTCGCGGGCGTTGACCGCCAGGTTCATGACGATCTGCTCGATCTGGCTGGGATCGGCGTGGACGTTGGCGCACACCGGCAGCCGCAGCACGAGCTCGATGTCCTCGCCGAGCAGCCGGCGCAGGAGGCGCTCCATGCCGCGGATCACCACCGACAGCTCGAGCACCCGCGGCTGCACCACCTGGTGGCGGCTGAAGGACAGGAGCTGGCGGGTGAGCTCGGTGGCCCGCTCGCCGGCGCGCTGGATCTCCTCGAGCTCGGTCCGCAGGTGGCTGTCGGCGGGCAGCTCCTCCAGCAGCAGCTCGGCGTAGGTGAGGATCACCGACAGGATGTTGTTGAAGTCGTGGGCGACCCCGCCGGCCAGCCGCCCCACCGCCTCCATCTTCTGGGCCTGGCGCAGCGCCGCCTCGGTCAGCTCGCGCTGGGCGATGTCGCGCTGCAGCGCCCGGTTGGCCTCCTCGAGCTGCGCGGTCTTGGCCTCGAGACGGCGGATGAGGGCGTCGTTGTACTCGCGCAGCCGGGCGTCGGCCTCGCCGGCCCTGGGCCGGGGGTCAGCGACCGGCGGCCGCGCCACCTCGCCCTCCACCGCGCGCAGCCGGGCCAGGAAGTCATCGGGCTCGGCCGGCTTGAGGATGAAGGCGTCGGCGCCGAGGTTGTGGGCGAGCTGCTCGTCGGCGGGGTCGGTGTAGGTCGCGGTGTAGACCACGAACGGCGCCAGGCGGAGGCGCGGATCCGACTTCCAGTGGCGGAGCAGGGTGTAGCCGTCCATCACCGGCATCAGCAGGTCGGAGACCACGACGTCGGGCGGTGACTGGCGGGCCTTGAGCAGGGCCTCGGCGCCCTGGCGGGCGGTGTCGACGACGTAACCGTGAGCGCCGAGCAGCGCGCTCAGGTAGTAGAGGTTCTCGTCCTTGTCGTCGACCAGCAGCACCCGGGTCATGTCGTCACCGCCCGCGCGGCGGCGACGAGCCGCTCCAGCTCGCTCACGAAGGTCGCCGGGTCGATCGGCTTCTCTAGGTACCCGCTGCAGCCGGCGGCCAGCGCCTTGTCGCGATCGCCGGGCATGGCGTACGACGTGACCGCGATGATCGGCGTCGCGCCGAGCGCGGCGTCCTGGCGCAGCGCGCGGGCCACGGCGTGGCCGTCCATGCCCGGGAGCTGGATGTCGAGCAGGATCACCGTCGGCGGCGCCCGCCGCGCCAGCGCGATCCCGCGCGGCCCGTCCTCGGCGGCCTGCACGGTGTAGCCGCTGCGCTCGAGCAGGAACGTGAGCAGGTAGCGGTTCTGCTCGTTGTCCTCGATGAGCAGGACGCTGCGGTCACGGCGGGCTTCGGCGGCTGCACTCATCGGGGTGCGTGCGGGAGGTCACGTCAGGCACGTCGACCCTCCCCTTTCGTGCGCGATGAGACCATGGCGCCCGGACCCGAGCAAGTCGGGGCCATCGCGGCATTCGTGTCAGAGGGCGGGTCGAGGTGCGGGCGCAACCCGGCGACGATCCATCACGCGCGGCCGGTACGCCGCTTGCTGTCGTGCCGGGGATGCCTCCCGCCGCGTCGCTCCTCCACCGGGCCGTCGCGCTCGCGATCGCGGCCGCGGCGAGCCACGGCGCGGCCCCGGCGCACGCCGACGAGCTCGGCCTCTACAACGAGCTGACCGTCGGCGGCGTGCGCGGCGCGCCCGGCGACCTCGCCGACGGCGAGTTCGGGCGCCGGGGCGGTTTCGGCCTGCGCGGCGCGCGCTGGGGCGGCGAGCTCGGCCTCATCGGCGCCGACTTCCGCGGCGCGCGCGGCAGCTACACGGCGCTGACCGCCGGCGCCACGGTCACGGCGCGCCGCGTCCTGGTCCGGCGCCCGCTCGATCGCGTCTTCGAGCAGCGCCTCGAGGTCCACGCCCGGCTCGGGCCCAGCTACACGTGGATGTACGGGGATCCCGGCGAGGGGCCTCCCGACGGCGCGTCGGGCGCCGGCTTCACCGCCGGCGCCGGCCTGCGCTGGACCTTCGGCGCGGTGGCGCTCGCGGTCGACCTCGGCCTGGTCGAGGTGCGCGCCCGCCGCGCCGCGGTCTTCGCGCCGCGCGACGAGAGCGGCGTCCCGGTCGAGCCCGCCATCGAGGTGCGCGGCCGGTTCACGACCCTCACGTTCGGCCTGGGCTTCGCGCTGTGAGGGCCGAGGGAACACGCGACGCAAGTACCGAGCGAATCTCTGATAAACATGACCCATGCGATGGTCCAGCGCAGCGTTGTCGGGCGTCTTGGCAGCCACAGCCGCCGGCTGCAAGTTCCCAGAGCTACCAGCGATCGAACCAGATGGCTCGATCGACGCGGATGGCGGGGTAGAGTGCGTCCCGAACACGACCACGTGTACAAGCTCGACGTTGATCGTCTGTGACGCTGCCGGCCAAGCGACCATCTCGGAGTGCTCGTTCGGCTGCTTCGGGACCGGAGACCGGTGCGCCGACCTTGCGCCGTCCAACGATCTCGGCGTGTACCTCGATCAGGCGAGCTCGGCGCCAGCCCTCGCGCTCACGGGAAACGCGACGATCGACACTGACAGCGGGACGGTGACGAACGGAGATGGCTCGACCGTGCTCGTGACGTCGGCCGCGGTCGTGCGCTCGCCGGTGGCGATCCTGGCGGTCTCGACGCGGAGCATGTCCGCGATGAACCTCCGCGTGACCGGCACGCGAGCGCTTGCGATCCTCGCGCACGGCGATGTGGAGCTGACCGGTGTCCTGTCGGTCAGCGCAGCCCGCGAGTCCCCGGGACCGGGTGCGCCATCAAGCGCTCCATGTACGTGGGGCAGCCCCGTCGCGACCACGGCTGGCGCTGGTGGTGGTGGTGGTGGCAGTTACGGGACGCTGGGGGGTGCTGGTGGCTCCGGGGCTGGGGTCCTGGGAGGCCTGGCCGGTTCCATAAACGGGACGGCCGACATCACCCCGCTTCGTGGCGGGTGCGGAGGCGGTCTTCCCTACGCGAACTTCGCGTGGGACGGGATGTACCGTGCACCAGGCGGCGGCGGCGGCGCGATCCAGATCTCCACCCGCGGTCGCGTGGTCCTTAACAGCGGCGCGTTCATCACCGCGAATGGCGGCGGCGCGAAGGCGTACGTCGAGGCGCCCATCTACTCCTGTCAGGAGTCGGGCGGAGCGCTCAGGACGTGTCATTCGGGTGCGGGAGGAGGATCCGGCGGGGCCGTGCTGATCGAAGCGGCCGGAGTGGCCCTCTCGCCAGGGACGGGGATCACCTCCAATGGCGGAGCGGGTCATTGCGGCTCGCATGGCGCTGCACCGGATGGTTCGGTCAGCGCCGAACGCGCGCTCGGAACCGCGGTTGCAGCCTGCACCTCGGCGGGTGCGGGTCACGGTGGCGATGGGGCGGCCGGCGGTTCGGAGGCAACCCCGGGATCCAATGGACCGATCTACGGCGGTGGTGGCGGCGGTGGCGCTGGTCGGATCCGCGTGAACCTGCCGCCTGGAGCGTCGCTGAACCAGGGAGCGGCGATCGTCTCGCCGATGGCTTCGTCCGGCTCCGTCTCGACCCGGTAGGACCTGCGACGCGCGGTCGCGATGGCGGCGATGTTCTGTTAGCCGCCGAGCGGCGCCGCCGGCTTCCACCGACCCGCCGGAGCGGTCCATCGTGCGCGCCGGAGGTGTCCATGCGCTCGATGCGACTCGCTGGTGTTCTGTTCCTGTCCCTCGCGTTCACCGGCCTCGCCGGGTGTGGTGGAGACGATGGCGACGACGGTGGCGGCCAGGTGGACGCGCCGGAGACGGATGCGCCGTCGGTGGACGCGGCGATCGACGCCGCCCCGCTCATGGGCCTCGGCCAGCTCTGCCAGCCGTCGATGCAGGGGGCCGACTGCCCGCAGAACGCACCCGGCTGCCTCACCTTCGCGGCCGGGGCCACCATGGGCATCTGCACCAACATCTGCGTCCAGTCGGCGACGTTCATGACGAACGCGCAGAGCCAGCCGGGCCCGCTCACCCCCGATCCGTCGACGCAGAACGCCGTCTGCACCGGGATCTACACGGGCTCGGTCGGGACCACGGCCTGCTCGGTGCCCGTGAACCAGCAGCCGGCCGGCGCGCTGCAGCCCAACACGAACTACACGGTGGCGGTGGTCTGCGGCATCCAGTGCGGTGCCGGCAACGCCTGTCCGACCGGGCTCACCTGCAACACCCAGCTCAACACCTGCGCGCCCTGATCGAATTCGATCCGCCGCTGATCGAGGGCCGGCTGCTCCGGCGCTACAAGCGCTTCCTCGCCGACGTGCGGCTGGGGAAGGACACGGTGGTCGCCCACTGCCCCAACCCGGGCTCGATGCGGACCTGCGCCGACGAGGGCGGCCGGGTGTGGGTGCAGCGGCGACCCGGCACCAAGCTGGGCTGGAGCTGGGAGCTGGCGGAGGTGGGCGGGCGCGGCGGCGCGCTGGTCGGCGTCAACACGGCGCGCGGCAACCAGCTCGTGGCGGCGGCGCTGGCCGCGGACGCCATCGCCGAGCTGACCGGTCACGACACGATCGAGCGTGAGGTCGCGACCGGCGCCAGCCGGCTCGACTTCCGGCTCGGCCGCGGCGCCGGGCGTCGCAACCGCGACCGGACGTGGGTCGAGGTCAAGACCGCCACGATGGACGGCGGCGACGGCGCGGTCGCCTTCCCCGACGCCGTCACCACCCGCGGCGCCCGCCACCTCGACGAGCTGCGCGCGCTGCGCCGGCGCGGCTGCCGCGCCGTGCTGCTGTTCGTGGTCAACCGCAGCGGCGCCGCGCGGGTCCGCCCCGCCGACGAGATCGATCCCGCGTACGGCCAGGCCCTGCGCCGCGCTACCGCCGCCGGGGTCGAGGTCCTGGCCTACGCCGTCGAGCACTCGCTCGCCGGCCTGGCGCTGGGCCGCCGCCTGCCGGTCGTGACCTGACCGGTCGAGCGCGCGCGTCGCCGCCGCCGCGGGCGATGCCGCGCCGCCGCCCGGCGCTATGCTCGGCGCATGGCCCTGCGCAAGATCGCCCAGATCGGACACCCGGTGCTGCGCCAGCGCGCGCGAGGTCACGCGCGACGAGCTGGCAGCGCCGGCCACCCAGCAGCTCATCGACGACCTGATCGAGACCATGCGCGACGCCAGCGGCGCCGGCCTGGCCGCGATCCAGATCCACGAGCCGGTCCGCATCTGCGCGATCGAGGTCCGCGACAACCCGCGCTACCCGTACAAGCCGCCGATCCCGCTCACGATCCTGGTCAACCCGGTCCTGACCCCGGTCGGCGACGAGACCTTCGACAACAACGAGGGCTGCCTGTCGGTGCCCAACCTGCGCGGCACCGTGCGGCGCGCCGTCCACCTCCACGTCGCGGCCTGGGACCGCCACGGCCAGCCGATCGACGAGACCGTCCACGGCCTCAAGGCCGGGACCTACCAGCACGAGGTCGACCACCTCGACGGCGTGCTCTTCGTCGACCGCGTCACCGACCCGACCTCGTTCACGACCTGGACCGAGTTCGAGCGCTTCCACCGCGCCGCCTTCGTCGAGCGGGTCACGGCGCTCGTCGCCCGCGTCGGCTCCTGATCCCTTCACGCGCTCAGCCGAGGCCGCGCCGGCGCCCGCCCCATCGCGGCCCGCCCGCGCCAGGCGTAGGATGCGCGCCATGGCTCGATCTCCCCGCCGCACCGGCAAGCGCGCCGCGGCGCCCCCCCCCTCCGCCGCCGGCAAGCGCGCCGCGGCGCCTCCCCCCTCCGCCGCCGGCAAGCGGTCCGGCAAGCGAGCCACCGCGCGGCCGGCCGCCGCGGGCGCGGGCAAGAAGCCGCCCGCCGGCGCCGGCAGGCGACCGCGGCGCGGCGAGCCGGTCATCACCGTCCGCCGCATCCACCGCCGCGACCTCAACCGGGTGTGGGAGTTCCTCAAGCTGTCGTTCGCCCAGGTCAACCTCGAGACCGTCGAGTACCAGCGGCCGCGCACCAAGAAGCGGTTCGTGCGCACCTACGACGAGGAGGGCATCGATCAGCTCGTGTTCGAGGTCGGCAGCGAGATCGTCGCCTACGCCGAGTGCGCGCACGAGGTCGTCGGCAGCGATAGCTGGATCAACGAGCGCTACTTCGAGCGCCGGCAGATGCGGCCGCTGTACGTCGAGGAGCTGGCCGTCCATCCGCGGTGGCGCGGCCGCGGCGTCGGCGCGTTCGTGATGCAGCAGCTCGAGCACCTGGCCCGGGTCCGCGGCCTGTCCCACCTCGTGCTCGAGGCCGCCGAGAACAACGAGCACGCCCTGGCCTGGTACCGCAAGCGCGGCTTCCGCAAGCTCGACGCCGCGATCTTCCTGTCGCTGAGCGTCGCCACCGAGCCCGAGCTCCTGCCGCCGTCGCCGATCTCGCCGCCCGAGGACCCCGCCGCGGCCGAAGATCCCGACGAGGCCGAGGGCGCGGGGGCGGCGTCGACCTAGCCTGCGCTGGCCTGCGCTGGCCCGCGCTGGCCAGCCGGCGGCGCCGGCAGGTGCGTGGCCAGGAGGTCGACCACGGCGGCCGGCGCGTCGACGTGCAGCCAGTGGCCGGCGTCGACGACGTGGACGTGGACCGGGACCGGCGGCGGCAGCGCCGCCAGCCGCGCCCGCTCGTCCGCCGCCACCGCGCTCGAGCGCGCGGCGAGGACGACGTGGACCTCGCCCGGCAGCCCGGGATCGGTCAGCTCGGGCCAGGCGTCGCGGGCGTAGTAGTCGAGCAGGAGCGCGCGCACCGCGTCGAGCTCGAGGCGCAACCGCAGCGCGCCGGTGGCCCCGGCGGCGCCGGCGGCGGGCGCCAGGTTCATCGCCACCCACTGCGCCAGCGCCGGCGGGTGGCCGCGCCCGACCATGGCGGCGACGAAGGCCTCGCGCGACGGCCAGTCGCGATCGAGCGCGCGCATCGACGCCCACACGTCGCGCACCGAGTTGTCGGCGGCCTCCCACGCGTGGGGCCGCGCGCCCGGCGCCGAGTCGAGCACCCAGGTCTGCGCCGGACGCAGCCGCGGCCGCAGCGCCAGCACCACCTTGCCGCCGAAGCTGTGGCCGATGGCGACCGAGATCGGCTGACCGGCGGCCGCCAGCTCCCGGGCCAGCGCGACCAGATCGTCGGCGCAGGCGTCGACGGTGTGCGGCGGCGGGCCGGGCTCGGAGCGGCCGTGCTGGCGGAGGTCGACCAGCACGAAGCCCCACTCCGGCCGGCGGCTCGTCACCTGGCGCGCGATCGTGCGCCAGTTGCCGCCGCTGCCGTAGATGCCGTGGGTGAGGAAGGCCCAGGCCGCGGGCGGCGCCGCCGCCACCCGGTCGTGGTGGAGCCGCGCCACCATCAGAAGGCCGGCGAGACCTTCTTGTGCTTCTCGACCAGGTCGATGAAGGCGTTGGCCAGGGCGATCACGTCGTCGTCGTCGGTTCGTCGCGACACGTTGACGGTGTGGGTCTGGTGGCGGCCGCGGGCGCCGGGCTCGCGCAGGCGGAGGACGACGGTGCCGTGCTCGGGATCGGGCCGGCCCGTGCGGCGGCCGCCGACGTCGACCACGTCGATCAGCTCCCACAGCGCGCGCTGCTCGCCGCCGGTGAGCTGGATCGAGCCCAGCTCGCCGCTCTTCTCCTGCTCGACGTAGCCCACCCACAGCGCGTTGCCGCGGACCCGGAACGTCCACTCCGTGCCGTCGGGCTTGGTGCTCACGAACTCGAAGGAGCGGCCGTTGACCTCGCCGCGCGGTTCGTCCACGGCCTGGTAGTCGGTGCCCGCGCAACCGGGTACGCTGGCCAGGACCACCACCGCCATGAGGGACGCGAGCCGCACGTCGAACATTCGAGCAGGTCTTGGCGCCGCCGTCAAAGCCGCGCTGGTGACCGGCCTCGCCGCGGGCTGCCAGTTCGCGCCCAGCGGCGCGGGGCCCGGCGACGGCGACGGCGGCGGCGGCGACGGCGGCGGCGACGACGGCCCGGCCGCGATCGACGCCGGGCGCGACGGCGCCGTGACCCCGCCGTTCTGCGATCGCGATGACCTCGACCTCCGCCTGTGCGTCACCTTCGACGGCGGCGCGGTGGTCGATCAGAGCGGCCGCGACCTGGCCCTCGCCGCCACCGCGGTCGCCTTCGGCCCGGGGGCGGTCGGCGCCGCCGTCCAGCTCACCGCGAGCAGCGTGATCCACGGCGCCGAGACCCCGGCCCTCGACCTGACCACGGCGCTGACCCTCGAGGCCTTCGTGCGGGTCGCGGCGACGCCGTCGCCGCGGGCGGGCCTCATCGACAACAACGCCCAGTACGGCATGTGGGTGGGCGCCAACATGCGGCCGTACTGCACGATCGGCAGCACCACCGTCAGCGGGCCGACGATCTTCGCCGACCGCTGGACCCACGTCGCCTGCGTCTTCGACGGCCAGACCTTCCGCATCTTCGTCGATGGCGCGCAGTTCGGGAGCGTCAACCGCACGGCGCCGGCGCCCACCGGCGGCCAGGACGGCTTCAACCTCGGCCAGGACTGCACCTCGTCGGGGGCGGACGATCCGCTCACCGGCGGGCTCGACGAGGTCCGGGTCTGGGCCAGCGCGCGCACGCCCGAGCAGCTCGCGGCGGCGGCCGCGCGCCGGCTGTGATGACCGCCGACGCGATCACGGGCCGGATCGCTCGCCGCTGCCTGGCCGGAGGGATCGATCTGCACGCCACGTGCGCCGCCGCCGACTACGACGCCGCCGTGCCCGCCGCCTATCGCCTGCCCGAGCTCGGCCGGGCCCGGGCGCTGGTGATCGTCCTCGGCAACACCCGCGCGCTGTGGCCGCACGTCCGCCCCGCGGTCGTCGCCGGCGAGCCCCACCCGGTCGACCGCCACGTCGCCGCCGTCGTGCGCGCCGCGATCGA
>CAADGB010000160.1 GCA_900696455.1 uncultured delta proteobacterium
CGCCGCCCCCCGGCAGCGCCGCCGCGCCGACCGCCGGCAGCGCCGCGCCGGCCGCCGCCGAGACCCCGCCCGAGCCCGCGGCCACCTCCCCGGTCATCGGCAAGCCGGCGCCCGACTTCACGCTCGAGACCCTCGACGGCCAGCAGGTCACGCTGTCGTCGTTCAAGGGCAAGGTGGTGGTGCTCGAGTGGTTCAACCCCGGCTGCCCGTTCGTGGTGAAGGCTCACACCAAGGGCTCGCTCGTCGACACCGCGCGCACGCACACCGAGGCCGGGGGGGTGTGGCTCGCGATCAACTCCGGCGCGCCCGGCAAGCAGGGCCACGACCCGGCCGAGAACCAGGCCGCCGCCACGCAGTGGGCGATGAGCCACCCCATCCTGCGCGACGTCTCGGGCGAGGTCGGCAAGGCCTACGGCGCCACCAACACCCCCAACATGTTCGTGATCGACGCCAGCGGGACGGTGGTCTACGCCGGCGCCATCGACAACTCGCCCGACGGCGAGGGCGGATCGCCCCGGGGCGGCACCCTCGTCAACCACGTCGCCGCGGCGCTGGCCGATCTCGCCGCCGGCCGCCCGGTCGCCACCCCCGTCACCCGGCCCTACGGATGCTCGGTCAAGTACGCCTCGTGAGGGTCGCCGTCGTCGTGGCGGTCGCGGCCGGCCTCGGGCTCGCCGGCTGCGGCGGCGATCGCAGCGACGCGGATGGCGTCGGCGAGGGCGCGCCGGGCGCCCCCTCCGCGCGCGCCGCCGTCGAGCCGCTGCCAGCCGGCGCCGTCCGGATCCCGGGCAAGAACTTCCACGTCGACGCCGCGCCGGCCACCGCCTGCGCCGGCGGCGGCGCGTGCCGCGTGCTCGCCGATCTGACGTCGCTCGGCGACTACAAGGTGAACAAGGACTACCCGTTCCGCTTCATCCCCGACGCCGCGTCGCGCGCCGTGGTCGACGGCGAGGCCACGTTCGCCCTGACCGGCACCCACAGCGGCCGGCTGACCGTGCCGGTGAAGGCCGGCGCCGCGACGGGCCAGGTGACGGGCACGTTCAAGCTCAGCGTGTGCAGCGCCGACGTCTGCCAGGTCGAGGATCTGGCCCTCGCCGTGGCCCTGCCCACCGCGGCGGCGGCGCCCGCCGCGCCCGCCGCGGCCGCCGCGCCCTGATGGTTCGACCTCGGGTCACGCTGGGGTGCGCTGGCCGGTCGGGGCCCTAGCCGGCGCCTGGGGCAGTCACCGCGCGCGGCGGCGCAAGTCCGCGTCAGGACGTGGTCGCGTGGGCGATCGATCCGCCCGCGGCGGCCCGGGAGCGCGGCACCGAGGTTGCTCTACGAGACCGCATGTCGATGCGCGCGCTCGCCCTCGCCGCCCTGGCGCCCCTGGTCCCGATGGCCGCCGGCTGCACCGGCGCCGAGCCCGAGCCGGTCCCGACCCCGCCCGACCACCCGCTGCCGCCGCTGCCGGCCGGCACGATCGCGGTCATCGAGATCTACCCGCTCGACATCTGGGCCCAGCACCTGCCCGCCACCGCCCGGCTCGAGGTCACCCGCGCCGGCGCGCCGGTCGCCATCGAGGGTGCCACCGTCCGCCACGTCGCCCTCACCGAGGCCGGCGCCTACGCCATCGCGCTGTCGGCGCCCGACCACGAGCCGCTCACCGTCGCCGTGGCGTTCGACGGCAGCGCCAGCCTCGACGGCCTGCGCCTGACCTCGCTGCCCGCCGGGGCGGCGGTGAGCGCGAGCCACGAGCTGCGCGACCTCGACGGCGCCCCGATCGCCGTGCACACGCTCTACCTCGGCCTGCGCCACCACTGGTTCTCGGCCGAGGGCCGGCCGGCGCGCCGCGGCAACCGCCTGCGCTTCCTCATGGACGGCGAGGAGGCGTGGGGCGCGGTCGACGCCGAGCTGCGCGCCGCCACCGACTCCATCCTGATGGCGACCTGGTGGTTCGAGTCCGACTTCGAGCTCACCCGCAGCGAGAGCACGCTGTCCACGACCGAGCGCCGGGCGCGCACGATCATGTCCCGGCTCGAGCAGAGCGCGGCCTACAAGCGGGTGCTGGTGGGGCAGTTCTGGGGCCAGGACGGCGTGCTGTCCGGCGTCACCGCCGACAGCGCGCTGCGGGCCAAGGGCGCCGCCAGCGGCGACCGCTTCGAGTACCTGGGCCAGGCCAACCCGACCGAGGGCCGCTTCCGCTTCGAGCTGCCGCCGTTCGAGCTCGGCGAGCGCGTGCGCGCGCTCCACCCCGAGACCGCCGATCGTCGCTTCGCGCCGGAGACCCCGGTGCCGTCGCGGGTGGCCCCGCGCGACGTCGACCTCACCGACTGGCCGGTGACCCTCGAGGTCCAGCACGCGTCGTGGCACCAGAAGTTCGCGGTCATCGACGACGTCGCCTTCGTCGGCGGCATGAACGTCAAGGGCGCCGACTGGGACAGCTCGGCCCACCGGGTGTTCGATCCGCGGCGCATGGCCTTCGCCGCCAGCGCCGCCGACCGCCAGGACGTCCGCGACAAGGAGTCGCTGCCCGACCTCGGCCCGCGCAAGGACTACATGGTCCGCATCGACGGCCCGGCGGTGCAGGACGTGGCCGACGTCTTCCACCGCCGCTGGGAGCTGGCCCGCTTCGACGGCGTCGAGTACGCCGACCGCGCGACCTCGTTCGCGGTCGACCGCGCCCAGCCCGCCCACGCCGACGGCCTCCAGGTCCAGATCACGACCACGATGCCCGATCCGCTGTGGGAGCACTCGATCGTCGAGACCTGGCTCAACGCGGTCAGCCGGGCCGAGCGCTACATCCTCATCGAGGACCAGTACTGGCGCGCCCCCATCCTCACCGAGGCCATCCTGGCCCGCATGGCCCAGGTGCCGTCGCTGCAGCTCGTGGTCATCACCAAGCCGGTGAGCGAGTGGCTCGATCCCGGCTGCGCCTGGACCCACCGCACCGACACCCAGCTCGAGAGCGCCGTGCCCGGCCGCTACCTCCTGCTCCAGCTCCGCGCCTTCGACACGGTCGTGACCTGGGGCTGGGACGAGACCGAGTCGCGCTTCGCCGACATCGACGTCCACTCCAAGCTGATGATCGTCGACGACGTCTTCCTGAGCGTGGGCTCCGCCAACAAGAACAACCGCGGCCTCATCTACGAGGGCGAGATGAGCGTCGCCGTCCACGACCCCGGCTTCGTCCGCGAGGCCCGCCGCCGCCTGCTCGCCAACGTCCTCGGCCCCGGCGTCAGCGTCGCCGACGA
Source organism: uncultured delta proteobacterium (assembly GCA_900696455.1). Taxonomy (GTDB): domain Bacteria; phylum Myxococcota_A; class Polyangia; order Haliangiales; family Haliangiaceae; genus UBA2376. Next base: position 3,234 of record CAADGB010000160.1, read on the forward strand.
CGTCGCCACCTGGCGCAGCCAGCTCGTCCAGGCCCGGACCTGGAACGACGCCGTCCACCAGCGCTGGGCGGCCGAGGGCCACGACATCAGTCTCGACGGCGCGCCCCTGCCCGCCGCCTACGCGCCCCGCGGCTTCGTCTACTCGCTCGACTTCGGGACCGTCGACGACTGCTTCCTCGAGGACGTCGGGCCCGACATGACCTGATGGCGGCGCGCCCCGGGGCCGGTTCCGGGCCCGATCGCTCGACGGCCCCCCCGGCCGGTGTACACTGGCCGGAACCCGCACCATGCAAGCGCGCTACACGATCCTGGAACGACTCGGCGGCGGTGGCCAGGCCGAGGTCTTCCGCGGTGTCGCCGAGTCGCTGCAGGGCTTCAAGAAGCCGGTCGCGATCAAGCGCGTCCTGCCCAACCTCACGAACAACGCCAAGTTCGTGGCGATGTTCCTCGACGAGGCGCGGCTGTCGCTGAACCTGCAGCACACCAACATCGTCCAGGTCTTCGACATCTCGCGCGCCCCCGACGGCACGTACTTCCTGGTCATGGAGTACGTCAACGGCGTCGATCTCAAGCAGGTGATCGAGCGCCAGCAGGCGCGCGGCAAGCGCCTCGAGATCCGCCACACCATCCAGATCATGCTCGAGTGCTGCAAGGGCCTCAACTACGCCCACACCCTCGAGCACCCCGAGACCGGCAGCCCGCTCCACATCGTCCACCGCGACATCTCGCCGCCCAACATCATGCTGTCGCGCAACGGCGAGGTGAAGATCGTGGACTTCGGGCTGGCCAAGGCCAACAGCCAGATCGAGATCACCGATCCCGGCGTGGTCAAGGGCAAGTTCGCCTACCTGTCGCCGGAGGCGGCGTCGGGGCTGCCCATCGACCACCGCACCGACATCTTCGCCCTCGGCATCCTGCTGTGGGAGATGTTCACCGGGCGCCGGCTGTTCTACGCCGACACCCCGCTGCAGACGGTGGAGCTGGTGCGGGCGGCGCGGGTGCCCTCGATCACCGCCCAGAACCCGGAGGTCGAGCCCGAGCTCGACGCCATCGTCCGCCAGGCGCTGGCCCGCGATCCCGAGCAGCGCTACCAGAGCGCCGCCGACCTCGGCGACGCGCTCGCCAACTACCTGTTCTCGCGCGGCCTCAAGGTGACCTCGCGCGACATCGGCGTGCTGGTCCGCTCGATCAAGCAGGATCTCGATCGCGAGCGGCAGAGCGCGCCGCGGGCGTCGCTGGTCGACGCCCTCATCACCGACGAGCTGGCGCGGCTGACCTCGCTGGTCGACGCCCCGACCGCCGACGCCGCCGAGGAGGTGCCGGGCTCGACCGAGCTCGTCGACACCGCGGCCTGGGCCGCCGACCTCGGCTTCGACGACAAGCCGTGACCGCCCTCGCCCCCGGCCACCGCGTCGTCGTCCGCGAGCTCGCCGAGGATCCCGCCACCGCCATCGAGCACGCGCTGGCGATCGAGCCCATGGCGCCGCCCGATCCGGCGACCCTGGCCGCCGGCGACGTGATCGTCGAGGTCCGCAGCGCGTCGGTGGGCTGGGTCGATCTGATCATGGCCAGCGGCCAGTACCAGCACCTGGTGCAGCCGCCGTACACGCCGGGGCTCGAGTACGCGGGCGTCGTGCGCTGGGTCGGGCCGGCGGCCGGCGATCACGTCGCGGTCGGCGACGCGGTGCTGGTCGATGGCCTGCTCGCCGGCCCGCGCTCGCTCGGCGCCTACCAGCGCTGGGGCGGCTGGGCCTCGTACGCGGTGGCGCCGGGCCCGGCCGTCCACCGCATCCCCGGCGGGCTGTCGTTCGATCAGGCTGCCAACCTCCTGGGCAGCTACGAGACCGCCTACCACGCCCTGGTCGCCCGCGGCCGGGTGCAGGCCGGCGAGACCGTGCTGGTGCTGGGTGCCTCGGGCGCCACCGGGCTGGCCGCGGTCGACGTCGCCCGCCTGCTCGGCGCCACCGTCATCGCCACCGGCCGCAGCCGCGCCAAGCTCGACGTCGTCGCCGCCCGCGGCGCCGACCACGTGATCGCCACCGGCGAGGAGCCGCTGCGCGAGCGGGTCAAGGCCCTGACCGGCGGCCGCGGCGTCGACGTCGTCCACGACGGCGTCGGCGGCGAGCTGTCGCTCGAGGCCCTGCGCTGCGTGCGCTTCGGCGCCCGCTACCTGATCGTCGGCTGGGCGGCGACCCCGCTGGTGGCGCGCGGCCGGGGTCAGCGCGGCGCCCCCAACGCCAACCAGCTCCCCACCAACCTCATCATGATGAAGGGCCTCGACGTCCTGGGGTGCCCGGCCGCGATCTCGCTCGTCCACGACCCCGGGCTGCGGCCGCCCCGCTTCGCCCGGGTCTGGGCGTGGGCCGAGGCCGGCCAGCTCCGCCCCCACGTCTCGCACGCCTTCAACCTCGCCGACGTCGCGAGCGCGATGCGCGCCCGCTGGCGGGGCGAGGTCATCGGCGGCTGCGCGCTGCACCCGTGAGGTCGCGGGCCCGGCCGGGCCCGCCCGGACCCGTGCGCCAGGGCACAGGGGCGGTCCAGAAACGCGCGCCCGCGGCCGGCCTGGTGTAGATCTGGGGGGCAAGGGGGATTCACCATGTCTGCACGTCCATCGCGCGCCCTGGGGGCGCTCACGGTCTCGCTGTTCCTCGCGCTCGCCGCCTGTGGCGGCGGCGGCGTCAAGCTCGACGATCTCGGCGACGAGTTCGTCGAGGCGGCGTGCGAGCGCCAGGTCCGCTGCGGCGCCTACGCCAGCATGGAGGCCTGTCGCAACGACGTCCGGGCGTTCCTGGACAACATCTTGGCCTCGGTCGAGGCCGGGCGCATCAACTACGACGAGGGCAAGGCCCGCGACTGCCTCGACGCGTTCGCCGGCGCCTCCTGCGACCGCTCGGCCGAGAACGCGCGCGAGGAGCCCGCGGCGTGCGGCGACACCTTCACCGGCACGGTGCCCGACGGCGGCACCTGCTACATCGGCCTCGACTGCGTGAGCGGGAGCTGCGACGTGGCCGACTGCGGGCAGGCATGCTGCTCCGGCACCTGCGCCGCGACGCTGGCCGAGGTCGCGATCGGCGGCACCTGCAACAACACCACCGGCCCCTGCGTGCGCGGCTCGTTCTGCGACGCCCAGACCACGACCTGCGTGGCGCTGCGCGCCATCGGCGGCGCCTGCACCAGCAGCAGCCAGTGCACCTACGGCGCCTACTGCGGCGAGGCCGGGACCTGCGCCGACGCGCCCAACCGCGGCGACGCCTGCCCCGACGGCGTCTGCGCCGACCTCGGCGATCGCTGCAGCAGCACCACCACGACCTGCGTGGCGCTGGGCCGCCTGGGCGAGGCCTGCTCGGAGGGCTTCGCCGGCCTCTTCGACTGCCAGGCGCCGCTGGTCTGCGACCAGACCTCGCTCCAGTGCGCGAACCCACCCACCGCCGGCCAGGCCTGCCTCTTCTTCTGCGCCGCCGGCAACTTCTGCAACGACCAGGACGTGTGCGAGGCCCAGAAGGCCAACGGCGCCGCCTGCGACAGCGACAGCGAGTGCACCAGCCGCTACTGCGACGACACCACCAGCGTCTGCGCCGAGCAGCCGGTCTGCGGCTGATTCCGTAGTACGGTCGGGGGCGTGATCGTCCCCGACCTGCCAGCCCGCGTCGACGTCGCCGTCGTCGGCGCCGGGCTGGCCGGGCTCGCCGCCGCCGAGCACCTGCGCGCCGCCGGCGCCAGCGTGGTGGTGGTGGAGGCCCGCGACCGCGTCGGCGGGCGGGCGTGGAGCGAGGCGCTGGGGCGCGGTCGCTTCGATCGCGGCGGCCAGTGGCTGGGGCCCGGCCAGGATCGCCTGGCGGCCCTGGCCGACCGCCTCGGGGTCGCGACCTTCGCCACCTGGTCGACGGGGCAGAAGCTCCTCGACGACGGCGAGCGGGTGCGGCGCTACGCCGGCGACGTCCCGACGCTCGGCCCGCTGGAGCTGCTCCAGCTCCACCTCGCGATCCGGCGCGTCGACCGCCTGACCGCGCGGGTGCCGGCGGCCGATCCGCTGGCCGCACCGCGGGCCGCCGCCCTCGACGCCCGCACCGTGGCCGACCTCGCCCGTCACCTGCCGCGCCGGGTCCGCGGCGTGCTCGACGTCGCGGTCGGCGCGATCTTCGGCGTGACCCCGGCCGAGCTGTCGCTGCTGTGGTTCCTGGCCTACCTGCGCGCCGGCGGCGGCCTGATGAACCTTTCGACGATCGCCGGCGGCGCCCAGGAGCGGCGCTTCGTCGGCGGCGCCCAGACCCTGGCCGAGCGCTGGGTCGAGCGCCTCGACGCCCCGGTGGTGACCGCGGCGCCGGTGCGGCGGGTGCGGCAGCGCGACGGCGAGGTGGTCGTGACCAGCGACCGCGGCGCGGTGGCGGCGCGGGCCGCCGTGATCGCCGTGCCGCCGCCGCTGGCCGCCACCATCGACCTCGAGCCGGCGGCGCCGGCGCGCGCCCAGCTCGTGCAGCGCACCGCCATGGGCGCGATCGTCAAGGTCGTGGTCGCCTACGAGCGCGCGTTCTGGCGCGAGCGCGGCCTGTCGGGCGAGGTGGTGTCGACCCGGGGCCCGCTGTCGGTGCTGTTCGACAACACCAGCCACGACGGCCGCCAGCCGGCGCTCGTCGGCTTCGTCCAGGCCGGGCCGGCCCGGCGCTGGAACGGCGATGCCGCGCCCGTCGTCGCCCAGCTCGTGCGCTGGTTCGGCGCCGAGGCCGCCGCCCCGCAGGACCTCGCGATCACCGACTGGTGCGCCGAGCCGTGGAGCCGCGGCTGCCCGGTGGCGGTGATGCCCCCGGGCGCGCTCACCACCGCCGGCACCACCCTGCGCCAGCCGGTGGGGCGCGTGCACTTCGCCGGCACCGAGACCGCGACCGCGTGGACCGGCTACCTCGAGGGCGCGCTGGAGTCGGGCGAGCGCGCCGCGCGCGAGGTCGTCCGTGTCCTCTGACACGTCCGGCTCTCGGACGACCGCGCCCGCCGGGGCCGCGGCCGCCGACGACCTGCTGGCGCTGCCGGCGGTGCGGCTGGCCGAGCTGGTGCGGACGCGGGCGCTGTCGCCGGTCGAGCTGCTCGAGGTCCACCTGGCCCGCCTCGAGGCGGTGGAGCCGGCGATCAACGCCGTGGTCGCCCGCCGCGTCGAGGCCGCCCGCGCCGAGGCCCGCGCCGCCGAGGCCGCGGTGCGCGGCGCCCGCGACCGGCGCGAGCTGCCGCCGCTCCTCGGCGTGCCCTGCACCATCAAGGACTTCCTCGCCGTCGCCGGCCTGTCGTGGACCGCCGGCCTGTTCTCGCGCCGGCACGTCCTGGCCGAGCGCGACGCCACCGTGGTCGCGCGCCTGCGCGCCGCCGGCGCGATCGTCGTCGCCAAGAGCAACGTGCCCGAGGGCGGGATGTGGATGGAGACCTCCAACCCGCTGCACGGCCGGACCCGCAACCCCTGGGACCTGGCGCGCACCCCCGGCGGCTCGAGCGGCGGCGAGGCGGCGCTGGTGGCCGCCGGCGCCTCGCCGCTGGGCATCGGCTCCGACATCGCCGGCTCGGTCCGGATCCCGGCCGGGATGTGCGGCGTGGTCGGCCACAAGCCGACCAGCCTCCTCGTGCCCAACACCGGCCACTGGGGCCCGGCCGGCGGCGCGGCCGAGGCGATGCTGTGCACCGGTCCCATCACCCGCACCGTCGCCGACGCCGAGCGCGTGCTCGAGCTGATCGCCGGCCCCGACGGCGCGAGCGCGGTCGAGCGCCGCCTGCCGCCGGCCGAGCCGGCGCTCGCCGCCGGCGATCTGCGCGACGTGACGGTCTACCCGGTGACGCGCCACGGCCGCGTCCGCATCGCGCCGGTGATGGCGGCCGCCGTCGAGCGCGCCGCCGCCGCGCTGGCCGCGCGCGGCGCGACCGTGGTCGAGCTCGACGACGCCACCTGGCGGCGGCTGTTCGGTGGCAACGTCCTGGCCTGGCTGGCGGCCCTGGCCGAGACCGGCCGCCCCGAGCCCGGGGCCGCGCCGACGTCGTTCGCCGCGCTCCTCGCCGGCGACGAGCCCCTGCGGGTCGTGCCCGAGCTGTGGCGGGCCGCGCGCGGCCGGGCGCGCTACTCGCTGCCGACCCTGGGCCTGGTGGCGCTCGAGCGCGCGCTCCGGCCGTTCGAGGCGGTGCTGGCGCGCGGCGCGCCGCCGGTGGCGAGCCTGCAGGCCGGCCTCGAGGAGGTGCTGGGGCCGCGCGGCGTGCTGCTGCACCCGCCCTACAGCCGGCCGGCGCCGCGCCACGTGTGGCCCTTGCTCACGCCGTTCGACGCCGTGTGCACCTCGCTGTTCAGCATCACCGGCCTGCCGGCGACGGTGGTGCCCGTCGGCTTCGACGCCCAGCACCTGCCGGTGGGCGTGCAGGTCGTGGGGCGGCGGGGCGCCGATCGCCTGACCCTGGCCGCCGCCCGCGCGCTCGAGGCGGCGTGGGGCGGCTGGACGCCGGCGCCGGTGCCGCGGCCCGCGGGCTGACCCCGGGCGGCCGCGGGGCGGCTCGCCGCCTGACGCCGGCCTGACCCACCGTCGGCAGATCGAACGGCCCCGGTGTGCGTTCATGGGCCTGATGGAGCGCCCGGGCGAGGTGACCGCGCCGACCACGCCGACCGCCGCCGGGCCGGGCGTCGAGAGCTTGCGGCAGCGCCTGGCCGGACGCGGGCGCCTGCCCTGGCCCGAGGCGGTGGCGATCGCGACCGAGGTGGCCGCGGCCCTCGCCGCCGACCACGATCGGGCGCCGCCCCTCGTCCGCGCCCGCGACCGCGCCCTGGCCCCCGAGCACGTCCTGCTCGCCCCGGGCGGCCTCACCTTGATCGCCGGCGACGGCGGGCTCGCCTACCTCAGCCCGGAGCGCCTCGACGGCGGTGAGCTCGATCACCGCGCCGATCTCTACGGCCTCGGCCTCCTCCTCCACGAGATGCTGGCCGGTCAGCCGCCGGCGGCGACCGCGTCGCCCCGCCAGCTCCTCGAGCTGCGGTGCACGGCGCCTCCGCCGCCCCTCCCCGACGACGTCCGCGCCGGCGTGCCGCGCGGCATCGAGCGCCTGGTGAGGCAGCTCCTGGCGCGCGCCCCGGCCGACCGACCGGCCACCGCCCACGCCGTGCTCGCCGCGCTCGAGCCCTTCGCGCCCGGCGAGGCCCCGGCGCCCGCGCCGACGCCCGGCGTCCGCACCGCCGCCGGCTCGCACCCCGACCTGCCGACGCAGGCCCGCGACGCCGCGGTCGCCGCCGCGGTCGCGACCGCGCCCGGCACCGCGCCCGGGGCCGTGTCCGGATCCGTGTCCGTGACCGGATCCGAGTCCGCGTCCGAGTCCGGATCCGTGTCCGGGTCCGGGTCCGGGTCCGTGTCCGCGTCCGGATCCGTGTCCGCGTCCGGATCCGGATCCGAGTCCGTGTCCGTGTCCGTGTCCGTGTCCGGGTCCGGATCCGGATCCGTGTCCGTGTCCGAGTCCGGATCCGTGTCCGTGACCGGATCCGGGTCCGAGTCCGTGTCCGGATCCAGCTCCGAGACCGACTCGGGATCCGTGCCCGGGACCGCGCGACAGCTCGGCACCGCCCGCGCGCTGACGCTCCTGCTCGCGCTGGTGCTGGCGACCGCCGCCGCCACCTACCTGGTGCGGACGTCGACGCCGCGCGCCGCCCCGGCCGCCCCCGCCGCCCCCGAGCTCCCACCCCGCGGATCGGAGACCTCACCGTGAAGCTCGCCACGTTCGCCACCCTCGCCGCCACCAGCGTCCTCGCCACCGCCGCCGCCGTCTGGGTCGCCGTCGAGCCCGCCGCCGGCGCCGGCCGCGCCACCGCGCCGCCCGCGCCTCCCGCGCCTCCCGGCCCGGGCGAGCCCGCGGTCGCGCCGCCGGCGCCGCCGCCCGCGCCGCCCGCGCCCACCGTCGACCGCTCGCGCTTCGCCGCCGGCAAGACGCTGCTGCTCGAGGGCCGGCTCGGCCACGCCCAGCTCCCCGCCGACCAGGCCAGCGAGACCTTCCTCTTCCTCGACGTCTCGGCCGACGCCGGCCGCACCGCCGCCCGCGTCCCGCCCGAGCTGGCGATCGTCCTCGACAAGTCGGGCTCGATGAAGGGCCGGCGCATGGCCAACGCCATGGCCGCCACCCGTCGCGCCCTCGAGCGGCTGCGCGACGGCGACGTGGTCAGCTTCATCACCTACGACACCAGCGCCGAGCTGGTGGTGCCGCCGACGGTGATCGACGCCGCGTCGCGCCGCCGCCTCCTGACCACCCTGACCGCGCCGCGACCGAGCAAGGACACCTGCATCTCGTGCGGCCTCGACGCCGGCCTGCGCGCCCTCGGGCAGCGGCCGGGCAGGGTCCGCCGCGTCCTGCTCCTGTCCGACGGCCTCGCCACCGCCGGCATGCGCGACCTGCCCGGCTTCCAGCGCCTGGCGGAGGACGCCCGCCGCCTCGGCGCGTCGATCACCACCGTCGGCGTCGACGTCGACTACGACGAGCGCATCCTGGCGGCGCTGGCCCGCGACTCCAACGGCGGCCACTACTTCGTCGAGCGGCCCGACGGCCTGCCCGCGATCTTCGACGAGGAGATGCGCACGCTGGGCCGCACCGTGGCCAGCGCCACCGAGCTGGTCGTCGACCTCGCGCCCGGCGTCAGCGCCGAGCACGTCTACGATCGGGTCACGGTCTCCAGCGGGCGGCAGCTCGTGGTGCCGCTGGGCACGGTCGCCGCCGGCGAGCGCAAGACCGCGCTCATCCGCCTGCGCGTGCCGGCGGGCGCCGCCGGCGCCCGCCCGGTCGCCGACGTCCGGCTCCGCTACGACGACCTCGTCGACCAGCGCCCGGGCCTGAGCGAGGGCGCGCTGGTCGCGCTCGCCACCGCCGACGCCAGCGAGCCGGCGCCGCTCGACGGCGTGGTCTCGGCCCGCCTGTCGGCCAGCGAGACCGCGGCCACCCTCGAGCACGCCAACGAGCTGTACCGCCGAGGGCGCGAGGGCGAGGCGACCACGCTGCTCCGCGCCCGCGCCGGCGCGGTCCGGGTCCAGACCGCGGCCGCGCGATCGGCGCCGATGGCGGGCGCCGACCCCGACGACGCCGACGCGGCCGCCGCCGCCTTCGCCGAGCAGGAGAAGGTCCTCGACCGCGCCGCGCGAGGCTTCGCGCCGGCGTCGCCCACGGCCGCCCCGCCGCCCGCCGACAGCAAGCCGGCCAAGGCCAACATGCGCAACGCCCAGGCCGACGCCCTGACGATCGCCCGCTGACGCGCGCGCGCCGGCGGTGGGCGTGGGGCGCCGCGTCAGGTGCGGCGCCGCGCCGGCAGGGCGACCGGCAGGGCCGCCGCCGCCGGCGGGCAGCACACCGCGGCCAGGGCCCGGGCCTCGCCGAGGATGCGCTCGAGCGCGCCGATGAAGGCCGCGCCGTCGAGCTCGTAGATGCGATGGCGGCCGTCGCGCTCGGCCCGCACCAGCCCGGCGTCCTCCAGCGTCTTGAGGTGCCGCGACACCACCGACCGGTCCTGCGGCAGGTGGCTGGCCAGCGCGCCGATGTCGGCGGGGCCGTGGAGCAGGAGGACGCGCAGGACCTCGAGGCGCGCCGGCTCGGCCAGCGCGCGCAAGACCGGCGAGTCGAGCACCTCGACGATCCTCGCGGCGGCGCGGGCGCGGCTCACCATGACCGAGGCGAGCCTACCCGCAGCCGCGCGGCCAGCGCCAGCCCGGCCGCGACCGCGTACATGACGAGGCCGAACGAGAGGACGGCGCCGACCGCCGGCGGCGGCGCCTCGATCGCGACCGCCACCACCAGGGCCAGGGTCAGGTTGCGCACCAGGGTCACCTGGACCGCCGCGACGCGACGCGCCGTCCCGGCGAGCCCCAGCGCCGGCGCCGCGGCCACGACCAGGAGCGCCGCCGCCGCCGCCAGGGTCGGCGGACCGGCCAGGTGATGCCCGTAGTCGATCGCCAGCGCGACCACCGTCGCGACGAGGAGCGCGGCGCCCGCCGCCGACAGCCGCCGGCCGAGTCGCGCGGCCGCCGCCGGCCGGCGAGCCGCCAGCGCCAGCCCGGCCACCAGCGGCCCGAACGAGACCGCGACCACCGCCGCCGCCGCTCGCAGCACCGCCGCGCCGTCGGCGACGTCGAGGAGCGCGGTGGCCACCAGGGCCGCCGCGGTGCCGACCGCCGCCAGCACCGCGAACAGCGCCGCGGCCACGCCTGGATCCCCCCGACCCAGGAGCGCCAGCAGCGGCCCCGTGCTCCCGCCCGGCGCCGCCGCCACCAGGACCAGGCCGACGCCGGCCTCGCCGAGCGCGAGCCCGCGGCCGAGCCCCCACGCCGCCACCGGCAGAGCGAGGAGGGTCACCACCAGCAGCGGACCGGCGCCGGTGAGGTGACGACGCCACCCGCGGTCGGTGACCGACGCCCCGGCGGCCAGGGTCGAGACCACCGCCAGCGCCAGGATCAGGGCGGCGGTCACGACGCCGCCGCCGGCGCCGGGCGGCGAGCCGCCAGCCAGACGTGGAGGGCCGCGACCACCAGCGCGCCGGGCACGAGCTGGCGGACGACCAGCTCGATCGTCGGCGGGTAGGCCCCGAGCACGAGCGGCGCGTCGAGGGTCCAGGCCGCGGCCGGCCGCGCGGCCAGGGCGAGCGCCACCGCGGCGGCACGCAGCGTCACCAGGAGGGCGTGGACGAGGTACTCGCCCGAGCTCAGGCCGCCGAGGTCGGCGCGGCTCCGACGCTCCTCGAGGATGTCGAGGATCTCGAGCGCCTGGTCGACGGCGAGCACCGCCAGCCCCGCCCCCAGCGCCAGGCCGGCGGTGGGCGACGCGAACAGCAGGAGGACGAGCGGCGCGAACAGGACGGCGCGGCCGGTGTGCAGCCAGTGCTCGTACCGCGACCCCGCGCGCGCCCACAGCCGGTAGCGCCACAGGTGGAGGTAGACGCCGTCGACGAACGACAGCGCGGTGAAGGCCAGGAGCAGCAGCGTGGCGGCGGTGACCGCCGGGCGGGCGGCGAGATCGGCGGCGAGGTCGGCGAGCACTCCTATGCATATATGCACCCTCGTGCCCATGTCAAGCGACGCCTCGCCGTCGGGCGCGTGAAGGAATCACGCGCTCTCATCGATCGGTCGGTCCCGGCGAGGACGGCTGCGCCTCGGCTCCGGCGTGGTCCGGCGCGGCGCGGCGACCTGGCATTCCCCGGCAAGCTCGATGTCACCCGATCGTCACCGGACGACTTGCGGTTCACCGGGGTTGCAATCGTGCACCGGGTCAGCGGATCGTCCCTTTCCCGATGGCCGGAGGGGACCTACAGGGAGATCGTCTTGCTACAGACGATGTACCCTGCAGGGCCATCTGACGGTCACTGCACCAGCGCGGGGAGGCGCCTGTGAACGACCTGCTCGAAGCCTCGGTTCGATTTCCGACCGTCATCTTCACGATCGGCCTCGGCATCTGCCTGGTGTACTGGCTGTTCGTGCTGCTGGGCGCGCTCGACATCGATCTGCTCGGCGGCGGCGACGCCGCCGGCGCGGCCAAGGGCGTCGGCGACGCGCTCGCCGGCGGCGCCAAGGGCGGCGTCGAGGGCCTCAAGGGCCTCTCGCTCGACGCCGACGCCGATCTCGACGGCGACGCCGACGCCGGCTTCCTCAAGGCGCTCGGCCTGGCCGGCGTCCCCCTGACGATCTCGGTCTCGCTCGTCATGCTGGTGTGCTGGATCGCCTCGCTCCTGGCCATGCACCACGCCGGCCGCGCGGTCGGCGACCTCGCCGGCTGGCTGCCGGCGGTGGTGCTGCTCGCCGTCATCATCGTCGGCGTGCCGCTGGCCGGCCAGCTCTGCCGGCCGCTGGCGCCGGTGTTCAAGATCAAGCCGGGCAAGAGCAACCGCGACTACGTCGGCCACACCTGCACGATCACCACCGGCCACGTCGACGACGGCTTCGGCCAGGCCACGATCGAGGACGGCGGCACCGTGCTGGTCATCCCGGTGCGCTGCGACCGGCCGGGCGTGCTCGGCCGCGGTCACAAGGCGCTGGTGGTCGACTTCGACGAGGCGCGCGCGGCCTACGTGGTCGAGCCCACCACCGACATGCTGCTCACCCCCGCGGACCGCGCCGGCGAGGCCCGCCCGGGATGAGCGGCGACGCCCTGATCGGGGTCGGGGCGCTCGCCGTCCTGGCCGTCATCGGCGTGCTCGCGTGGCTCGCGCGCAACGTCCGCCGCGTCACCCCGGGCACGGCGCTCGTCGTCCACGGCATGGGCGACCGTGGCGCGCGGGTCCACCTCGACGGCGCCGCCCTGGTCCTGCCCGTCGTCCAGCGCGCCGACGTCATCGACCTCTCGATCCAGCCCATCGAGCTCGACCGCCGCGGCAAGGACGGGCTGAGCTGCAAGGACGGCATCCGGGCCGACGTCAAGACCACGTTCCTGCTCCGCGTCAACCCGACGATCGAGGACGTCCTGAGCGTGGCGCAGTCCGTCGGCTGCGCGCGCGCCACCGACCGGGCCACGCTCGAGCAGCTGTTCACCGCCAAGTTCAGCGAGGCGCTCAAGATCGTGGCTGGCCAGCTCGACTTCGAGCACCTGCACGCCGAGCGCGACAAGTTCCGCGACCAGGTGATGGTGACGATCGGCCCCAGCCTCAACGGCTACCGGCTCGACGACGTCGCCATCGACTACCTCGAGCAGACCCCGCTCGAGCAGCTCGACCCCCACAACGTGCTCGACGCCCGCGGCATCAAGAAGATCAAGGCACAGACCGGACGCAACTGAGAGGAGTGGCCCATGGAGAAGCAGCTGTTGTTCGCGATCATCGGCATCGGAGGGTTCGTCCTCCTCGGCATCCTCGTGCTCATCGCGCGCTGCTGGCGCCAGGTCGAGCAGGGGCGGGCGCTCATCGTCAACAAGATGGGCAGCGAGCCCAAGGTGACCTTCACCGGCGCCGTGGTGCTGCCCATCATCAACAAGGCCGAGGTCATGGACCTGTCGGTCAAGACCATCGACGTGTCGCGGCGGGCCAAGGACGGCCTCATCTGCGCCGACAACATCCGCGCCGACATCAAGGTCACGTTCTTCGTCCGGGTCAACAAGACCGTCGATGACGTGCTGCGGGTGGCGCAGTCGATCGGCTGCGCGCGCGCCTCGCAGCAGTCCACGCTCGAGGAGCTGTTCGCCGCCAAGTTCTCCGAGGCCCTCAAGACCGTGGGCAAGAAGATGGAGTTCGAGCAGCTCTACACCCAGCGCGACGTCTTCAAGGACCAGATCATCGCGGTCATCGGCAAGGACCTCAACGGCTACATCCTCGACGACGCCGCGATCGACTACCTCGAGCAGACCCCGATCGAGGTCCTCGATCCCAACAACGTCCTCGACTCGCTGGGCATCAAGAAGATCACCGCGATCACGACCAGCGCCGCCATCGACACCAACCAGCTCAAGCAGACCGAGCGCATGGAGCTCGGCCGCCAGAACCTGACCTCGGACGAGGCCGTGTTCCGGTTCGAGCAGCAGCGGGCCGAGGCCGAGGCCAAGAAGCTCAAGGAGATCGCGATCGCCGAGGCCCGCGAGCAGAACGAGGCCCACCGCTTCCGCCTCGAGGAGGAGAAGCGGACCCAGGTCGAGCAGCAGCGCGCCCACGAGGCCATCCAGCTGGCCGAGCAGGCCAAGCTGCGCGCGGTCCAGGTCTCGGAGCAGGGTCGCATCCGCGAGGTCGAGGTCGAGAAGGTGCGGGTGGCCAAGGCCCACGACCTCGAGGAGGTCGGCCGCAAGCGCGAGGTCGAGCTCGGCCAGATCGACATGGACAAGGCGGTCGAGACCGAGAAGCGGTCGATCGCCGACATCATCCGGGCCCGGGTCGCGGTCGACAAGACCGTGGCGGTCGAGGAGGAGGCCATCAAGGACCTCCGCACCGACGCCGAGGCCAAGCGCCACAAGCACGTCACGATCGTCCACGCCGAGGCCGCCGCCCAGGAGGTCTTCATCAAGGACATCAAGAAGGCCGAGGCCGAGCAGCAGGTGGCCCAGTCCCACGCCAGGAAGCAGCTCATCCTGGCCGAGGCCGCGATGGAGGCCTCCGACAAGGAGGCGCGCGCCGCCATCCGCCGCAGCGAGGGCGTGCAGGCCGAGCACGCCGCCCAGGGCCTGGCCGACGTCCGGGTCAAGGAGGCCGACGCGGCCGCGATCGAGAAGGTCGGCCTGGCCGAGGCCCGGGTCCGCGAGACCCAGGTCGCCGTGACCGACAAGGAGGGCACGGTGATCGCCGAGAACGTGCGGCGCAAGGCGCTGGCCGAGGCCGCCGGGCGCGAGGCCGAGGCCGCGGCCATCGAGAAGACCGGGCTGGCCGAGGCGGTCGGCCTGCGCGAGAAGCTCCTGGCCGAGGTCACCGCCAAGGAGGCCGAGGCCCAGGCCATCGAGAAGCGGATGCTGGCCGAGGCCAAGGGCCTGGCCGAGAAGGCGAACGCGATGAAGGCCCTCGACGGCTCGGCCCGCGAGCACGAGGAGTTCCGGCTCCGCCTCGAGAACGAGCGCCAGATCCAGCTCGAGCAGATCAAGGCCCGGGTCCAGATGACCGAGCACCAGGCCAAGGTCATGGCCGAGGCCATGGGCAAGGCCGACATCAAGATCGTCGGCGGCGACGGCCAGTTCTTCGACCGCTTCGTCAGGGCGGTGGCGCTCGGCAACTCGATCGACGGCGTCGTCGATCACTCCGAGGTCGTGCAGCGGGCGCTCGGCGACCGCCTCAAGAACGGCAACGGCCAGCTCCTCCAGGATCTCAAGGACGTGGTCGGCGCCGCCGGCGGCTCGGCCGAGACCCTCAAGAACCTGACGGTGTCGGCGGTCCTCGCCAACCTCATGCTCAAGGCCGACGACAAGACCCGGCTCAAGCTGCAGGCCCTGCTCGACCAGGCCCGCAAGCTCGGCCTCGACGACGACAAGGTGAGCTAGCGAGGCCCCGGCCCTGGTCCGGCTCCGGCACGCCGCCGGCGCCGGGCCGGCCTCCCCCGCCCCCGCCGACCCTGCCGATCAGGAGCACGAGATGGCCGACGTCGACGCCGCGCTCAGCGGCGGCAACTACGAGGTCCTGCGCCAGCGGCTGACCGCCGCCGGCCAGGAGCTGGCGCGCCGCGCCGACGCGCTCAACGCCCGCCGCAAGCAGGTCTTCGGCACCACCGAGCCCCAGCTCGTGGCCACCGAGCGCCTGCGCAGCGAGCACAACTGCGTGCCGGTCGACATCGTCTCGGTCGGCGGCCAGCTCCTGCTCGGCTTCAACGTCTTCCTCGGCCTCAAGACCGAGACCCGGGTGGCCGACGTGCTCGCGCTCCACCGCTTCGACCCTCCGGCCGACGGCACCTACGACACCTCGCACCTGCCCGCCGACGCCCTGGGCGGGTTCCTCGCCAGCCCCGACCTCGAGCGCGACTTCGCCAACCTCTACCGCTACAACCGCGACGCCCGCCTCCTGCAGCTCGTCAAGCGCGAGACCCAGCTCCTGGCCGTCTTCCAGGCCGGCGCCACCTGGCGCGATCAGAAGGTCCTGCGCTGGCGGATCGAGCCCGACGGCCGGGTCACCTACGTCGACGATCGCGGCGACCGCGAGCTGGCCGCCCTGTTCCCGCCGGCCTACGACTTCGAGTGGCAGGAGGGCACGCGCGATCACCAGGTCGCGGGCAGGCACCCCCACTACAACCTCCTCGACACCGTCTTCATCGAGTGCACCGGCGGCGACCTCACGATCAAGGTCGAGGACAACACCGAGAGCGGGCACGGGGTCTACAGCGAGCCGGTCGACGACCACAACCAGACGCTCGACGACGCCCGCATCTACTTCGCCCCGATCGGCAAGCCGGGCGGGCTCGTCCTGATCAAGGTCCTGCCCTTCCGCGAGACCGCCTGGCGCTACCTGGTGTTCGACGGCCGCTCCCGGCGCGTGGTGCGGGCCGACGGCATCGGCCAGGGCTGTCGCAGCCTGCCCGAGGATCACGGCGTGATCTTCCCCGGCGGCTACGTCCTGGTCGGCGGCGAGCACAAGAAGTTCGACGGCGACGCCAGCGAGTTCGTGCTCAAGCGCGAGCTGCGCTCGCCCAACGGCGAGGACGTGCTCTACGTCTACCACCGCGGCCGCGACGGCTCCTACCTGCTCTACCCCTACAACCTGATCGACAAGGGCGTGGCCGCGCCCATCCCGTGCCACGGCTACTCGCTGTTCGCCGACGGCCAGATGGCGGTGATGCGCTCGACCTCGACCGAGCCCACCCGCGTCCACCCGATGCAGGTGTGGAAGACGCCGTTCACCTCGGCCGAGCACGCCGCCAGCGCCCCCACCGACGGCAGCTACCTGGCCAAGGTCGGCAACGCCGACCTGGTGCGCGGCCTGTCCGACGCGATCTCGATCGCGCGCCTGGCCGGCGCCGAGCGGCCGCAGCGCACGACCTTCGAGGACATCCTGACCCTGGCCACCCGCGCCAGCGACGCCTACTACTGGCTGGGCCACGCCGACGCCGGTGACCTCAAGGGCGCGATCGCCGACGTCCGCAACGCCGCCAAGCTCATCCTCGACGAGTACGAGAAGGTGGTCGCGCTCGAGACGGCGGCGGCCCGGGCCCTGACCGAGGCCGAGACCCTGGTCGCCGAGCGGCTGCGCGCCACCCGCTCCGAGGGCTGGGACCGGGTCGAGCCGTTCCTCGAGGGGCTGACCGGGCTGCGCGGGCTGCGCGGCCACCTCATCAGCATGAAGGAGATCCGCTTCATCGAGGTCGGCCGGCTCGAGGCCCTCGAGCGCGAGGTGGCGACGGCGTTCGAGCGGGTCACCAGCGACTGCGTGGCCTTCCTGGCCCGCGGCGACGCCTTCGGCGAGCTGGTGGCGCGGGCCCAGGGCCTGGCCCTGCGCGTGGGCGAGCTGACGACCGCGGGCGAGGTCAAGCCGGTGCGCGAGCAGATCGATCAGGTCGCGGCCGGGCTCGATCTGCTGGGCAACGTCGTCGGCTCGCTCAAGATCGACGACGCCACCCGGCGCACCGCGATCCTCGAGAACATCACCGACGCCTTCGGCAGCGTGAACCGGTCGCGGGCGACGATCGAGGGCCGCCACCGCGAGCTGGCGGCGCGCGAGGGCCGCGCCGAGTTCGGGGCCCAGGTCAAGCTCCTGACCCAGAGCGTGGCCTCGGCCCTGGCCCAGTGCGACACCCCCGAGCGCTGCGATCAGGAGCTGACCCGGCTCCTGGTCCAGCTCGAGGAGCTCGAGGGCCGCTTCGCCGACATCGACGAGCTCAGCGCCGAGCTGGCGACCCGGCGCGAGGAGATCGTCGACGCCGTCGGCGCCCGCAAGCAGCTCCTGGCCGCCGAGCGCCAGCGCCGCGCCGCCAACCTGCAGAAGGCGGCGCAGCGCATCCTCGAGGGCGTGGCCCGCCGCGCCGCCCAGCTCGGCTCGGCCGACGAGGTCAACGCCTACTTCGCCGCCGACGCCATGGTCGCCAAGCTGCGCGACATCGCCAGCGAGCTGGGCACCCTGGGCGACGCGGTCAAGGCCGACGAGCTGGCGGCGCGGCTGCAGGCGGCGCGCCAGGACGCGCTGCGCGGCCAGCGCGATCGCGCCGACCTGTTCGAGGGCGAGGGCGAGCTGATCCGGCTCGGCGCCCACCGCTTCCCGGTCAACACCCAGCCGCTCGAGCTGATGATCGTGCCCCACGAGGACGGCCTCGCCGTCCACCTCGCCGGCACCGACTTCTACGAGCCGCTCGCCGACGAGCGCCTGCTGGCCGCCCGCCGCTTCTGGGACCAGGACCTGCCCAGCGAGGACGCCCACGTCTACCGCGCCGAGTACCGGGCGGCCTCGGTCCTGGCCGACGCCGAGGCCGGGCGCGGCGCCCTCGATCTGGCGGCGCTGCACGAGCACGTGCGCGCCGGCACCCTGGAGGCGGCGCTGCGCCCGCTCGCCCAGGAGCGCTACGACGAGGGCTACGCGCGCGGCGTCCACGATCACGACGCCGCCCGCATCCTCGAGCGCCTGCTGGCGATGCGCGACGGCGCCGGGCTGCTCGCCTTCCCGGCGGCGGCGCGGGCGCTGGCGGTGGCGTACTGGGCCAGCCCGGCCAGCGACGAGGAGGCGCGGCTGCGGGCGCGGTGGAGCCGGGCGGCGCAGAGCCTGGCCCGGCTGGCCGACGTGCTCGGCGAGCGCGGCGCCCGCGGCCAGCTCGCCGCCGAGGTGGCGCAGGCCCTGGCCCGCTTCGTCGAGCGCGACCCGGCGCTGGCCACCGCCGGGCTCGCCGCCGGCGACGCCGGGCTGGCGGCGGCCTACCTGGTGCGCGAGCTGGCGGCGCCCCACCCGCGCTTCGTGCTGTCGGGGGCGGCGGTGGCGCTGCGCGACGCGCTCCACGCCGAGCTCGAGGCCCGCAGCGCGCGCGGCGCCTTCGACGACGACCTGCACGCGCTGGCGGCGGCGCCGGGGGCGGCCCTGGCCCTGGCCCGGGCCTGGGTCGACGGCGTGGTGGCGAAGAAGCCGGAGCTGGCGCCGGCGGCGGTCGAGGCGGCGGCGCTCCTGGCCACGCCCGCGCTCGAGCGCGACACCTCGAGCGCCCAGGTCGACGCCGCGGTGACCGGGCTCCTCGGCCGCCACCCCCGCGTCGAGGGCGGCGCGCTGCGGGTGCGGCTCGACGAGCTGACCGCGCGCCTCGATCACTTCCGCGCCGAGGTGGTGCCGGCGTTCCGCGCCTACCGCGCCCTGCGCGCCGAGATCGCCGAGCGCGAGCGGCGACGGCTGCGCCTCGACGAGCTGGTGCCGCGGGTGATGTCGTCGTTCGTCCGCAACCAGCTCATCGATCAGGTCTACCTGCCGCTGGTCGGCGCCAACCTGGCCAAGCAGCTCGGCGCCGCCGGCGCCGGCAAGCGCACCGATCAGATGGGCATGCTGCTGCTCATCTCGCCGCCCGGCTACGGCAAGACCACGCTCATGGAGTACGTGGCGGCGCGGCTCGGCCTGGCCTTCGTCAAGGTCAACGGCCCCGCCCTCGGCCACGACGTGACGTCGCTCGATCCCGCCGAGGCCCCCAACGCGACCTCGCGCCAGGAGATCGAGAAGGTGTCGCTGGCCCTCGAGATGGGCACCAACGTGATGCTCTACCTCGACGACATCCAGCACACCTCGCCCGAGCTGCTGCAGAAGTTCATCTCGCTGTGCGACGCCCAGCGCAAGATCGAGGGCGTGTGGCGGGGCCGGACCCGCACCTACGACCTGCGCGGCAAGAAGTTCTGCGTGGTCATGGCCGGCAACCCGTACACCGAGAGCGGCGAGCAGTTCCGCATCCCCGACATGCTGGCCAACCGCGCCGACGTCTACAACCTGGGCGACGTGCTGACCGGCAAGGGCGACGCCTTCGCGCTGTCGTTCCTCGAGAACGCCCTGACCTCGAGCCCGACCCTGGCCCCGCTCGCCACCCGCGACCTCGGCGACGTCCACAAGCTCATCCGCATGGCCCGCGGCGAGCCGGTGCCGACCACCGAGCTGTCCCACGGCTACGCCGCGGTCGAGCTCGAGGAGCTGCTGGCGGTGATCCGGCACCTGTTCGCGGCCCAGGCCACGCTGCTCCGGGTCAACCAGGAGTACATCCGCTCCGCGGCGCAGGCCGACGCCTTCCGCACCGAGCCGCCGTTCAAGCTGCAGGGCAGCTACCGCAACATGAACAAGATCGCCGAGAAGGTGGTGGCGGCGATGACCGCCGACGAGCTCGAGGCGGTGGTCAGCGATCACTACCAGGGCGAGTCGCAGACCCTGACCACCGCCGCCGAGCAGAACCTGCTCAAGCTCGGCGAGCTGCGCGGGCGCCAGACGCCGGCCGAGGCCGCGCGCTGGGCCGAGATCAAGGCCGAGTTCGTGCGCCAGCGGCGGATGGGCGGAGCCGACGACGATCCGGTCACCCGCCTGGTCGGCACGCTGTCGGGGCTCGGCGCCGAGCTGGGCGCGATCCGCGCCGCGCTCGGCACGGGCGGCGGCGCGCAGGTGGCGGAGGCGCTGGGCAAGGAGGTCCGCGAGCTGCGCGACGCGGTGACCCTGGCCGCCCGCGAGGCCTCGGCCGACGCCGCCAGCCGCGATCCCGAGGAGTGGCTGGCGCCGCGCCTCGACCGCCTGGCCGAGGGTCTGCGCGCCCACCTCGCCCGGCCGCTGCAGGTCGAGCTGCCGGCCGGCGCCCACGCCGGCGGCAACGGCCAGGGCGCGGCGGCCGAGGAGCTCCTGGCCCAGGTCCGCCGCCTCGAGGAGACCCTGGTGCCGGTGGTCGGCGCCGCGGTCGAGCAGCGCGCCGGCGATCAGGCGCTGGCCGGCAAGATGGTACAGATCATCGAGCTGCTCGAGCAGCTCGACGCCCGCCTCGCCGGCGGCGGCCGCTGATCCGGGTCGCTGATCCGGGCCGGCCGCGGGCGCGGCGCGCCGGGGGCGCGGCGCGCCGATCCCGCGAGGGGCGCGGCGCGGACGGCGGTCAGGAGGTGACCGCGACCTCGCGCTTGCGGGCGACGAGCGAGGCGATGACGCCGGTGGCGAGGATGCCGCCGACGACGCCGAGGGCGTAGAAGTTGAAGCTGTCGCCGAGCCAGGCCTTGAGGTAGGTGTGGGTCAGCATCTTGACGCCGATGACGACCAGCACCAGCGACAGCGCGAGCTTGAGGTAGCGCAGGCTGTCGATGAGGTTGGCCAGCGCGAAGTAGAGGCTGCGCAGGCCGAGGATCGCGAAGATGTTGCTGGTGAAGACCAGGAACGGGTCGGTGGTGATGGCGAAGATCGCCGGGATCGAGTCGACGGCGAAGATGACGTCGGTGAGCTCGACCAGCACCAGGGCCAGGAACAGCGGCGTGGCGATGCGGGCGCCGGTGGCGGCGGCGCGGGTGAAGAAGCGCGGACCGTCGTAGCTGTCGCTGACCGGGATGATCTTGCGCATCGCGCGGAAGATCCGGCTCTGGCTGGGGTCGCCCTCCTCGTCCGAGGTCATGAGCATCTTGATGCCGGTGAGCACCAGGAAGCCGCCGAACAGGTACAGGATCCAGTTGAAGCGGGCGACCAGCGCGGCGCCGGCGAAGATCATCACGCCGCGCAGGACCAGCGCGCCGAGGATGCCCCAGAACAGCACGCGGTGCTGGAACTGGGCGGGGACGGCGAGGATCCCGAACAGCATCGCGATGACGAAGATGTTGTCGACGGCGAGCGACTTCTCGACGACGAACCCGGTCAGGTACTTGACCATGGCCGAGGTGCCGTCGTTGTAGACCAGCGTGCCGTCGGCGCGCTCGACCGGGACCGACATCGCGTCGGCCTTGGTGCCGAGCCCGAACCAGCCCTGGTCGTAGCCGAAGTAGACGAAGATCGAGAACGCCAGGCCCAGGCTGATCCACACCGCCGACCACGACAGCGCCTCCTTGGCGCGGACGACGTGGGCGTGACGGTGGAAGACGCCGAGATCGAGGGCGAGGAGGAGGCCGATGAAGGAGAGGAAGCCGAGGTAGAGCCAGATCATGCAGGGGGTCCCGGTCCACCACCCTGGGGCATGCCGAGGCTTCGAGAAAATCAGGAATCTTCGAACCTATGGTTCGGAAATCTCGAATTCAGGAAACGCACCGGCGCCATGTTCCTCCATGATCGCGGGGGTGTAGGACCCCGGATCCTGTCCCCGGGCCGGAAGTGCGGAGACTCGCTCGGAATCGGTCGCGCGGTCGTCGGCGCGACGCGGCGTGCGGGGGTACGACGGCTTACCCGACCTGCGCCCCGGGACGAATCCGCGGGACCGCGCGGTGCCGGGGCGTAGACTCGGGTCATGGCGCGGACGCCGGTCACCGTGATGGTCACGGGCGCGACCACCGGCCTGGGTCGGGCGCTGGCGGGGCGCCTCCTGCGCGACACCCCGCACCGGCTGGTGCTGACCGCGCGCGCGTCGTCGTTGCCGCGCTTCGCCGAGGCCGGGATCGCGGAGAGCGAGCGGGTCGCCCTGGTCCCGCTCGACGTCACGCGCCCGGCGCAGCGGCGGGCCGCGGTCGCCGCCGCCGAGGCGCGCTTCGGCGCGGTCGACGTCCTGGTCAACAACGCCGGCGTCGCCTACCGCTCGGTGCTCGAGCACGTCAGCGAGCGCGACTTCCTCGACCAGATGGACGTGAACTACGTCGGCCCGGTCGAGCTGGCGCGCCTCGTCCTGCCCAAGATGCGGGCGCGGCGGCAGGGCCGCATCATCAACGTGTCGTCGGTCGGCGGCATGATGGCGATGCCGACGATGGCGATCTACAGCGCCTCCAAGTTCGCGCTCGAGGGCGCGACCGAGTCGCTCTACTACGAGGTCCGGCCGTGGGGGATCCACGTCAGCCTGATCCAGCCCGGCTTCGTGCACTCCGAGTCGTTCGAGCACACCCGCCTGACCGCGAGCAGCGAGCGGTCGGCCGACGACGTCGACGACGCGTACCACGCCCACTACGAGCACATGTCGCCGTTCATCGCGCGCCTGATGCGGGTGGCGCGCGCCACGCCCGACTCGATCGCGCGGCGGATCGTGCGCACGATCCACCGCCGACGCCCACCGCTGCGGGTGCCGGTGACGATCGACGCCTGGCTCTTCGGCTACCTCCGCCGCTTCCTGCCCCGGTCCTTCTACCACTGGCTCCTCTATCGCTCGCTGCCGGGGGTGCGGCGCTGGGGCGAGACCCCGGCGTTGCCGGCGGCGGCGCCGCCGCTGGCCCCGCCGTCGCCGCCGACGCGCCCGCCCCACCGCACCCCGCTGGCGGTGGATACCCGGTCCCTACCCCGACCCTAGCCGCCGCGATCGCCCGCGACGGCCGCCGCCGCGAGATAGTGTGGGGAGCGCATGCTGACGCGGCGGCTCGAGCAGCGTCCCGACGGTCGGACGACCGTGATGATCTCGGGGGTCATCGACGCGACCGCCGATCTCGAGCGCCTCCTCGGCGACCTCGACGGCAACCTCGCGCTCGACCTGTCCGGCGTCCAGCGCATCAACTCGATCGGCGTCCACCGCTGGATCGCGACGATCGAGGAGCTCACCGCGCACCGGCGCGTGACGGTGGAGGCCGTGCCCTACACCGTCGGCATGCAGGCCAACTACGTCGCCAACTTCTTCGGTCGGGCCGAGGTCCTGTCGTGCCTGGCGCCCTACGCCTGCCACCACTGCGACACCAGCGACGCCCTGCTCATCCACCGCGACGAGGTCACGCTGCGCGCGCCGACCCGCTGGTGCCCGACGTGCAAGCGCGAGCTCGACTTCGACGAGCTCGATGGCTACCTCGACTTCCTGGTCCGCCCGCGCCCGTGAGGCGTGGGGCGGCGTGGGGGCCGCCCGCGGGGCGAGGTCAGGTGCCGAGATCGCAGGCGAACCACAGGGCGAGCCGCGGCGCCGAGCGCCCGGTGTCGAGCATCGCCGGGCCCAGGAACAGCCCGGGGTGGACCTCGCGCAGCTCGTCGCGGATCATCTGGATGGGCCGCGGGTTCCCCGCGAGGCGGTAGTCGAGGAGGATGCAGGGCGCGCCGTCGATGGCCGAGGGCTCGACGCGGGTGGTGAAGGGGAACCAGCGCTTGCCGCCGGCCAGGCGGACCCGGTTGATGCCGTCGCCCGCGCCGTCGTCGCGGGCGGCGAAGGTCTTGCCGGCCCACGGGAACCACCGCGCCCGCGCCAGGGCGCGGACCGCCGCCCCGGCCCCGCCGCCGTCGAGGCCGCGCACCGCGAGCATGCGGCACACCGGATCGCCGTCGAGGGCGTGGAGGGACGCTGGCACCGCGCCGCCGCGGTAGACGGCCTCGAGGGCGCGGACGTCGAGCGCGGCGAGCTCGTCGAGGGTCCGCGGCGTGGCGGCGGCGGCGGTGCGGGGCGGGGGGCGGACGGCGCTGGCGGTGGTCTCGATCATGGCGTGCTCCAGGTCAGACGTTCGGGGGACGGGGCGCGGCGATCGCGGCCCAGGCGGTCTCCTCGACGTCGCCGGCGACGGCGTCGTCGAGCGTGAGGTAGCCGGCGCGGGCGGCGCGGACCATGCCGACGAGCGCGCCCCACACCGTGACGATGAGCGCCGGCGCCGACACGGCGCGCAGCTCGCCGGCGGCGCGCCCGCGCTCGACCACCTGCGCGATCGGCGCCAGGATGCGCAGCTCGAGCGCGCGCGACTCGGCGTCGAGGTAGGCGCCGTGGTGGTGCAGCTCGAGGAAGGCGAACGCGCGCGGCTCGGTGCGGGCGAAGTCGACCAGCGCCCACCACAGCGCGTGGAACTGCGCGCGCAGGGTCGCCGTCGGCGACGGCGGCACCGCCCGCACCAGGGCGGTGGCGAGCAGCGACTTGGCCCGGCGGTAGACCTCGTTGACGAGCTGCTCCTTGCCCTCGATGTGGCGGTAGAGCGAGCCGACGGCGAGGCCCGACGCCGCCGCCAGCTCCGGGATCGACGTGCCGTGGAAGCCTCGCTCGGCGAACAGCGTGAGCGCGGCGTCCAGCACCAGGTCGCGCCGGCCCGGGGTGGCGGGCCGTCCCGCCCGCCGACGGCCCGGCCGGCTGGCCGCGCGACCGATCGGCCGGTCCGCCCGCGGCGGGCGCTTTTGCGACTGAACGCTCACTCGCAAATCGTGCCCGACGCGCATCCGCAGGTCAACCCCCGTTCCAGCCGCCCGGTGCAGCCGCCCGGCGCCACCCACCCGGTGCCACCCACCCGGCGCCAGGTCAACCCCCATTCCAGCCGCCCGGTGCCACCCACCCGGTGCCAGGTGCCGGTGCCAGTGCCACCTACCCGGCGCCACCCACCCGGTGCCAGGTCACCCCCCGTTCCAGCCGCCCGGCGCCACCCACCCGGTGCCACCCACCCGGCGCCACCCACCCGGTGCCAGGCGCCACCCACCCGGTGCCAGGTGCCACCCACCCGCCACCACCCGGTGCCACCCACCACCCGATGCCACCCACCCCGTGCCACCCACCTGGTGTCAGGAGCCGCAGATCTTCCGGGCCCTGGCGTTCGAGGCGCGCGGGCGGAGGTCGGCGAGCGCCGCGCGGCAGGTGGCGTCGTCGCCGGTGAGCAAGGGCGCGCAGCCGCCAGCGCCGACGGCCGTGCAGCATTCGCGGGCACGGCGGCAGACCGCGAGCGGGGCCGGGCTCGCGTCGGGCTTCTTCACCTTCGTGACCCCGACCGGGGGCCGCGGCGGGGTCCGGGGCGGCGCGGTCGCCACCGCGGCAGCGGCGTCGACGCCGGCGTCGGCGGCGGCCGAACCCGCGGCGGTGAGATCGGCGTCGGCCTCCGTGAGGCGAGCCGCGGCCACGTCCGGCGGCGGAACGTCGGCCGCCGCCGGCTCGCCGCCCACCGCC
>CAADGB010000161.1 GCA_900696455.1 uncultured delta proteobacterium
CAAGGCGATCGCCGCGCTACTCGCCGCCATCAATGAGCGCGGCCTCACCCTGCCCGGGGACCGCCGGCGGCTTCCGCTCCGCTTCGAAACCCAACCCTCATGAGAGCAACGGTGTGAAGTCTGGTGCCCGTGCGCCCGAGGTCGCGCTCTCGGCGTATTGGCCGAGCGCGAGCGGATTCGACGGAGTGCTTGCGCTCATCTGGGCTCGGGGCGGCTGGACCTAAGGTTAATCGCCGCGCGTGCCGCGTCCAGCTCGGCGACGACCTGGGCAACGAGGGCGGGGGGCTCGATGGGGAGTGCATGCGGTCCCCAGGAGAGGACCCACGAGACGATCGGCGCGAGCGGAGCGCGCGTGTCGAACTCGACACGGAGCCGGCCGTCGGGTAGCTCGCGGACCTGCTGCGTCTTGTGCCACACGCGAGCGCGCGCGTAGGTCGCGCGCTCCTTGCTGAACTCGACGACCACGCGGGTGGGCTCCTCGGATGTCGGGAGGTGGACGCCGAAGGCGTCGTGCATGATGGCGTTGAGATCGAAGTCGGCGGGCGTCGTGAAAGCGAACGCGCGGAGGTGCTCGGCCTCGGCGAAGCGCTCCACGGCGAACGTGCTGACCTCGCGCGCGCTCGTGAGCTGTGCGCCATCCTCCGGGCGCTTGAGCCGTCGCGCCACGACGTAGAGCCCGTGCTTGTGGATCGCCATCGCGAACGGCGCGAGATGGCCGCGCTGTCGCCGACCGCGCGCGTCCACGTAGGCGTAGCGGATCACCTTGCGCGACATCACGCCGGTCAGGAGGGCATCGATCACGTCGGCCTTGTCGTCGTATGCCTTCGTGCCGCCGTCGGGCACGTACACGATCCGCTGCGCGAACGTCGCGTGCTCGGTCTGCTCCGTGGGGTCGAGGCGCTGGGCGAGCTTGGTTTCCACGCTCTCGATGTCGTCGTGGAACGGCGTTCCGCGCAGGACGTCGAACATGCTCCGGACGGCGAGGAGCGTGTAGCGCTCGCGCCGGGTGATCGCGACGTACCCGAACGCGCGCTCGATGACCCGCGCGCCGGCCTTGCCGTCGACCGTCGTGCGCTCGATCCGCTCGCCAGCGCCTGCCAGCTCGGCGAGGTCACGCCGCACGGTGCGGGCGCTAACGTCCAGCTCGGCGGCCAGGTCGACGATGGCGCGACCTCGCTTGTATCCGCGAAGGAGATCGAGCAAGCGCAGTGCGCGGCCGACGCCGCCCACGTCACCGCGGCGATACATGGAACCCTCGGGAGCCGTTTTCCTCGCCGCGTAGGGGGGCCAGAAGCCTTGCGAAAGACTTTGGAGAAGGCTTCCGCGAAGGTTCTGGCGAAGGCTTCTGCGGATCCGGCCGTCGCAAGCGCCTGATCGGCGAGCCGGCGGCGCCCCCCTTCCGGACGCCGCGGCACCTTCCCGGAGGGGATCGCGAACCGACGAGGACAACGGGCGAGCGCATCGCGGCCATCTTCCGAGGGATCTCCATGCCCTGCAAGCGCGGCAAGAGTTGTCCAATGCCTTTCGTAGCCTTCGTGGACCACTTCGCGAGGAGTCGATCGATGGCTGCCCTACCTCACCAACGTCCCCCACACCCGCCGCTCGCGCACGACGTTCGCGGCCTCCCGATCGCGGTCCCCGATGGGGCAGCGGGCTGGCGCATCAAGCGCCAGACCGCCGGTCGGCCCAAGGTCGTGCTCGGTCCGGATCGGCAGCCCCTTCGCTTGCCGCTGGACGCGACCGCCGCCGACCTGCTCGACCTGTGCGGCGCGGGCACGTTCCGGGTCGATGCCATCGACGAGGCGGGGCAGCCGATCGATTTCGTCACCACGGTGACCATCGGGCTCGACGGCGCTGAGCCTAGTGAGAGCGATCCATTGCCGACGATCATCGCGCCCCGCGCCGCAGCCGGCTCCGAGCTGCGCTACGCGCTCGAGGTGACCGCCTATATGGCCCGTGCGCAGAGCGAGGCGCTGCGCTCGATCGCGGGCGCGCAGGCCGACTTCATCAAGGGGCTCGCTTCGGCGAAGGCGCTGCCGCGCAATGGTGCTTCGTGGTACCCGCCGCCCCCGATGCCGCCGCGCGCCGAAGCCGGCACGGACGAGGCGGAGGAGGAGGCGGACGACGACGACGAGCAGGCCGCGCCGGATCCGAGCATCACGCTGCTCGGGCACATCGCGTCGATCGCACGCGACGTGAGCCCGGTGTTGCAGGCGGTGCTCCCGAAGAAGGCAGCCGATTCAGCCGAGCATCGCAACGCGGCGCCTACCGCCGAGGCCGACGAGCAGATCGCGCCGGCGGTGGACGTCGCCACCCCATCGATCCGGATCGCGATGGTGCTCGCCGAGCTGTCGCCGAAGGCCCGTGCGCTCGCGTGTCGCGTTCTCGCGCAGAACGACGAGCGCGCACGCGCGATCGCGACGGCGCTCCAGACGTTGCCCGTCGCCGAGGCCGTGGCGCAGCTGGAAGCGGGCCTCGCGAGCAGGGATGCCGCTCGCCGGGGGCCGCGCGAGCCGGGCGCGCCGGCGCGCGCGGCCGATCCGATGGCGCACCTGGCCGCGGTCATGTCGCGGCTCGCGCCCGGCGAGATCGCGCGTGCCCAGGCGTTACTCGGCACGCTCGATGCCGCGAGCCTCGAACGCCTCAAGGCCGAGCTGCTCACCATGTCGCCCGACGAGGCAGCCGCGTTTGTTCGGCGAGCGCTGGCGGAGCAGGCGGGAGGCAACGATGCCGGCGCTTGAGACGAGCAACGATGGCGCCGAGCTGTCGCTCGACGCGAGTAACGACAACATCGACGCCGACCCCCGCGACGGTGTCGCGACCGTCGAGGCGACCGTCGGCGACGCGCGCGCGCCGGCGATCGTTCGCGCCGTGGCCGCGGGCTTCTGCGTCGGCGCCAAGGTGCTCATGGCCGAGATGGGGGACCCTCGGGGGCGTTCGCTGCTGGCCCTGCCCATGGCCCCGAACGAGCGAACGGCCCCACCTATTCCCGCCGAGGTGATGAGCGCCGACGAGACCGCGGCCTTCCTCGGCGTCGATCGGAACACGGTGTACGACGCCGCCGGCCGGAACGAGATCCCACATCGCCGGATCGGCAAGCGCTTGCTGTTCAGCCGCGCTCAGCTCGTGTCATGGTTGGGCGCATGCAAGGCTGCGCCGGTCAGGAATGGATAGCCATGCCTGTCACGCAGTCGAAGAAGGACGGGCGCTGGCGCTATCGGGAGGTTGTCCGGCTTCCGGACGGAACCCGCGAGCGCATCAGCGGTACCGCACCCAAGCACGTCAACACCAAGGTCGCCGCTCAGCAGGCGATGCGCGAGCACGTCGAGCGCATCCTGCATCCCGAGCGGACGCCGAAGCGGAAGGAGATCCCGACGTTCGATGACTGGTTCACCGGCCGGTTCTGGCGCGAGTGGGTGATCGCTCGCAAGAACAAGCCCACCGAGGTGCGCTCGAAGGAGACGATCTACAAGGTCCACATCAAGCCGGTGTTCGGCGAGATGCGGCTCACCGAGATCGGCGACAGCGAGATCGCGGAGTTTCGCGCGCAGCTGATCGAGACCGTGTCTCGCTTCGGTCGGCCGCTCAGCGAGAAGCGCATCAACAACATCCTCGCCGTCTTGTCGAAGCCGCTGCACTACGCCCACAAGTGCAAGCTGATCGCCAGCGTGCCCGAGATCGGGATCCTCAAGGTCGAGCGTCCCGAGATCGAGGCATGGGACTTCGATCAGTACGTGCGGATCCTCGAGACCGCCCGCAAGAACACCGACGAGCCCGAGTGGTACACGGCGGTGTGCCTCGCGGGCGAGGCGGGGCTCCGCATCGGCGAGATCAAGGCCCTGCGCTGGCGCGAGGATGTGGATCTCGTCGCCAGGACGGTGACGGTGAATTTCCAGACCTGCATCGGCAAGACGACGACACCGAAGGGCCGCACGCGGCGCACGATTCCCATGACGACGATGCTCTACGCCGCGCTCAAGCGGCTCGATGTCGTGCGTGATGGTCTGGTCGTGCGCAACCTGGACGGAACGGCCAAGAGCGACGGCGAGGCGAACCATGCGATCGATCGGTTGCTGCGCAAGGCGGGCCTGCCGTCGGTGGGCTGGCATCGCTTGAGGCACGCCTTCGGGACGCATGCGGCGCTGTTCGGCGTGAACCCCTGGCGGCTGCAAGCCTGGATGGGCCACAAGCGGATCGACGAGACGATGCTCTACGTCCATGTCGCCGAGGCCCACATGCGCGAGCTGCCGCCCGCGATCGCGGAGGCCGGTCAGGGCATCGCGAACCCCGACCAGCGGGTGATCGCGATGCTGGGGGCGCGTGGCAAGAACGTGGCAAACGCTCTGGGCCAGCAAGGCGGAACCGGAACGATGTCGGCCGCCTGAGTCGTGCGCGGAGGGGGACTCGAACCCCCACGGTGTTACCCACTAGCCCCTCAACATCGCTCCAGCGTAGGGATGTCGAGGGCTTGGAAGCAAGAACGTTCCCACTCAACTGCCCCGTCCTCGCGCGCCGCCATTTGGCGGCGCGCGATTTTCCTTTGGAGGCGGCCACACGCTGGCGATGGCGTCGTACCGACCGCGTACAACGGGACGTCATGCCTACTCCCCAACGTCAAAGCAAGACGCACGTGGATGTGCAGCGGGACCTCGAACGCTTGGAGGAGTACCTTGACGACCTCCGCGCTCTTTGGAGTGGAGACGGGGACGGAACCCTTCGTTCCAAGATCATTCGCGCGACCCACTCGGTGCGCGCGATCGTTAGGGAGGCGGGGTGCATGAAGTTCTTCACGATAGCTCCGCCACCCGCGATCGGTACAGTGTTCCCCGTCAAGACGTTGACACGTTAGGAATTGGAATCAGATCGGCCAGGCACGTCGCTCGAAGCGGGCCTCGTCGCCCGGTCACGGAGGGTCGGCGGCTCATCCCCGGCGCGCGTCACCGCCCAGCAGGCGGCTGGCGCGGTCGCGGGCCTGGTCGGTCAGGAGCACGGCCGCGGCGAGCGAGCGTGGATCGTTCCCGCGGACGTCGCCGGCCAGCTCGCCGGCGTGGTGGAAGACGAC
>CAADGB010000162.1 GCA_900696455.1 uncultured delta proteobacterium
CGAGGCGCGCTGCGACGGCGCGCCCGCCTTCGCCCAGGCGCGGGTGTCGACCCGCCCCGCCCTGCCGGCGACCCCGCCGCCGCCGGTCAAGGCCCCGGCCGCGTCCCCGCCGGCGAAGCGGCCGGCGGCGAAGCCGAGGCCGGCGACGCCGCAGCCGCAGCCGGCGACGACGAAGCCGCAGCCGGCGTCGACCAGGCGCCCGTGACGTAGGCGGCGACCGTCGCCAGGTAGTGCCGGGCGGCGATCGTGGCGGCGCTCTTGCCGACCCGCTCGAAGCGCAGGCCGAGCGTGAAGCGCTCGACGCCGTCGGCGGTGCGCACGCCGAACGCGACGAGGAACAGGCTGTCGTCGGGGACCGGCTCGCCACACGCCAGCCAGTACGGCTGCTCGCTCGCGCGCGCCGGCCGGCCGGCCACGGTGCGGCGCGCGTTGGCGCGGGCGCACTTGCCCGGGTCCTCGGCCACGTCGCCCTGGGAGTCGATCGTCCCGCTCTTGGCGCCGTAGAGCTCGATCCGCGGATCGGCGAGCACCGCGCGCATCGCGCGCGCCGCGGTGCCCCGGCCGCGCACCACGCCGCACAGGCCGCCGGTGGCGCCGCGCACGGTCGGGGCCTGACCGGGCGCGCAAGGCTCGGGCGCGACGCCGGCCGCCGGCACCGGGAACCACGACGCCGCCAGGCGGTAGACGCCGTCGTGGGCCGGGTCGTAGACGACGCGGCCGAAGGCGTCGGTGAGCTGGGCCAGCGAGCCGATCGAGTGCTTGCCCGAGCCGCGCAGGAACTGGAGGTACTCGCGGACCGGGATGTCGGCCGGCCGCGGCTCCTCGCCGTAGAGCTCGAAGCGATCGGGCCCGAGGCCGACCAGGCGGCGGAGGCGCGACGACGGTCGCTCGATGGGCAGGGCGCGCGCCGCGCACACGTCGCCGCGGAGCCGGCGCGCGCAGGCGGCGGCGCCGTCGATGCACAGCTCGCGGCCGAGCACCGCCTCGAAGCGGCGCCACATCGCGGTGCGCCGCAGGCCGGACAGGATCACGCGGCGCGCGGTGATCACCGAGGCGCCGTCGTACGCGGTCGTCAGCGGCTCGGTGAGGCCGCCGAGGTCGCCGGCGGTGACCTCGGTCAACGACCGGACGCGCTCGCCCACCCGCAGCTCGCCGTCGGGCAGCGCGGTGCCGAGGATCCCGAGCGCCGCCATGAACCAGTTCGACGACTCGGCCAGGAAGCGGTGGAGATCGATGCCGGCCGAGGCCTCGCCCCGCCGCCACAGCTCGGTGGGCGGACAGTGGCCGAGCAGGGCGTGCGCGCCGCTGGCGCAGCCGTGCCGCGGGCTGGCCGACAGCACCAGGCGCGGCACGAGATCGGGCGCGGCCTGCTCGGCGGCCCGCGCCAGCATCGGCTTGAGCGTCGAGCCGACCGCGATCGGCGCGTTCCATTCGACCTTGACCGAGCTGTCCTCCTCGTTGGTCGGCAGGCGCGCCCCGGTGCGGGGATCGCGATGCTCGAGCACGCGGGTCAGGTACTGCTCGAGCTCGGGCGTGGCCGGGGCGTAGACCGAGCTGGTGCGACCGGGGACGAACTCGCCCTGGGCGACGATCTCGCCGGTGTCGCCGCGCAGGAGCACGTACTGGCCCTCGGTCGCCGGCACCGCGTCGTCGGCGCTCAGGCCGTCGAGGGTCAGCCACTCCCGGGGGCGGGCGGCGATCAGCTCGGTGAGGTGGCGGAGCGCGATCGTCAGCTCGGGCTGGAGCGAGAGCCGGCACTCGATGACGCCGTCGTAGGTGCTGCGCGCGCACACCTGCGGGTTGAGGCCGACGTCGAGCACGCCGGCCTGGCCGTCGGGCGGCGGGTCGATGGCGCGCGCCGCCGGCGGCCGCAGCGTGCCGCACAGCGCGACGCCGGCGTCGGTGGCCGCAGCCGCGCCGCCACCGGCCGCCCGGGTCTGCTCGATGCGATCGAGCGCGACCTGGACCCAGCCGTCGAGCCCGAGCGACATGCTGGGATCGACGGTCGACCAGCCGAGCTCGGGCAGGTCGCCGCCGAGGACGTAGTGGCGGCGGCGCGCCGCGCCCAGGGTGCGGACGTCGTCGGCGAGCAGCATGTCGACCGCCGCCGGCTCGCCGCCCCACCGCCGCGGCGGCCGGTACAGCCACAGGTTGCGCGACTCGCGGCCACCGATGACCAGGACCGCGATGCTCTCGAGCGGCAGCGGCACCGCGGCGTCGGCGGTGGCGGGCTCGGTCAGCTTCCAGCCGCCGGGCTCGGCCTCGAGCACCTGCACGAGCTGGCGCGGCGGCAGCTTCTCGAAGGTCCACACCGTCCCCCGCGCCTCGAGCGCGCCGCCGTCGCGCGCGATCTCGACCGTCAGCTCGTCGGCGAGCCGGACCTTCTCGGCGGCGAAGATGCCGGCGCGCGCCCGCGACACGTCGACCTCGCCGGCGCCGGGGCGGAGGCGGACGGTGACGTTGCCGGCCACCAGCTCGCCGCGATCGAGCGCGGCGGCGCCCATCGGCCGCGCCACCAGGCGCACGCGCTGCCCGCGGTAGGGCCGGCGCTCGGAGCGACGCAGGGCGGCGAGCGCGCCGCCGGGGAGGTCGACCTCGCACGACGCGACGGCGACGGCGCCGCCGCGGACATCGCCGCCGCCGCCGCCGCCGCCGCCGCCGCCGCCGCCGTCGCCGGGGCCGCCCGCGCCGTCGCCGCCGCCCCCGCCGTCCCCGACGAGCCGGACGTCGAGGGTGACCCGCGGCCAGCCGAAGGCCCAGGTCGCGGTGCACACGGGCGCGCCCTCGTCGTCGCCGCGGCTGAGGCGCCAGGCCCCG
Organism: uncultured delta proteobacterium; assembly: GCA_900696455.1. Classification (GTDB taxonomy): domain Bacteria; phylum Myxococcota_A; class Polyangia; order Haliangiales; family Haliangiaceae; genus UBA2376. Next base: position 2,818 of record CAADGB010000162.1, read on the forward strand.
GCGCGACCGCTGCAGGTCGGGCCGCGCGGCTCGGCGAGGAAGCGGCGGAGCGCGGCCACGGCGGCGCCGCGCTCGGCGCTCCAGCGGGCGCGGAGCTGACGGTGGAAGCGCCGCGACGTCGGATCGAGCGGCTCACCGAGGAGCTCGGACGGCACCAGCGCCTCGGCGTCGGCGTCGCGGACCTCCTCGTCCTTGCACTGCAGCCGCTGCGCGTAGTCGGCGGCGTGCCCCAGCCCGGCGAAGCCGGGGGCGACGTCGCCCGCGGCGTCGACCGGATCGGGGCGCTCGACCGCGAAGCGCGCCGCGCGCGCGATCAGGGCGGCGCCGGCCACCGCGATCAGCGCGGCGACCGCCATGGCCAGGCGCCGGGCGCCGACGAAGCCGCGGCCCTGGCGCAGGCTCCCGTCGGGATCGGCGCGCCCTCGCCCGGCGACGTCGTGGCCGAGCACGGCGATCCACGCCACCACGCCGAACGTCAGCCAGAAGTCGCTGGGGCTGTCGAGCCCCAGCCCCGGCCACGAGATGCCGGTCAGCGGCAGGACGCCGAGCGAGGCCAGCGGCTGGTAGACGACGAGCGCGCCGAGCACGGCGGCGCCGACGGCGCGCGCCCGCTGGCCCAGGCTGCCGTGGGCGAAGCGCTCGCCGGCGAGGCACCACAGCCCGAGCGCCCCCAGCAGCAGGAGCGCCGCCGCCGCGACCAGCCCGACCGTGCCGGTCTCGCGCACCAGGAGCACCGGCAGGTAGTCGTTCTCGATCGACTGCCACACGCCGCGATCGACCACCTGCGCGCCGAAGTAGCCCTGGCCGCTCGCCCAGGTCCCGGCCTCGGGCGGGACGATGGTCTCGCGCCAGGCGGCGAGCCCGGCCAGGAAGTCGCGGTCGTCGCGCAGCAGGGCGTAGCCGGGGTCGAGCACGCCCGACAGGCGCGAGGCGTGCCGGCTCTCGGAGTCGGTGAAGGCCTCGAGCAGGGGCGTCTGCAGGAGCGCCACCACGAGCGCGGCCACGGCGACGGCGACGCAGGTCGCGATCACGGCGCGGCGGTGCGGCGCGGCCGGCGCCCGCCGCGCCCACGAGAGGGCGAAGACCGCGACCAGCGCCGCGAACACCACCGGCGCGAGCAGCGCGCCCCGGGTCATGGCCGGCCCCAGCCCGTCGCGACCCTCGAGCGACCACCCCAGCACGGCGAGGGCCAGCGCGCCGAAGATCGCGCCGTGGGCCCGGATCAGCGGCCGGTGCTGGCGATCGAACGCGCCCATCCGGCCGCGGTCGGCGTCGGCGAAGCAGGCGTCGTGGGTGGCGACGAGGAACGCGATCGGCAGCCCGGGGCCGAGCAGCGCGACGCCGACGCCGAGGTCGAGGGCGACGATCGCCGCCAGGGCGAGCGCGGCGGCGGCCGCCGCGGCGGCGCGCACGATCGTCCGCTCGGCGGAGCCGGTGAGCGCGTCGCGGGCGACCAGGTAGGCCAGGCCGAGCGCCGCCGCGGTGAGCGGCAGCTTGATCACGACCGCCGAGCGTGCCCACGTCGCGGCGGCGAAGCCGACGATCGCGACCGCGAGGCCCGCCGCCACGCGCGCGGCCGCCGGGTGGGCGCGGACGGCGGCGATCGCCGGCGAGCGCGCGCCGTCGAGCCGGGACGCGACCAGCGCGTGCCCGCCGGCGGCGAGGCCGAGCGCCAGCGACAGCGCGGCCTGGCCGGCGAGCTGCATGGGGCCGCGCGCGGCGCGCACGATCTCGAGCTGCGCGCCCAGGGCGTGCCCGCCGGCGCCCAGGGTGGCGGCCCACGCCAGCGCCGCCAGGATCAGCACCCGCGGCCGCGCGCGCTCGTCGCCGTCGTGGGCCAGCACCACCGCCATCGCCGCCAGCGCCGCGGCCGCCAGGAGGAGCATGAGCTGGTTGCCGGCGACCCGCTCGCCGATGGCCTCGTACTCGCGCATCATGTCGAGGCGGTGCGCCCACAGGAGGCGCCACACGCCGAGGGCGGCGACCAGGAGCGACATCCAGCCCAGCGCCAGCCCGCGGGCGAGCCGGGCGCGGGTGACCTCGCCCCGCGCCCGCGCCCCCAGCACCAGCAGGAAGACCAGGGCGGGCGCGGTCAGGAGCAGCGCCGCCCACAGCGCGCGGGCGTCGTTGCCGGCGACGTCGGGCACCAGCCGGCGGACCTCGAACGCGAACGGCGGCGAGAACGGCAGGACGCAGCTCGCGCCGACGTCGCCGGGCTCGAGCCGCTCGCGCGGCGCGAGCGCGCCGTCGGGCGCCGACGGCAAGATCGGGCCGCGGCGCGCCAGCCACTCGGCGCACGGCGCGAGCACGTCGGGCGGCGGGAAGAACAGCTCGGCGCGACCGGCGGGCGCCGGCACCTCCCACAGCGTGATGCCGGGGACGGCGTCGGCCAGGGCGCCGATCTGGAGCAGGGTGCCGGCGGCGACCTCGGTGTGCTCGGCCTCGAGCCCGCGGACGCCGGCGCGCAGCGGGGTGACCCGGACCGCCACCGGCGACGGCTCGCCGCCGCCGCCCGCCGCGGCGGCCACGCCGGCGGTGGCGCGCGGCGCC